>JANLSZ010000256.1:0-4612 GCA_031362685.1 Vicinamibacteria bacterium | reverse complement strand
CCAATCGTCACGGGCGAAGTCCGTGCGCGGCTCGCAGTGACGAAAATAGGCTGAAATGAACCATTCTTAACGGGTTTCAGCAGGAGCCCACCGAAGGCGGGCGACGAAGCAACCCCGTTCAACCACTATCAGACCTCGTAGTGGTGGCCCCCGTCGCCGAACCTCAGAACATTCCCTCCTCATACGCAACAATCCGCCCCATCACCGCCGACGCGGCCACGGTGAGCGGCGAAGCAAGATAGAGCGCGCCCGGGCCCGAACGGTTCTGATAGTTCCGGTTGATGGCCGACACCGTCACCTGCGATTTCGTCTCCGAGATCCCCGGCCCGCATCCGATACACGCGCCGCAGCCCGGCTTGATCACTTTCACCCCCGTCTTCGCGAAGACCTCGAGGTAGCCCTTGGCGGTGGCGTAGGCCTCGACGGACTCCGACCCGAACTGGATGAAGAAATTCACGGAAGGATCGACGCCCCTCCCGGCGGCCAGAGCCTGAGTCATGACCCGCGCGTACATGTCGAGGTCTTCCTCTTTGCCGGCCGTGCAGGAGCCACCGTAGGCGATGTCGATGCGCACGACTCCGATGTCCTTGATCAGCGCGCCGTTGGTGGGATCAGACGAGATTCCCCGGGCGGCGTCGCCGGGAGTGGCGACCATGGGTTCGATCGCCCCCAGGTCGATGGGGTGGACTCCGCCGATGTACTCGGCCCCCGGGTCGGGGGACACCAGCTGGGAACGCAGCCGCTTCGCGTCCGCGCCCGGCCGATGAGCCACGATCCAGTCGACCGTCGACTGGTCTCCCTCGAAGACGCCCGCTTTGGCCGCGCATTCGGTGGCCATGTTGGCCATGGTGGCGCGCTCGTCGGGAGAGAGGGCGGCGAGGCCGGGACCACCGAACTCCATCACGAGATCGAGGGTCTTCCCCGGCTTCGCGTACTCCTTCAGGATGAAGAGCATGACGTCCTTCGCGGTGACGCCGGGACGAAGCGCGCCGGTGATCTCGAACCGTATGGACCCCGGGGTCTCGATGAAGGTGATCCCGGAATAGACCAGCGCCGCGTACTCGGTGGCGCCTACACCGTAGGCCAGGGAATTGAGCGAGCCGCCCATGCAGGTGTGCGAGTCGGTGGCCTGAATGAAGTCACCGGGTTCGATCATCTTCTCGCGGGCCACGGTATGGCAGATGCCCGGAGAAACGCCATCCCTGGCCAGAAACGCACGGACCCCGGTGGCGGCCTGAAAAGCGCGCTGACGTTCGCTCTGCTCGATGAGCTTCTCCTTGAATTTCGCGAGCGTCGGCATCTCCTGGGCGTAGAGCATGTGATCTTCGAACACCGCGAACTTCGACGGGTTCTTGAGCTTGTAGCCCGGGCCGTACTCCTCGGTAAGGAAGTAATGGACCTGAGCCGAGGTGAAGTCGTGGGAGAAGCCGCCATCAACTCTCACCGCCACCGCGTCGCCGGGCTTGAGGGCCGCAGGCTTGCCGGGCGTGGCGATCCGCGAAAGAAGGATCTTCTCGGCGATGGTCATGGGCCGCGCCAGCGTCGTGGGCGCCGGCAGTTGCGCCTCGCCCTTCGCCACCGCACGCGTAAAGGCGAAAAGGCCACCGGCTTCGATGATGAGCCTGGTCACCGGATCACGGCCGGTCATGAAGGCTTCCAAAGGGACCTCTTCCCCGGCCTGCAGCTTCACGAGCACATCGTGACCGGCCATCAGAACCCCGGAGTTGATGTTGTTGCGGGCATGAATCGGAGCAAAACCCTCGGCGATGGCAATGCGGATTCCCGCATACTTCTCGGCCTGAACCGCCTGCTCGCGCGATGAGCCGACGCCCTTGCGCTTCCCGGAAACAATGACTTCGAAGTTGCCCTCGATGAGAGCGTTGTCCCAGAAAAGCCGCTCACCGTTCACGGTGATCCCGGCGTAGGCGCTGCGCGCCAGAGCCTCCGGTCGATAGTCGAAGCAGGCCCAGGCGGGGGCCATGGCGTCGGTGTTGATGTCGTCCATCAGATCATCGACCTTGACGTCGGCCATCAGGAGATTCAACTCCCCCCGAAGCTGAAGGCGAACCGTCTCGGGGTCTTTCGTGAGGAAGAGGACTCGCTTGCCCGGAGTCAAGCGAACGGTCGAGTCGGACATGTGGGAATGCTACTTGACGCCAGGGGAACAGCCGGCGATGAAGCCCTCCTTCGGCCGCAGCCAGGCTGGGTCGAGCGCCATCAACGGATGCCTCAGGCGCGCTTATGCGATGGCTTTGATTCGGCCGACGATCGCGGCGGCGCATTCTTTTGTGCCCAGCCTTCCGCCGATGTCCTGCGTGATCTGTCCGGCGCCCACGGTGTCCGCGACGGCGGTGTCGATCCTCGTCGCCTCGTCCTTAAAGCCAAGGTGATCGAGCATCAACGCCGCGGTCAGGATGGCGCCCATCGGGTTTGCCATGTTCTTGCCGGAAAGCGGCGGCGACGAGCCGTGAACCGGTTCGAAGAGTGAGATCTTCCCCGGGTGGATATTCCCGGAAGCGGCCATGCCCAGACCGCCCTGCAGGCCGGCCGCGATGTCGGTAACGATGTCTCCGAACATGTTCGAGGTCACGATCACCTCGAACTGCTTCGGGTCGCGCACCAGTTGCAGCGACAGGTTGTCCACGTACATGTGAGAGGCCGTGATCTCCCTGAACTCCGTCTTCACCTCCTTGAACACGCGCTGCCAAAGATCGTGCGCATGGATCAAGACGTTCGACTTGTCGGACATCACGACCTTGGTTCGCCCGGTGGCGCGCGCGAACTGGAAGGCGTGGCGGATGATCCGCTCGACGCCCTTGCGGGTGTTGAGGTCGATGTCGGTCGCGACCTCGTCCGGCGTCCCTTTCTTGAAGTTTCCGCCCATCATTACGTACAGGCCTTCCGTGTTCTCACGGAAAACCACGAAGTCGACGTCTTTCGGTTCAAGGCCTTTGAGCGGGCACAGCCGCGCATCCAGAAGCTTCACCGGCCGATGGTTCACGTAGAGATCGAGACCAAAACGCATGCCGAGCAGGATATCGACCGCGTGCTTGTTGTCGGGGACGCGCGGATCGCCCATGGCCCCGAGCAGAATCCCGTCGAAGTTCTCGCCCAGCATCTTCAGGCCGTCTTTGGGCAGGGTCACGCCGGTCTGGAGATACGCGTCAGCGCTCCAGTCAAACCGGGTCAGGGCGATCTTCCGGTCGAACACCGCGGCCACCGCGTCCAGGACGGCGCAGGCTTCGCGAGTGACTTCGACCCCAATCCCGTCTCCGGGCACCACCGCGATTCGCAGATCCTTCATGGCCAGGGCGCCTCCCAGCGAAAACTATCGAACGAAGTGCATGATCCACGCGCCGATGAAGGTGGACCCGACAAAGGCCGCGAACATCTTCGCGGCCGAGATCGCGCGCTCGCGCGGCGTGCTCTCGGACAGCGTCCCCATGGCCACGGAGGTGAAACCGGAGAACACGAAAAGGGCGACCAGGTGCGATTCGAAGAAGGCCATGGTTGTTGCTTCCTACTTCTTCCGCCCCGCGGCGATGTCGAAGGCATCGAGGGCGACCAGAATGTTCAGAAGGCCGGCCACTTCGGTGAACGTGCTTCCGTATTCGAAGGTATTGCGGGTGATCAGAGCCGGGTCCTGCCCGAGGCCGAGCAGGCGCGCCAGGAAATAGGGCGCCCCCACCACCACCTGGGCCGTGCTTCGCACCACGGCCAGAGGATCGTCAAAGCCAATGTGGAATTGGAGTCGCGCGCCATAAAGGACGCCGAAGCAGAACAGCCCAAGCGTGCAGATGAAATAGACCGCCGCGCGGCCGCGGCACCGGGCCAGGGCGTGGCCGGCGCCCGGCATGAGAAGACCGGCGATACCGGCAAACCAGGGGAACATTTCGGATGAAGCTCCAGGGGACTTCGGCTACTCTTCGGGAGTCTCGTCGAGGGTCCCCATGTCGCCTTCTTTGTGCATGTACTTGATGGCGTGTTTCATGAGGAGGAGATTCGGCGCGCCCCGGCGGTGAAGCTTGATGGCGCCGTCGTCATACCACTCGATCACGCCCAGCAGCTTCTCGCCGTCCATGGTGACCACCACCATGGGCGTCTTCCCGGCCATCTGCTTCACATAGTAGAAAGCCTCGGCCGCGGTATCCACCGGCGGGGCTTTCTTCCGTCTCTCGGACGCGGCCTGACGGGCCGCCGACATGTCGGGACGAATCAGCTTGCGGTTGATCGACATTTGAAAGGCAGTTTAGCAGTTGACGCCCCGGGGGCAGGCTTCGCGCTGTACAGGCCAGGCTGCGCGCTCCGAGACGGTTGGAAGAAACCCCATGACCGTCATTGCGAAGGCCGCTGTCCGTTCGCATGGCCTGAAGCAATCTCTCGGGAGATTGCTTCGGTGGCCCGAGGCCAGGCCGCGCGCTCCACTCCAAACGACGGGTCCCTGCTGAGAAACCCGTTCGAGTTCGCCCCATTTCAGGCACTTTTCGTCACTGCGAGGAGTACAGCGGAAGGGAGACGACGAAGCAGTCCCTCCGGGGCTCGAGAGATGGCTACGTGGCCAGGCTTCGGGCTGGCCCAGGGCAGGCTGGCGCGCTCGGCTGCATTCCGAATG
>JANLSZ010000240.1:0-23729 GCA_031362685.1 Vicinamibacteria bacterium | reverse complement strand
CCGTCGCCAGGCGGCATATCGCCGGGAGCGCCCGCGGGGGCGCTCGCCTGGGTGGTCTTGTACAGCGGTTCGGCCAGCTTGTGCGACACCTTCTCGAGATCGGAAAGGGCGGTCTTGAGTGCTACGGCATCATCGGACTCGGAGCCCTTGCGGGCGGCGGCAATGGCCTCTTCCACGGGCTTGGCGTCCGTTTCCGAGATCTTGTCCTTGTTGTCCTTGAGCAGCTTTTCGATGTTGTAGGCCAGACTGTCGATCTGGTTCCGAAGGTCGATGACCTCGCGCTTCTTCTTGTCGGCATCGGCGTTAGAGGCGGCCTCGCGGACCATCCGCTCGACCTCGTCTTTGGCCAGGCCGGAGGAGGAGGTGATGGTGATCTGCTGGGTCTTGCCGGTGGCCATGTCCTTCGCGGTCACGTTGACGATGCCGTTGGCGTCGATATCGAACGTGACTTCGACCTTGGGCACGCCGCGGGGTGCTGGAGGCAGGCCTACCAGGGAGAAGTTGCCGAGAGTGCGGTTGTCTTTGGCGAAGTCGCGCTCGCCCTGGAGGACGTGCACGTCGACCGAGGTCTGAGAGTCGGCCGCGGTCGAGAAGACTTCCGATTTCTTGGCGGGAATGGTGGTGTTACGCTCGATCAGCCTGGTCATCACCCCACCGAGGGTCTCGATGCCGAGAGACAACGGTGTGACGTCGAGGAGAAGCAGGTCCTTCACGTCGCCGGAGAGGACGCCGGCCTGGATGGCGGCGCCCACCGCGACCACTTCGTCGGGATTGACGCCCTTGTGGGGCTCCTTGCCGAAGAAGTCCTTGACCTTCTGCTGAATGAGAGGCATGCGGGTCATGCCGCCGACCAGGACAACTTCGTCGATCTTCGAGGGGTCGAGCCCGGCATCGGCCATGCACTGTTTCACCGGAACCATCGAGCGCTCGATGAGATCGGCCACCAGTTGCTCCATCTTCGCCCGGGTCAGTTTCAGGGAAAGGTGCTTCGGACCGGAGGCGTCGGCGGTGATGAAGGGCAGATTGATTTCGGTTTCAACCGCGCTCGAAAGCGTGATCTTGGCCTTCTCCGCCTCTTCCTTCAGGCGCTGAAGGGCCATCTTGTCCTTGGAGAGGTCGATGCCCGCGTCCTTCTTGAACTCGGCGATGATCCATTCCATGATCCGCTGGTCGATGTTGTCGCCGCCCAAATGGCTGTCGCCGTTGGTGGCCTTGACTTCGACCACGCCCTCGCCCACTTCCAGAATCGAGATGTCGAAGGTGCCGCCGCCGAAGTCGTAGACCGCGATGGTTTCGTCCTTCTTCTTGTCGAGGCCGTAGGCAAGTGCGGCCGCGGTGGGCTCGTTGACAATGCGCAGGACCTCGAGGCCGGCGATCTTGCCCGCGTCTTTGGTGGCCTGGCGCTGCGAATCGTTGAAGTAGGCGGGAACCGTGATCACGGCCTGCTCGACCTTGGTTCCGAGATAATCCTCGGCCGCCTGCTTCAGCTTCTGCAGGATCATGGCCGAGATCTCGGGAGGCGAATAGACCTTGCCGCGGATTTCAACTCGAGCCAGACCGTCCTGTTCGACCACCTTGTAGGGAACGAGCTTCACTTCGTCGCCGATTTCGCTGTAGCGACGGCCCATGAAGCGCTTGACCGAGTAGATGGTGGCTTCGGCGTTGGTGACGGCCTGGCGCTTCGCGACCTGGCCGACAAGACGCTCGCCATCCTTGGTGAATGCGACGATCGAAGGCGTGGTGCGCGCGCCCTCTGAGTTCGCGATGACCACCGGCGCGTCGCCTTCAAGGACGGACACGCACGAGTTGGTTGTGCCGAGATCGATACCGATTACTTTGCCCATGATTCTTGTTGGTTTCTCCAATTCGACGGACGAAGAATACGAGAATATTTGGTGAGTGTCAACGCATTTTATATGAGTGTGTATAAATCACATTTCGGTACAAACAGCCACCACCTCTAGGTCCAAGACGTCATTGCGAGTCGCCGGTCCGTTGGTACCTCGACGAAGCAACCCCCTCCCACCACTACCAAGCCAGCGAGACCCGCGGGCCTGGTAGTGGTTGGACGGGGTTGCTTCGCCGAGGTACCAACGGACCGGCGACTCGCAATGACGAGCCCCAAAATGGACTTGGCCCTAAACGCGAGCCCTCAGACGATCGCAGCCCGTCCCTTTAGGATCCCGAGCGCCTGTTCCGCGGCGACCAGCTCGGCCTTCTTCCTCGACGGCCCTTCGCCCCGGCCCAGGACTTCCCCACCCACGAGACACATCACACGGTGGCGTTGCCGGTGGGGCGGCCCGTCGAGCGCCTCGATCTCGTAGGCCGGCAGGTCGAGGCTGCGAGCCTGCAGGAATTCCTGCAAAGCGCCTTTCGCATCCTTGGTGGCCAGCGACCCTTCGTTGAGCCGAGGCTCGAAGAGCCGAGTGACCACCGCCCGCGCGGCTTCGATGCCGCCATCGAGATAGACCGCGGCGATGAGGGCTTCGACCGCGTCTTCCTGGACTTTCTCGTGAGTCCGGCCGTCGTTCTTCTCCTCCCCGGCGCTCATCCGAATGAGCGACCCGACGTCGAACGAGCGAGCCACCTCGACCAGCGTAGGGGTCGAGACGAGCCGGGCACGGATTCGTGTCTTGTCGCCTTCAGAGCCCTGCGGATCCCGGCGATGGAGCATCTCCGCAACCACGAAACCCAGAACCGCGTCACCCAGGAACTCCAGCGGTTCGTTGGAAGCCGCGGCCTTGTGTTCGGCCAGCAGGCTGCGATGGGTCAGGGCCTGTTCGACGAGAAGGGCGTCCTTGAAGGTGTAGCCCAGGGCTCTTTCGACCGTCGCGCGTGTCCTCCCGTCGAGGGTCACGGTGTGCGCGCGGGCGTTCGTTCGAACACCACGCGTCCTCCCACCATGGTGAGATCGACCGGCGTGGTCAGAATCTTCCGCGGCTCCACCTTGAAGAGATCGGCGGCGAAGACGGCGAGATCGGCGAGCTTCCCCGGCTCCAACGTGCCCTTTCGCTCATCGGCAAACTCCGCGTAAGCCGAACCGCGGGTGTAGAGATCGATCGCGGAATCGAGGGAGATCCGCTCTTCCGGAAAGAAGCCGTCCTTCGGTCCGCCCTCGACCAGCTCGCGCGTCACGGCGGCGTAGAGGCCGAGCCGCGGATCGAGCGGCTCGACGAACCAGTCGGTGCCAAAGGCGACGGGTATGCCGGCATCCAGGAACGACTTGGAGTTGTAGGCCATGCGACAGCGCTCGGCGCCGATTCGCTTGCGCGCCCATCGCATGTCATCGATGCAGTGCGAGGGCTGGATCGACGCGACCACCTTGAGCTTGGCGTAGCGCGGGAGATCTGCCCGGCGCACAACCTGGGCGTGCTCGATTCGGAACCGGCGATCTGCGCGGGGGCGCGCGGCCGCGGCCTTTTCGAAGGCATCCAGAACGAGAGCGTTCGCCCGATCGCCGATGGCGTGGACGGCGAGCTGAAAGCCCGCCGCATCCGCTTCGTCGATCATCCGGTTGATCTCCTCCACCGGATACAGCAGGAGGCCGCTGGTGGTCGGCTCATCGCTGTAGGGCTCGAAGAAAGCGGCGGTGCCCGCGCCCATGGAACCATCGGAGAGGATCTTGATCGCACCGATGCGGATCCAGTCGTCGCCCAGGCCGGAACGAACACCCGCATCGATCAGAGACTTCATGGCTCCCACCGGACGCCAGACGTTGATGCGGGTGAGCAGGCCGCCTTCCGCTCGGATCTGCTGGTAGGTCGGCAAAGCGTCGATGGGCGAATTGTCCTGAACGCTGGTAACCCCGACCGAAGCCGCATGGGCGAGGGCCGCCTTGGCGGCACGGACATTCATCTCGCGGGTCGGCTCGGGCAGCGCCTTATAAAGGATGTCCTGGGCGTTGTCCTTCAGGACGCCGGTGGGTTCGCCCGAGGCATCGCGCACGATCGTGCCGCCGAAGGGATCCTTCGTGCTCCGATCGATGCCCGCGGCAAGCAGGGCCGGGGAGTTCGCGAGGAGCATGTGGCCATCGAGACGGCTGACCGCCACCGGATTGTCCTTGGTGACCTGGTCGATCAACGCCTTCGTGGGCAGCGCCTGACTCTTCCAGCGCTCGTGATCCCAGTTCCCGTTCAGAACCCACGCGCCTTTGGGAAGCGAGGCCGCATAGGCGCCGATGCGCGCGGCAAAGTCCGCTTCGTCCTTCGCGTCGCGCAGGTCCACCGAGAGCAGGCCGAAGCCGCCATCGATGAAGTGGACGTGGGCGTCGTTGTAGCCGGGCGTGACCAGGCGGCCCTTGAGGTCGATGACGCGCGTGGCCTTCCCGGCCAGAGCCTTCACGGTCGCATCGTCTCCCACGGCAAGGACCTGGTCGCCCCGGACCGCCAGGGCCGTTTCGAACCGGCCCTTCTGAACGTAGACGCGGCCGTTCACGAAGATCGTGTCCGCAGACTGCATGGCCATGGCCGCTCCCAGAATAAGACTCAGCATCGGAACCTCCAGATTCGCTCTAGACGACCTTGACGATGACCAGGGTCATGTCATCGTGCGGGCTCTCGCCGGCGGCGAAGACGCGCACCTCGTGAAGGATCTTCTCCTTCAGGTCATCGCTCGACAGTTCGTTCGCGTGCTTCAGGATGTCGGCCAGGCGGCTTTCGCCGAACAGTTCCGAGGCGCCGTTCATGGCTTCGGAGATGCCGTCGGTGAAGAACAGGAAGGTGTCCCCATGCACGAGCGGCAGCTCGATCTCCTGAATGACCGCCTTGAACGTGTCCCCCGAGTCGAAACCAAGGGCGAGGCCGGGCGGCGAGAGCAGATGGGTGAGCCCGGTACGTCCGTCGAAATGGATCAACGGATTGTGTCCGGCGCGCGCCACCCGCAGCGTCCGCTTCCTCGAGTCGATGATCGCGTAGGTCATGGTGACGAACGAACGGCGGTCGAGATTCGGGGCCAGGATCTCGTTCAGTTCGGTCAGGAGCGCTTTGGGGGAATCGTGGTTCCGGGACAGGGACAGAATGAGGCCCTTTAGTTCGGCCATGTAGAGCGCGGCGGAAGTGCCCTTGCCGGAGACGTCGGCGATCAGAACGCCGAGCCGGTTTCCGGAAAGAGGCAGCAGGTCGTAGTAGTCGCCGCCCATTTCGTTCGCGGGCAGGCAGACGGCCGCGATCTTCAGACCCTCGACTTCCACGTACTCCTGAGGAAGAAGACTCATCTGGATGTTGCGGGCGACCCGAAGATCTTCCTCCATCCTTTCCTTCTCTCCCTGTTGCTCGAGCAGATCCTCGATGCCCTGGGACATGGAGTTGAACGACTGCGCGAGGTCGCCAAGCTGGTCCTTGCTGCGGACGATGATGCGATGGGAGAAGTCGCCGCGCTGCAGCTTGCCCGTGCCCACCGAGAGCGCGTGCACCGACCCCGTGATCGAGCGTACGAGGGCGGTGCCGAAGAGGAGAGCCACGAGATAGACGCCGGCGAAGATAACCGCCACCACCAGGAGGGCGATGAGCAGGATCTGGGAGATCCGCTCCGTGCCCGGGGCAAGAGAGTCGTAGAGCCGGATGGGGTTGACGCTGAAGGGAATCAGCAGAGTGGACCGGGCCCCGGTTTCCCAATCGAACTGGTCGTGAGTGGCCACGAACGCGTTCGACCCGGACCGCTGACGCGACACCCCCACTTTGAGCGGCCGGTTCGGGCTCCGGCCGGATGTCGGCGATGGGGAGAGCTGAGAACGGGCAGAGTCGAGACTCACCACGATCCCGGACTTGTTCTCGAGAGTGGCAAACAAAGACTCGTCGTAGGGA
This sequence comes from Vicinamibacteria bacterium, assembly GCA_031362685.1. GTDB lineage: Bacteria > Acidobacteriota > Vicinamibacteria > Fen-336 > JAGNNV01 > JAGNNV01. The sequence continues at coordinate 17,928 of JANLSZ010000240.1, read as the reverse complement.
ATTTCGACAATGGCGAAAGACCTACCCTGGCGTGACACCGCGCGCAGCATCATCGTCTTACCGTCCCGCACCGTGCCGGAGAAGCGATCGCCCTCGATCCAGGCCGGAACTGCCTTGGGGGCGGAGCCGCGGCTGGACAGAACCACGCCATCGCGGGCCACGATCCAGGCGGGAGAGGTGTGCTGAGTGAGGGCGGTGGCGAAGGCAGCATCGAGGTCCGACTTCGAGGCCGTCCCCGAACCGGCCACGCTCAAAGCGGTGGTGGCCACGGCCTCGAGGGTGGCTTCGCGCCGATCGAACTCGTTCGTCACCAGCCGGTTCGAGAAGGCAAGGAAGAGGATCATCCACGAGGTGAAGGTGAACAGGAGGCCAAGGAGGAGGGGCACCAGGGCGGTGAGCGCGTAGGCCATCATCAGCTTCGCGCGAACCCGGTAGAACAACGCCCGAACCAGGCGGAGGGCGGGAACTCGACCGTAAACCATCAGGAGAACAAAGAGGGCGGTCTTCCAGGGGAGGGGAATGCTGACGCTCAGAGCGATTTCGAGGACGCCACAGAGGAAGGCGGCCAGCATGAACCGCCCGCCCCAGGTGTCCCTCACGAACCTCAGGAGCCGCCGCCACGCCGGGACCTCCGCCCGCGTCGACTCCGTGCCCGGCAGCAGGTAGTTCGCGCGAATGCGGGCGGTGCCGACATCCGGGCGCGGTCGCACCAACTCGCCCGTCTTTGGTTTCTGCGCCTGGCTCACGGAGTCGATGTTATTCGCTCCGCAACCTTTGCCTGCGCAGGCTCGCCGGCGGCGACTTTGAGGGACACCCAAAGACCCAAGGCCAACGCGGCCATTCCGTTGACCAGAAACGCCTCGGCCGACATGCTTGGCCCCTGAGTGTTGAAATAGTTGCCCGGCTCGTGAGCCGCTCCGAGCAATGAGGGACCGGTCATGGGCCACCACAGTTTCGAGAGCACTAGGGTCGTCGCGCAGAACACCAGGTGCGCTCGCGTAGACCAAAGTCTCTCCATGGCCAGGACGGCGACGAAGGCCACCAGAGGCCAGAACGCGTTCAGCCGTCTCGACTCGGCGTCGAGGGCCAACAGTCCGGAAAGAGCCACACTCGCAAAGGCGCCCGGGCCAAGCTTCAGAGCTTCACCCAACACCTTGGGCCAAAGGGCGGCCGCGGCAATGGCCAGGGCGGAGTAGTAGGCCGCATGACCCACCAGGGCGGCGAAGGGTTGTGAGCGGGCGAAGAGAAGCACCTCGCGAAAGAAGGTGACGCCGCTGAAGGCGAGCGAGCCGCTCTCATACCGTCTCACGTACGAAAAGCTGATACCGATCAGAAAGGCGGCGGCGACCAGGCCGGGAATGGAGGGCCAGGCGCGAAGATGACGCCAGTTGACCAGGGCGAGAGCCAGAGCGAAGCCGGCCGCGCATCCCAGCTGAAGCCCATTCGTGGCCAGGACCAGGGCGGTCGAGCTTGCCCAGTTTTCGATCCCGGGCATCTCCACGACCCTCCGAAGGAGAGCTAGAAGTCCCAGCCCGAGCGGAAGCGCCAACGCCCCGACCATCCGACTCACGTTGAAAGACAGCGAAGCGACGGGGAGCGTGGGGGCCGCGCCCGGCTCGGGGCGAGGCCACAAGAGCAGGGGCAGAAGGAGAAAGGCGGCGGGCCAGGAAACAATGGCCAGCAGGAACGAGACCACCATCGCGGCCGGGCGTCTCGCGACGTAGCCCCAAAGCGTCAGCGCCCCGAGGAAGAAAGCCGTCGAATCTCCAATCGGCGCGTAGTAGATGGGAAGCCGCCCGTTCGCGGGGTTGACGAAAAGGCCGAGAAAAAGAACCCATCGGCTGAGAGGGCCGAGGCCCATGCGGTTGGCGGCATCCAGCAAGAGCACGAGGGCGACACTGAGCAAAGTCAGATTCCAGACCACGAACCCGAGGCGAATGGACGACGGCTCCGGGTCAGCGCCCACGATCTCCAGCATGGCGCGAACCGCGAAGCTGGGTCCGACGCGCTGCACGTAGTAACTGTTGATCTCACGCGCCTGGACCGCCGCCGGCCCGCTTTCAACCATCTTCGCGAAGCGCACGCCGTCCCAGCCGAGGCCACCATTCACCGGGATCTCCTCGCCCATGGCGAAGGACAAAGCCCAGACTGCCCACAAGACGAGAAGGAGGGGGCCCGGACGAGCCTCGCGCAAGTCGCGAAGGAGGCCCGAAGCGATCCTCCTCAGGATGGCCCCAACCGTCCCCGGACCCGGCCGGCGGAGAACCACCGCAGCAAAGAGCCGGCCCCCAGGGAAAAGAAAAGAGCCAGGAAGAGCTTGAGGTGAACGCCATACCGGCCGTCGATGGAGAGTATGGAGATGCTCCCGGTGGCCGAGAAGACGAGAAACATCAACACCACCGCGAGCCCCCCGAGACTTCGCGACCGGGCGAGAAAGGCCACCAGGCCGAGCAGGCCCAGAACGAGCACGGCCCGCTGAATCACGGTGTAGGTCTCTTCGCTGTTCCAGCGGCGCCACGCCACCCGCGGCCCGGTCTGGACCCTGGCGAACTGGTTCACGAACTTGACCGCGCAGTTGCGAAGAAAGTGGAGGGGCTGAGCGCGCGCGTACTCCCACATCTTCTGTTCGTAGATGCGCGAGTACTCGTAGTACGTCACCCTCAATCGCCCGTTCTCATCGTGAAGGGCAGCCTCGATTTCCGGAATCAAAGCGCCGCGCTGATCTTCAATGTACGGGGTTACCGCGGCATCGAGCCCGGGATGGTTGGCGAGCCAGAGGTGGACTCCGGCGTTGCTGTTGACCCAGATCGGCTCGCCGTAGGTGGCGAGATTGCGGAAAAGCCACGGGACCAGAACCAGAAAGGGCACCGCGCCAAGAAGCAGAGCGTGTTTCCACGCCCGACCGCGCGATTGAAGCAGCCAGAAGGCCGCGAGGATCACGCCCGCGGGAGCCGCATTGATTCGCTGCAGGTGCAGGAGGCCGAGACAGAACGCGGCGACGGCGGTCGTGGGCAGCGAGGATGTTTCGATGGCACGGGTGAGCAACGAGAGGAACACCACCAGGATGAACAGGTAGTTGTTCTCCGTCATCAGGTACGCGGAATGAAAGATGAAGTCCGGATGCACGGCCAGCAAGGTCGCCGCCATCAGACCCGCGGCGGAGGAGACGAGCCGGCGGCACAATAGACCGGCCAGAAGAGCGGTCAGGCCCGAAATCAAAGCCTGCAGGCCGAGCAGGGTCCTCGGCTCCACCACCCGGCGCGCCAGGGTAAAGACGCCGAGGAGGAAGATCGACTCCCCCGGCGGAGGCACGTAGATGCCATCACGCACGGTGTTGTAGTCGGGAAAGAATCCTCGGCCCTCGAAAGAGTTGAGGGCGGTGGAGAGGTAGTAAAGCTGCTCGTCGTGCAGCCATGCCACCTTGTTCAGAGGCGCTTCGATGGCCACCTTGGAACGCCATCCGCCCCTCCGGGGCGGCGGCTCGGCCATGCGGACCTCGATGAAGGACAGACGCAGGAAGACGCCGAAGATCGAGATGAGCAGAAGAAGAGCGATGAAGATCTTCGACCGCTTCGAAGGTGACGCGACGCTGGGCCGCCCTTCGCTCGCCGGTGCCGGACTGGGGCTGGTCATTCGCGAGGCGATTCTCTCAGACCTTCTCAAGGCCAGGGGGGGCAGGGGCGGGCGTTGCCCGTGCTAACTTCCGCGCGGTTTGAAGGATCCCCATCACGAAGCCCTCGTGGCCATGTTCTGCTACAACCACGAGACCCTGACCAGGACCGCGGTATCGCGGCTGCCCCCCACCCGGGATTACGATGTCCTGTTCGTGGATGACGGCTCGACCGACGACACCCCCGGCATCGTCGCCGCGGTTCCGGGAACCGAGCTGATCCGGCACCCCGAAAACCGGGGCATCGGAGCGGCCATCCGCACCGCCATTCACCATGCGCGAAAGCAGGGTTATCGGTTCATCGTCATCATGGCCGGCAACGGGAAGGACGACTTCCGCGAAGTTCCGCGGCTGCTCGAGCCTCTCCTCGACGACACCACCGACTACGTTCAGGGCTCCCGCTTCCTCGACGGAGGCGCCTTCGAGAACCTGCCCCTGGCCAGACTCTGGCTGCTGCGCGTCCACGCCATCGTCTTCACCCTGGTCACCGGTCGGACCACCACCGACGCGTCCAATGGCTTCCGGGCCTACCGGTTGAGCCTGTTCGACGATCCGCAGATCAATGTCGATCAGGACTGGCTGGACCGATACGAACTCGAAACCTACCTTCACATGAAGGTCCATTGGCTCAAGTACCGGGTCAAGGAAGTCGCGGTCTCGAAGACCTACCCGCCAAAGAAGGCCGGTCTCAAGTATTCGCACATCCGCCCCTTCATCGACTGGTGGTCGATCCTGCGCCCGATTCTGCTGCTCGCCTTCCGGATCCGGAAGTAGCGAAGGGCGCGAACTACCGCCGCTTCAGTTCGACCTGGCGACCAAGGGAACGCATCGAGGTGGTGGCGGCTTCGAGGATCTGGACCAGGCGGCGGCCGCACGCGCCGTCGGTGATCGGCGTTGTCTTCTCCGCGATGCACTTCAGGAAGTGCGCCGCCTCGGCCCGCAGCGGTTCCTCGCGCGAGAGTTTGGGCGAGAAGACATCGCCCATGCGGTAGTTCCAGAAGACGTCGTAGTTCTCGGGCTTGTCGGGCATACGGGCGGCCACCCCACAGTCGTAGATCTTGACCTTCTCGCTCGGCTCCACGTCGTCGTAGACGATCATCTTCCGGGATCCGCCCACCAGGGTTCGGCGCACCTTGACCGGCGCCAGCCAGTTGACATGCACGTGAGCCAGGAAGGGCCGATCGAAGAAGAGGGTGAGGTAGGCCTGGTCTTCGAGACCGCCCGCCACGTGACTCATGCCCACCGCGGAGACCGCCACCGGCCGGTCGGGCACGATGAAGTCGAGGATGGCCAGGTCATGAACCGACAGGTCCCACAAGACGTTCACGTCGCTTTGGAAGAGTCCGAGATTCACCCGCACGGAGTCGTAGTAGTACAGGTCGCCGAGGTCGCCTTTGGCGGTGATCTCGCGAATCTTCTGAACCGGGCCGCTGTAGACGAAGGTGTGATCGACCATCAGGGTCAGGCCCAGGCGATCGGCCTCCGCGCACAAGGTGGCGGCTTCCAGGTCGGTGGCGGTGAGGGGCTTCGCCATCAGGACATGCTTGCCCGCGGCCAGAGCCGCCATCCCGAGTTCGAAATGACGCGACACCGGAACGGCAATCGCCACCGCGTCGACCAGGGGAGATCGGATCAGTTCCATGGCGTCCCGAGTGGCGAAGACGCCCGGGTGATTCGCCTCCGCAACCGCGAGACGATCGGCGCTCAGGTCGCTGATGGCGGTCAATTGGCCGCCGGCCTGGCCGGTGAAACTTCGGGCCACGTTCGGGCCCCAGTAACCGTAGCCCACCACCCCGACGCGAAGACGGCTGGTCATGAAATCAGTGCCTCACTTCCGGACCAGAAGGCGCGCCGGAACGCCGGCCACCACCGCGGCCGGAGGAACGTCTTTGGTCACCACCGCGCCCGCGCCGATGGTGGCGCCCGCGCCGATGGTGATCCCGCACAGGATCACCGCTCCGCTGCCGATGGATGAGCCGTTTTCCACCTGGGTTTCGACGCACTTCCAGTCGGCGGCGGTCTGAAGCCGCCCGTTTGCGGTGGCGCGGGGATGACGGTCGTTGATGAACATCACGCCGTGACCCACGAACACCTCATCGCCAATGTGGACGCCCTCGCACACGAAAGTGTGAGACGACACTTTGCACCGAGCACCCACCGTGGCCCCTCGCTGAATCTCAACGAAGGAGCCGATCTTCGTGTCGTCTCCGATCCGGCAACCGTAGAGATTGACCAGATCGGGTTGGGAAATCTGGACATTCAGGCCCAGTACGACATCTTTGGAAATGGGCATGCCTTGGGCGGTGAGGATAACGCAGGACCCTTTAGACTTCGACGTCTTCACGCGAGCCAGGAACGGCTCCCCTCCATCCTGAAAGCCATGAATCCCCCGCTACCAACGCCTGCTTCCGCGAGCACGACCTCGCCGCGACCGGTGCCTCTGGTGAACCTGGTGGCCCTGCACGAGAGAATCAAGACGGAAATTGCCGAGGTTGTCCGGGGGGTGGTCGAGACGGGCGCCTTCATCAACGGCCCGGACTGCACGGCCTTCGAGCGGGAGTTCGCCGAGTACTGCGGGGTTCGAGGCGCGGTGGGTTGCGCGAATGGGACGGATTCGCTCCAGCTGATCCTGCGCGCGCTGCGGATCGGACCGGGGGACGAGGTCATCACCGCCGCCAATTCGTTCGTGGCCACCGCGGAGGCGATCGCCCTCGCCGGAGCCACCCCGGTGTTCGTCGACGTCACCGCGGCGACCTCTCTCATCGATCCAGGGGCGGTGAAAGCGGCGATCACCGCGAAGACGCGCGCGGTCATTCCGGTGCACCTGTACGGACATCCCGCTCCAATGGAGGAGATACTCGAGATCGCGAAGGGGGCCGGCCTGCGCGTCATCGAAGACGCGGCCCAGGGTCACGGAGCCACCCTTGAGGGTCGCAAGGCGGGATCATTCGGCGATGCCGCGTCTTTCAGCTTCTATCCTGGAAAGAATCTCGGCGCGCTCGGGGACGGCGGAATGGTGGTGTCGAATGATCTCGCGCTTCTGGCCCGGGTCCGGCAGATCGCGAATCACGGCGCGGGGAAAGACCGGTATCGGAGCGAGACCCTGGGCACCAACTCGCGCCTCGACACGATCCAGGCGGGAGTGCTGCGGATCAAGCTTCGCCACCTCGACGCCTGGAACCTGATCCGCCGCGATCGAGCTCGCCTGTATTGCGACCTGCTCCAGGACTTCGACCGCATCGAACTGCCGGTGGAGACGGAAGGCGCCTGCTCGGCCTGGCACCTGTTCGTCATTCAGACCGAACGACGGGCCGACCTCATGGAAGCACTCGCCGCGGAGAAGATCGCCACCGGGATTCATTACCCGGTGCCCATTCACCGGCAACCGGCTTTCGCGGCGGCGCCGGGGACTCCGGGCTTCCCGGTGGCCGAACACCTCGCGGACCGAATTCTGTCTCTGCCCCTTTGCCCCGAGCTTCACGAAGACGACGTCGCGCGCGTCGCCTCCGTGATCCGCAATACGCTGTAGCCCTACTTCTTGACGTACTTCTTCAAGCCGCGCTGGCCCACTTCGGCGCCATAGATATTGCCGGCGGCGTCGACCGCGATGCCTTCACCCCCACTGGTGTTCGTCGGATTCACCGCGCTGTCGGGAATGAGCGCGATCACCTTCGCGCTCGGTCCTTCGCGAAGACTGCCGATGCGGACTCCGCGTTTCCAGTTCTTCCGGTTGAGGTTCACGGAGCCCGACTCCGAATCGGTGGCAAACAGAGTGTCGTTCTTGTCGATCCAGATCCCGCTGTTGCGGCTGAACTGCTCGTAGCCCGACTCGAGCAACGCGCCGTCCTGATCGAAGACGAGCAGGCGATTGTTCGAACGGTCGGCCACGAACAGGCGACCCTTGGAATCGAAGGCCAGGGAATGCGGCTGGTCCATCTGTCCCGGCCCGGACCCGTAAGAGCCCCACGCCTTGATGAACTTTCCCGTCTTGTCGAACTTCACGATCCGGGCGTTGTCGCCGCCATGTCCTTCGGCCACGAAGATCTCGCCTTTCGCATTGGTGATGACGTCGTTCGGCTGGAAGAACACCGCCGGATCAGCCGGCTGTCCCGGGCGGTTGCCGCCGGGCTTCCCCAGGGTGAGCAGCAGCGCGCCCTCCGGGCTGAACTTGAACACCTGGTGTCCGATCACCTTCGCCGGCATCGGGGGCAAAGGCGCATCCGCCGCCGCTCCCTGCGCCCGCCGCGGCAGATTGTCGTTGCCGTCGGTGATCCACAGGTTCCCGTCGGCGTCGATGTGGAACCCGTGCGGGAACACCATCATTCCGGTGGCGAAGCCCTTCACGAGCTTGCCGGTCTCGTCGAACTTCAGGATGACAGGCAACTCCACCATCTTTTTGGCGGCGGCGTCCCAGCAGGAGTTGGCGCCACAGCGCTCGCCCACCCACACCGATTTCCCGTCCTTGTCGATCTCGACTGCACTCAGCGCGCCCCAGACCCGACCCTCGGGCATCTTGAAGAAGTTCTCGACCGTGGTGTAAGGGTTCGGCGCGTCGTTGGTCGGGGCGGTCGCGGTCTGGGCGAGCGCGGCCGACCCGGACATCAACGCCACTGTGATGGCTCGGGTAATTTGTCCGCGCCGGGTTCTCGTTTGGTTTGCCATGGTGCTCCTCAATGAGGCGAATGTTAAGCCGTGGACTCTAGCAGTTGCCGGCCGGGGTGAGGTCGCTCCCCTGGAGCCGCGGACGGCGGTACGCGGTATGGGGCCTTTGATCACTTCACATTGGTCTCGCCGTTCACCACCGCCTGCCATGCGCGCGCCACGCGTTCGGTCGGCAGCCAGGCCGTCGGTACCGTGGGAGCGCCGGCCGCGATAGCAGTTCGGAAGGTGCGCTCCTCGAGGCTCCCCACGAACCCGGCCCCCGCAGCGATCGGCAGGAGGCCCGTGGGACCCACCCTCAACGGCAACAGCTCTTCGAAGAAGATCGCGCCCAGGCTCTGCGACTGGCCGACCACGTGGGCGGCCCCCGGTTCGGTCACGAGCGCCCACAGCGCGCCGGCTCGCCGGTTGACCGCGAACAATCCGACGATGGTGTTGGTGCGAAATGTGAGGTCCGCATCCCCGACGAACAGGAGCGCTGGAACCCCTCGGGTCGCCTTCGACACGAGGGCCGAGTAGTAGATACCGCCCTTGTTCACGACGAATCCCGCGACCCGCTCGGGCTTCCACGCCGCGAACTCGTAATTGAACTGCCCGCCCGCGGACATGCCCCAAAGGAACAGAGGAACCTTGGCCACCTCGGGGTGGCCCGAACGCCTGGCGAACCTTTTCAACGCGTCGAGCAGCGCCTGGCCGGAGCCGCCCGACACATCAACGTACTCCTCGATGAAGGATTGATCGTGCGGCTTGTCGGTGAACCGGCATGCGACCAGCGCCAGTTGGTGGCGGGTGGCGAACTCCCGCCAGAACGGGTCGTCCACCATCGACCGGCCGTCTCCGTTCGAACCCGGCACCAGAACGACCAGGGCGCGGATCGGCTGGTCGGTCTGCGGTCGCCAGAATCGGAACTCGGCCTTGTCGTAGTTGAATCCGGGCGCCGCCGCCTCATCAATGGAGGAGGCGGCCGGGGTCTGAGCAAGAGCCGGCAGCGGAGGCGCGGCCACTCCAGGCACGACCAATAAGGCCAGGACGACAGCAGGCGCCACCATGAGTCGATTCATACTCGAAAGGATATCGCCCCCGGGGAGCGTTTCATGGCGCCTGGCAGCGGAAGTTCCGAGCGTCATCGGTGCTGCCCTTGCCGATGTAGCGCGCGGTCGACGGATAGGCGCACAGTGGTCGAGTTCGATCCGCGACCGTTCCCGTCAGGTGGGAAGCCGGAATCGACCGGGGCCGGGCGCCTGACTCGACCCATTGATCGAGCGCTGACACCTTGTCGAAGACGTCGGTGCCGGGCCCGCCCTGACAGTGGCCCATGCCCGGCACCATGAACAGCGCCACCGATTTCGCGGCCGCGGGTCCAACCGTTTCGTTGATCCGCTTGTACATCAGCAGGCTGGCGTCGGGGGTGACCAGCGGGTCGGCCCACCCGTGGTACATGAGCAACTTGCCGCCGCGGCTGAAGAAGCGCGTGAGATCCGGGTCGCCTCCGTATAGCAGTCCGCGGTCAGCCCGGACCGCCCGTTCGATGTCATCGGGGATCCGTAGCGTGTGGTAGTCCCAACCCGCGTCGAACACGATCTTCTTCATGCCTTCGTGAGATTCCCCGGAGGGCGCCGGCCCGCCGACGCCACCCCACCCCAGTTCCGACCCCGGATAGTAACGGCCGGGATGAAGGATCGCGCCGCTCTTGCGGTCGATGATCGGCGAGGTCATCGCTTCCGCGGTCTCGACCTGCTCCTTGGTCAGACAATCGGGGTGATCCTCCCCGGCGCAGGTCAGGGTGGCGAAGTCGAAGGAGCATCGCGCGGGATCTTCGAGCACGCCATCTGTAACCCCGTCCAGGGCATCGCAGGCTCCCAGCACGGCGTTGTGAACCTTTGGGTACTTGCCGGGGGGAATGACCGCGGCAGGCTCCCGGTTCACGAAGAGGTTCAAGGCGACCCGGGCGGCGTAGAGCCGCATCTGATCCCAGGACGCGTCGCCCGCGACGATTCCGTCGAAATCCTCCGGGTAGCATTGCGCCTCGATGAGCGCCTGCCTTCCTCCGGTCGAGCACGAACTGAAGTAGGACTTCGCCGGGCGCGCGTCGTAGTGCACGGTCACCACCGCCTTGGCGGAGACGGTCATTTCGTGAATGGCGCGATAGGCGAAGTCGACGAGCTTCTCGGGATGCCCGACCGCAAAGTCACCCGTGGGGCCGGTGTGGCCCGTGTCCGTGCCCGCGGCAGCGTAGCCCCCCTTGACCGCAGCGGCGAGCGCCGCATACGGGATTGTCCCACCCAGCCCGCCATTGCCGGCGGCCTGCACCTTGTGGTTCCATCCGGATAGCGGCAGCCACACCTCAATGCGAATGTCGGAGTCAGGCGTCGGAGTCAGCTGCGCGCGGACACGGCAAAACGCGGGGAGAGCGGCGAACGGGCCGGCCGAGGAAGCATTGGTCGAAGAAGGCGGCGTGAACTGGCCGGCTTGAACGGACTCGGCGGAGATCACCGTCCCGTTCGCAAGCGGCACCTGAGCAAGGGCCTCGCACGCGATGGGTCCTTTGGCCGCGATTGGAGCCGCGGTGCCGGATCCACCGAACGCGAGGACGGCCATAACACCAGCGAGCGATTCGATTTTCATGTCTTACTCCGCTGGCTTTTGCGCCATTTCGCCTCGTTGCACGCCAACCGCCCGTCCAAACCACCCGCCGTCATCTCCGCAGCCGTGGAAAAGCATAGCAGCGGAAGATTTCACGTGAGGAAATGCATGAGCGAGACGGCGTCCAGCCCGCTCACAGATTTCCGACCGCCTCGACAAACTCCGCCAGGTTGCACGAGATCTGCCGGCCGTTTGCGGTGTTGTGCGCGGTACGCGAGACGAGGATCCGCTTGTCCGCCTTGATGAGGTCGGCGTGGCGGTTGAGCTTCTCCATGTCGCCTTGGCCTGGCAAGGAAGTCAGCTTGATCTCGATGGCCCAGAGGCGGCTCCCAAGGTCGAGCACGAGGTCGATCTCGCGCTGGTCGCTGGTCCGCAGATAGTAAGCCCCCGCGTGAAGACCGCGTTGCTCGAACAGACCGAGGATCTGCTCGACCACGAAGCCTTCCCAGCTGGCGCCCAGCCACGGTTGCGAGAGGAATGATTCGTCGTCCGAGGCGCCGAGGAGAGAGTGGAGCAAGCCGGAGTCGCGCCAGTAGACCTTGGGGCTCTTGGTCAGGCGCGCGCCGAAGTTCGCCGCGTAAGGCGCCAGGCGCCGGATCAGATAGGCGCCTTCCAGAAAATCGAGGTAGCGGTTGACCGTGTGATAACTCAGGCCCAGGCTCTGCCCCACCTGCGAGGCGTTCCACACCTGGGCGTGGAGTGCGGCGAGCATTCTCATCAGCCGGAGAGTGACCTGGGGCTTGGCCGGAAGGCCCCACGCGGGCAGATCGCGCTGGGCCAGCAGAGTCACATAGTCGCGCTGCCAGTGCGGATAGCTCTGTTCGCCCTGACCAAGGATGCCACCGTCTGGAAATCCTCCGCGACGCCACAGCCGGGTGAGAGAGGCGGTCGGGACTTCATTGAAGAGGAAGGGTGTGAGCTCGATGAGGGACATCCGGCCCGCGAGGGACTCCGAGACTTCCCGCATGAGCGCCGGTGAAACGGACCCCAGGAGGAGAAACCGACCCTTCCGGGAGCGGTGGCGGTCGATCGCGGTGCGAAGCCTTGGGAAGATGGCGGGCCAGGTCTGGGCTTCGTCGAGGATGAGGAGTTCGCGGCCTGCCTGCAGCTCGTCCCACAGGAGGTCGAGGCGGAGCCGATCCGGTTCGTGCTCGAGGTCGAAGTAACGGCCCTTCAAAGAACGGGCCAGCGTGGTCTTGCCGCATTGCCGAGGCCCCAGCAGCGCCACCGCGGGCGATTGGGAGAGACGCTCCTTCAGAAGAGCCAGATGGCGGCGGCGGCGCATGCGTTGCATTATAGATGTTCGTTTCTAATATGCAACACCCTCATTCCCGCACAACATCGCCAGGAAGGTTGCCCAGCGGCGTTCATGCCCCCGGGCGCGTGCGGCCTGACCCGCGCCTGGCGCCCCGTAGCGCCCACCCTCAGTGGACGATGGCGGTGGCGGAGCGGAGCAGGCGCAGTTCCTGGATCCGCGTCGTCCCCACGCCGTTGTCGAACTCGATGAACATGCCCGGGGCCGCCACCATCCCGGTGAGAATGGCGTGCCCCCCCCACGTGCATCCGTTCACCCGCACCACCGCGGGGCCTGAGCCGTGCTTGTCGAACCAGCCGCCGCTGACCTGGTAGGCGCCGCCTCCGAGGAAGCCGAGGACGTAGAGGGAGTTCCGGGTCCGCACCAGGACCCAATCGCCCACCGCGAGATCTCTTTCCCGGAGGCTGTCGGTCTCCGCGGTGCAGCGGGTCAGGCAACCGAGCGTGCGAGAGAGCGCGGACCGGGCGCCTTCGAACACGCCGTCCAAGGTTGTATCGGTTTCCGAGCGACGGATCATGCAGCCAGTCTCCCCGGTCAAAGACTACGCCCTTCGCCGCGGACGCCGCAAGACGCGGCGCCCTGCAGGACAAAGTCGTGTGCTTTCGGCGATCACCTGAAGAAGATCGCGCCGGTGACGAAGTAAGGGCTCGTTTGGGGCAGGGTAAGCTCCAACCCTGATGCGCCCGCTCTGCAACGACCTCGGCTTCTTCACCCATGACGGAGAAGCCTTCGAGGGTGGCGTCTTCGCGCTCAGAGCATGAGCCTCTCTCCCGGAACCCGCCTCGGACCCTACGAGATCGTCTCCGCCATCGGCGCGGGCGGGATGGGCGAGGTGTTCCGTGCGCGTTCAAGGGCGAGGATGTGTCGGAAGCCCTCGCATCAGTGCTGAAGGACACGGCCGGATCCGCTGACCTGATCCAACTGCCGCGCGTTAAGGGGCGGCGCCCTTGCGCGGCTCACCGTATTGAGTAAAAATACTCAACGTAATGAGCAAACCAGCGACGCCTTTCCGCCGCCTCCAGGCGGGCGAACTCGCCCGGCGGCTGGCCGAGCCCCGCCGCTTCATCCAGGTGGTTTCGGGGGCTCGGCAGGTGGGCAAGACCACTCTGGTGCAACAGGCCATCGAGGCTTCGGGGCGACCGGCACGCTTCGCCAGCGCGGACGAACCCACACTGCGGGGAGCGGACTGGGTCAACCAGCAGTGGCAGGCCGCCCGTCAGGAGGCCACCGGCAAGAGGGGCGCCCTTCTCGTCCTGGATGAGATTCAGAAGATCCCGAACTGGTCCGAAGCGGTGAAGCGCCTGTGGGACGAGGACTCCAGGTCACGACACCCGCTGAAAGTGGTGCTGCTCGGCTCGGCCCCGCTCCTCGTCGCTCAGGGCCTTACCGAGAGCCTGGCCGGACGCTTCGAGTTGCTCCATCTCCCCCACTGGTCCTTCACCGAAATGCGTCAGGCCTTCGCCTGGTCGCTCGACCAGTACCTCTTCTACGGAGGCTACCCGGGTGCGGCGCCCCTTATCGCAACACCTCCACGCTGGGCGCGTTACGTGGTCGACAGCCTGATCGAAACCTCGATCTCCCGCGATGTTCTCCTCCTCTCGCGCGTGGACAAGCCCGCTCTGCTGCGAAGGCTGTTCGAACTGGCCTGCCGGTATTCAGGTCAGATCCTTTCCTACACAAAGATGCTGGGGCAACTCCAGGACGCCGGCAACGCGACGACCCTCGCCCACTACCTGGAGCTTCTGGCCGGAGCAGGCATGGTGTGCGGTCTGCAGAAGTACGCGGGCGACGCGGCCAGAAGCCGCGGGTCCAGCCCCAAACTTCAGGTCCTGAACATGGCCCTGATGACCGCGCAGTCGGGCCTGACTCTCAAAGAGGCTCGGGCGGACCAGGAGTTCTGGGGCCGGCTGGTCGAGTCCGCGGTGGGGGCGCATCTGTCGAGCGCAGCCGCGACAGGCGCTTGCGCGGTGTATTACTGGCGCGAGCGAAATCGCGAGGTCGACTTTGTTGTGAAAGCCGGACGGCGACTCACCGCCATCGAGGTCAAGAGCGGTCGCGCGCCGCTGGCCCACCCAGGGCTTTCGGCATTCGGCGAGGCCTTCAAGCCAACGCGGAGCCTATTGGTCGGGGGCGATGGCATCCCGATCGGGGAGTTCCTCGACCGGCCCGTCTCCCATTGGATCGGAACATAGTTCACTCCTAAGGGTAAGGAGAAAGGCCAGGCGCGCGCCCACGCCAGGAGTCTGCCCGGCGAAACAGGTCCCGGCTCCGGTCGCCTTCTGGCGCGCAGTCTCCTAGACTGGACGGGGTCATGACCTTTCTGCCCGGCGCGCGGCTCGGACCGTATGAGATCACCGGCGCGATCGGCGCGGGTGGGATGGGCGAGGTGTTTCGTGCGCGCGACACCAAGCTCAATCGGGACGTCGCCATCAAGGTGCTGCCTGCGGCGTTCGCGGATGATCCGGAACGACTGGCGCGGTTCACGCGGGAGGCGCAAACCCTCGCTTCGCTGAACCATCCCAACATCGCGGCGATTTACGGGATTGAGGAGATTGCTTCCTCGGCCTCCTCAGACGACCTCGTCGCAATGACGAAGGGGGTCGGGACCGGCGCTTCTCGTGCGCTCGTGATGGAACTGGTCGAGGGCGAGGATCTCTCGGCTCACATCGCGCGCGGACCGATACCGATCGCCGAGGCTCTCCCCATCGCGCGTCAGATCGCAGAAGCTCTCGAAGCCGCGCATGAGCAGGGCATCGTTCATCGCGACCTCAAGCCCGCCAACATCAAGGTGCGCACCGATGGCACGGTCAAGGTCCTCGACTTCGGCCTGGTCAAGGTCATGGACGGCGGCGGTGCGGCTAACTCCGCGATGCGCCGCGCTGAGCTTGTCGAAGCGTCGCAATCTCCCACGATGTCGCGGCATATGACGGAAGCCGGGATGATCATCGGTACCGCGGCCTACATGTCCCCCGAGCAGGCCAAGGGGAAGGCGGTCGACAAGCGCACCGATATCTGGGCATTCGGCGTCGTGCTGTACGAGATGCTGACGGGCCGCCGCCTGTTCGCCGCCGAAGATGTCGCCGACACCCTCGCGGCCGTGCTGACGCGCGAGGTGAACGTCGACTCCCTGCCCGCGAGCGCGCCCCCGCGGCTCAAGGCGCTGGTACGGGACTGCCTGACCCGCGACGCGAAGCAGCGCCTGCGCGACATCGGCGACGCGCGCCGGCTGCTCGATCAGCTCATCGTCGGCGCCCCCGAGGACCGCGCGGCCCCGGAACGAACCGATACCCGGCCCCGGTCGCGCGCCGCGGCGGCGTTGCCGTGGCTGGTCGCGATGGCGGCAACTCTGATCGCCGTCTCCTCTCGCTGCCGGGGTGGGGCAGATCCAACGGCGCGACCGCGCCTGCCCACGCATCTGGAGGTGGCGTTCCCGCCCGACATCGACCCCATCCCGTCGCTCGAACAAAGCTTCGCGATCTCTCCGGACGGGCGCCGTGTGGCCCTCGTCGCCTTCAAGAAGGGCGTGCGGAAGCTGTTCGTGCGGACTCTGGGCACCAGTGCGGCGATCGAGGTCGGGGAATCGGACGGCGTCAACCTCGCCGCCTTCTCACCCGACAGCCAAAGCGTCGCGTTCGTCACGAGCAACGGCGTCTTGTGGCGCGTGTCTTTGGTGGACCAGCAGCGGGCGCGCCTCGCCGAGGACGTGAATCTCAATTCCGGCCTGGCCTGGGGCGAGAAAGGCATCGCCTTCGCAAAGTACACCGGCCTCTGGCTTCAGCCGATTGAGGGAGGAGCGGCGCGACAGTTCGCGAAGTTCGATGAAGGGCGCGGCGAGAGGCTGCTCACCAACCCGCAGTTTCTTCCAGGCGGGGAGGCCGTCATCTTCATGAGCCTGACCGGCGAACCCGGGGCGGAAAGGGTCGAGGCGGTCTCGCTGCGGGACGACAAACGGGTGGTGGTTCTGGAGGGCGCGACATCGGCGATGTGGTCGCCCACGGGCCATCTCTTGTTCGCGCGGGCCGGCGCACTCTTCGCCATAGCCCTCGATCCCGCCGCCCTCAAAGTCTCGGGGACAGCGGTGCCGGTGATCGCGAAGGGGCAGGTCGCGGGAGCAGCGAACGGCGGGCTTTCGGTGCGCCTGTCGCCAGCCGGCGACCTCCTCTACGTTCCCATGGGCTACCGGGCTGCCCGAGTGGTGTCGGTCGGCCGGGATGGCTCGGCCTCTCCACTTCCGTTCCCGCTCGACCGCTTCCAGTCTCCACGCGTGTCTCCCTCAGGTCGGATGCTGAGCGTGGAGGTTCAGTCGCTTCGGGTCGACGCCTTCGACTTCGCGCGGCAGACTGTGTCGAGGCTGACTCCTGAGGCGCCGGGAACGGGGTACTTTGCCTGGACGCGGGACGAGAGCGCCATCGTCTACAAACGCACATCCATCCCCTACTGGAGCGCGCTCGTCGGAAGCGGCCGCGGGGGCGTCATTCCAAACGGCGTGCCGAACGACTACTTCTCCGGCGCCGGCCCGGACGGCGACACCGTTCTCTCGACGCGAGTCTCGCCGAAGACATCGGGGGACATCGTGCTGCTGTCGATCTCGGGGAAGTTCGCGCCCAGGCCCCTGATTGCAGGGCCCGCCTACGAAGGCGGGGCGCAGCTTTCGAAGGACGGGCGCTTTCTGGTCTATGCCTCCTCCGAGTCGGGGCGGCTGGAGACGGAGGTTCGGCGCTATCCCGCGCTCGATCGGGCTTATCGCATCTCGTCGGGCTTTGGAGTGCAGCCCCGCTGGCGACCCGACGGCAAGGAGATCTACTACCGCGACGGGGAGAACATGGTCGCGGTGACGTTCGATGGATCCGGGAAAGAGCCGGTGATCGGCAAACCCACCCCGTTGTTCAAGGACGACTACGACTTCGGCCAGGGAGTCACCATCGCGGCGTACGACGTGATGCCCGACGGACGCTTCGCCATGCTCGCCCGCGACGCACGCGGCGAGGGTCTTCGCCTGGTTTTGAACTGGACCGAGGAATTGAAGGAGATCATCGCGGCCGGAGGAGTGAAGTAGGTGACAGCCCTCGGCTCTCGGCTTCGATCCTACGACATCACCGACGAAACTACCCGTTGGTGGCAATCACGCCGCGATCTTCATTCTTGGGTCGAGCCCGGCCTTCGCGGCCAAGCGCACGAGCAGATCGAGGCTGAATTGGCTGATCTTGCCGCGCTTCAAGTCCGACACTCGCGCTTGCGTGAGACCGAGCGCTCTGCCCGCTTCAGTTTGGGTCATGCCTGAATCCGCGAGCCATCGTCCCAACCCGCTGAGCAACAGGGACCGCATTTCCATTTCGGCCGCCCGATCTTCGGGATGGAGGTCGTAGAACGCACTGCGCACTCTCTTCTTTGCCATGACTTTCACCTCAAAACATCCTGCAATCTCTTACGAGCCAGTTCAACCTCGTGCTGCGAGGTCTGCTGCGTCTTCTTCTGAAAACAGTGCAACACGCGAATTTCTCTGACGCCGGCTCCGATGACGGCCATCGGTTTCCAATCATCAGGCTCAAGTCCGCACTGCACCCGGAACAACTGATGCCCGATGTCATCCATCACCGCGGGAGGGAAAGCCTTCAAATCCGCCTTGCTGCTCCCCATCCAG
>JANLSZ010000234.1:0-4485 GCA_031362685.1 Vicinamibacteria bacterium | reverse complement strand
TCGACCGTTGCAGCCGGAAACTATCCGGGCGTCCCACGGCCGCGACCAGAACGACGACGCCGAAAAAAACGATGAGGCCAACGATGGTGAGCAGCAAGGTATCCCTCCTGGAAAATGGAGAACCGTCTGAGCGCGCATGCTAGTTGAAGACCGAGGGCTCCTGGACCGGGCGGATGTCGACCTCCACCTCGCTGAAGAATCTTGCGAACCGCCATCAATGTGGAGTATTTCGCGCTGGGGCCGGAGGGGGGGAGCTCAGGAATAGAATCGACCTGACCCGAAAGTGAGTTTGCGACGTGACTGAAAGAAGTGCGCCGCGTCTGAATGTCGCCCTTTCCGAACTGACGACGTTCAGGATCGGTGGTCCGGCCGATCTCGTCCTGGATGTCTCAAACGCCGAGATGGCGGTCGCGGAATGTTCGCGCCTCCGCCTTGAGGGGACCGGCGTCACATTCCTCGGCGGCGGCTCCAACGTTCTGGTGAGCGATCGAGGTGTGCGCGGCGCCCTCCTGCGGTTTCATGGCGGCCAGATCACGCATCCGGCGCCCGATGCGGTTCGAGTCGAGGCCGGGGTGAGCGTAAACGGCCTGGTGCGCTGGTGTATCGGCCACGGACTCGGGGGTTTCGAGGCTTGGGCAGGCACCCCGGGAACCCTGGGCGGGGCGGTATTCGGTAATGCCCACTTCCAAGGCCGCCTGATGTCCGAAGTCGTGACGCGGGCCTGCCTGCTGGACCGGCGGGGCGTGGTTCGGATCGAGCCGGTCGAGACCCTCGGTTTTGGTTACGACGTCAGCCGGCTGCAGCAAACCGGCGAAGCGTTGCTTTGGGTGGAGATTTACGTCCATCAGGAGGATCCTGCTCTTCTCCGGAAAAGTGCGAAAGAATCATTGACCTTCCGAAAAACGACGCAGCCTCTGGCCATTCCAAGCGCAGGCTGTATTTTTCAGAACCCCGAGGCTGAGAGAGCCCTGCTGCCTGAGGGCGTGCCCTGTTCCGCGGGCGCGCTCATCGATCGCGTCGGATTAAAAGGGAAACGCCGGGGCGGCGCGCGCATCTCCGAGGTCCACGCGAACTTCTTCGTGAATGAGGGCGGCGCTACCGCGCAGGACGTTTTGTGGCTGATCGACGAGGCGCGCCTTCGAGTCAACGAGACGTTCGGAATCGGGTTGCGTGAAGAGATTGTGCGGTTTGGGGATTTTACGCCGGATTGAGGAAAGTGAACGGATGACAACCCTGGTGGTGCATGGCGGGAAGCCGCTCAACGGCCGGATCCGGGTAGGTGGCAACAAGAACGCGGCCCTGCCCGTCATCGCGGCCTGCCTGCTCACCGATGAGGAATGCGTGCTCGAGAACGTTCCTCACATTCGCGATGTCGAAGTGATGGCGGAGTTGCTTCGGCAACTCGGAGCGACGGTGGCCTGGGAAGGGGACTCCACCCTTCGCATCCGCGCTGAAACCATCTCTTCAACCGAGCCCCGCGCCGATCTGGTGGCCAAACTGCGGGGCTCCGTTTTGTTGCTCGGACCACTGCTCGCTCGCAAGGGCGAAGCCATTCTCGGCGCTCCCGGCGGTGATTTCCCCTCGCGCCGGAACCTGAACCAACATCACGCCGCGGTCAAGGCTCTCGGCGCGCGCGCGAGGGAGGCGGGGGGATTCGAGGCGCCCGAGGGTCTCAAAGCCGCATCCTTCTACATGCTCGAAGCGTCGGTCACTGCCACCGAGACCGCGCTTCTGGCCGCCGCCCTCGCGCGAGGCACCACCGAGATTCGCCACGCGGCCTGCGAGCCTCATGTCAGCGAGCTGGCGCGCTTCCTCTCCAAGATGGGCGCCCTGGTATCGGGCATCGGCTCGCCGACGCTGTGCATCACCGGGGCCACGAAGTTACGAGGCATCACCCACCGGATCTCCGGCGATTTCGTGGAGGCGGGGAGTTTCGCAGTGGTGGGCGCCATGACTCGTGGCCACGTCCTCATCCAGGGCGCGTCCGAACTCGATCTCGAACCCGTGGTCGCGGTGCTCCGGCAGTTCGACGTGAACTGTCGAACCAATGGCGACGAGCTGGAGGTGCGACCGAGCCAGTTGCGCGCCGCCCATCGCGTGACCACCGGACTGTGGCCGGGCTTTCCCAGCGACATGGTGAGCCTGGTGACCGTCCTCGCCACTCAGGCTTCGGGCGCCACCCTCATCCATGACTGGCTTTACGAATTGCGCCTCTTCGCCCTCGACCAGCTCTCCGGCATGGGAGCGGACCTCTTTCTATGCGATCCGCACCGAATACTTATCAACGGGCCGCGAAGGCTCCGCGGCCGCTCGCTCGACAGCCGCGACATCCGATCGGGGATGGCGTTGATCACGGCCGCCCTCGCCGCCGACGGCGAGAGCAGAATCTCCCCGCTCGAGACGGTGGAGCGGGGTTACGAAGGCCTGGTCGAGCGCCTGAAGTCGCTCGGGGCCTCCGTCGAGACCGAGGTCTAGACCGAGCTAAGGCGGCTACCAGCGCATCCTCGAACCCACGGGTGCGGCTGACGAACTTCGGTAGAGTACGGCCTGGAACACTATGCCCAGACTCATCGCCCAACCCACGCAGATTGAAGCGGCTGGCGAGCCTCCGAAGATCATCCGCGAATACATCGGTCGAGTGAACTCCGGCACCTCCGCGCTCAGCGTCGCCCACATGAAGGCACCTTCGGGCTGGACCGAGCCGAAGCAGACGCCCGAATTCGATGAGTACACCCTGGTTCTGGCGGGGGTGCTAAAGGTGGACCACGAAGGCGGGTCGTTCGAGGTGTCCCCGGGTCAAGCGGTGATCACCGCGCGCGGCGAATGGGTCCGCTATTCCTCGCCGGGCCGGGACGGCGCGGAGTACATCGCGGTCTGTCTGCCCGCCTTCAGCCCCGATACCGTCCATCGGGATATCTGATTGGTCTTTTCCTGGCCGCCTTGAAACTCCACCTTCGATTCGCGTTCGCGGCGGCGTCGATGGCGGCGCTTTCGGCCGCGACGGGCGCGGCCGCCGACGAGGTTGTGGTCCTGACCGGCGGCGGCGCCCATCGCACCGTGGTCCTGGTCATCGAGGGTCCCAAAGGCGCGGAGATCGCGCTCGAGGATGCGGCGAAAGGACTCGATGTCTCTTTTTCCCGCCTCGGCCGCGATTCGAAGGTCACGCTCAAGTCCAGGGGGCGGGAAGTGACTCTGGAGAACGGGAAGAGCCTCTTCAGCGTGAGCGGGCAGCTGCGGGCGCTGGCTGCGCCGGTACGGGTGGTGGGCGAGAGAACCTACGTCTCTCCGTCCTCCGCCGCCACGGTTCTTGGGGCGGCGCTCGGGCAGCCCGCGACATTCCGGTCGGCCTATCGGGCTTTGGTGATCGGGGCCTATGAGGCGCCTCGCCTACGCGTTGCCAATGTCGTAAGCGCCTCGGTCATCGAGAGCAACATCGAGCTCAGCAAGCCCGTTCCCTACGATGTCCGCAAGGAGCCGAACCGCGTGGTGGTGACCTTCCAGGCCGACGTCATGGAAACGGACTTCATCGCGGAGGCTCTGCCTGGCCGGATCGTGGGTTCGGCGAGATTCGAGCGAGGAACCCCTCCCCGACTCGTTTTCGATCTCGGCGAACGGTTTGTTTCCGTCCGAACCTCCGAACACGACTCGCAACACATCGCCTTGGTTTTTGACAGCGCGCCGCCGGCGGGCGAATCGCCAGGCCCGGGAAGGTCTCCGGCAACCTCGGCCACACCGTTGCCTCGTCCCTCCCTCGTTCCGGCCACGGGATTTCGGCGCCCCATCGTGCTGGTGATTGATCCAGGTCACGGCGGGGAAGACGGCGGCGCGCAGGGGCCGGGAGGACGTTTTGAAAAAGACGTGACCCTGGCCCTGGCTCGACGCCTGCGCGCGGCGGCCGTGGATTCACTCTCCATCCAGGCCTACCTGACCCGCGACGGCGACACCGAAGTCCCGCTTGATGAGCGCGCCGCCATCGCGAACAACTTCAACGCCGACATCTTTGTCTCCCTCCACGCCAACGGCTCTCGCGCCGCGTCGGCAACGGGCACCGAAGTATTCTTTCTTTCGTACACTGCGATAGACGATGAAGCCCGCCGCACCGCCCTTCAAGAAGGCGCGATCCTGGACAAGGCTCCCGCCAACGACAAGGACGTCGGTCTCATCCTGTGGGACATGGCTCAGGCCGCCCAGCTGGAGGGTTCATCCAAGCTCGCCGGAGACCTGCATAGCGAGATTGCTCGGGCCGCTCTGTCCCGTTCACGGGGGGTGAAACAGGCGCCGTTCCGGGTGCTGGTAGGCGCCACCATGCCCGCTTCTCTGGTGGAGGTCGGTTTCATCACCAATCCGAACGAAGAGAAGTTGCTCTTCTCGGAGGCGCACCAGGAACGCCTGACCAACGCGTTGATTCAGGGCCTCGGCCGGTTCATCGCCGCCCTTCGCGCCAACCCGTGAGGATCCGCCGCATCGTCGCGACCGCCTCGACGC
>JANLSZ010000202.1:0-9536 GCA_031362685.1 Vicinamibacteria bacterium | reverse complement strand
CGAGCAAGTCCGATCTCAGCATGCACAGCACGGCGCGCCTGAACGCGGTCGCCAGGGCGCTTAACGGCCGGCCTCGGCAGACGTTAGGATGGATGAAACCAGCGGAGGTCTTTGGCCAAAGTGTTGCGTCGACTGATTGAGGTCAACCAGTGTTGGGCCGACAGGAGGGGAAGGAGTCTGCGGGTCGGACGACCCACCGGGCACCGTTGCTGAGGGAACTCACTCGGAATGCACCAGACGAAGCAACCTCCCTCCGTGGGTCGCGCGCGAGCGGGGCGTCCCGACGCCGCTCTCTACGAATTCGTGCCCACTATCCCCTCGAGCCATTCCGCCAGTCGCGCGAGAACGGCGGCCTCGGTTTGCTTCGAGGTGGACGCGGCGCCTCGTGGAGTCTTGAAGGAGTGGTCGGCGGCCTCGAAGAGGCTGAGCTGCGCGTTCGGTCCGAGGCGCTCGACCGTGGCCTTCAACAGCTCAAGACGGGCGAAGGCATCACGGGTTCCCTGGAGGAACAGCATCGGCGCCCGGATGGCGCCGAGGTGCGCATCGCGAAGTCGGGTCTCATCACCGGGGGGATGAAGCGGATAGGCCAGAAGCGCGAGGCCGTCGCAGGCCAGGCCCTTCGCCACCGCTTGCGAGGCCATGCGCCCTCCCATCGATCTCCCTCCGAGCACGATCTTCGTGGCGTCGAGTTCCGTTCGCGCATATCCGGCCACTCGACTCACCGTCTCTTCGAGCACGGGCGCGGGGTCGGGAAACTTCCGACCCGCTTCCTGATAGGGAAAGTTGAAGAGAAGGGTGGTGAAGCGCTTCGGATCGAGGAACCCAGCCACCTTGAGAAGTTGCGGCGTCTGACGCGTGCCGCCGGCCCCGGGCCCGAGAATGACGGTGCACTTCCCTTCCCCGTGGATGCTCACGGTGATCGACCGGCCAAGGACGTCGAGACTGACGATTCGCCCCGCCGTCGCGGGACTCGCAGGCGTCTCCTTCCGTCTCGGATTCTTCACAGGCTTTGCTTTCACAGGACGATGCGCTCCGCCCCCACTCGCCGGGTCACCCGCTCACGGTCGAGCCATTCCAGAAGCGGAATGACGTACTTCCGCGAGAGGCCGGTGAGTTCCTTGACCTCGGCCACGTCGAGCCTGGCCCCCGACTTGAACCGGCCCCGCGCGTCCTCGCGAAACTTCTCGAGGGCGGAACGGGCCATGAGAAGTCCCGGCCCCACTCGCTCCGCGGCTTTCTCCTGCACCAGAATCCGCACCGCGTTCTCGCAGGCTTTTTGATCCTGGGCGAGCTGCACATGGAGGTTGGGCAGGGACACGCCCTCGAGGCCGGCGGCCGCGATCGCCTTCTCGATGGCGGTTCGAGCGGCGCCTTCCGGGCCGCTCAGTTGCACGCGATGAGCTTTCAACGCGATGAGGTCGGCGGATTCGACGATCTTTCCGTCCTTCACCAGGCGAACCAGGGCGCTCTCGAACACTGCCGGGGGGGCCTTGCTGAAAATGCGGCGACGCAGCTCTTCCTTCGAAATGCCCTTGGCCAGGGGATCCTTCTCGTGAAGCTGTCGGAGCCGATCGAGGGCGGCCTGCTCCAGGGCGGTGAGAACAGTAACGTCGATGAACCGATCCGCGTCCCCACTCAAGGGGCAAGCCGACGGCACTTTCACCATCACCTCGCGCGCCGCTTCGATGGGCCTGGCCAGCCGGATGGCCAGTGTTTTCAGATCCAGACCGGGCGCACCCGCCTCTCGAAGAAAACGAGCGGAGGCTTCGACCTCGGTCTCCGCTTCGGCGATCTGAAGGGCGGCGATCTCGGCCCTCCGCCGCGGACGCGGTTGCGGATCGAGGACCCGGGCGCCGCCGATGGTCTCTACCGGCGAGTAAGCGCGCAGCACGATCCGGTCGTCGCGCCCGAGCACAACCGGAGACTCGAAGCGGATCTCCGCCACCGTCTTGCCGCCCTTGGCAAGCTCGGTCTCCGTGAATCTCACCCGGCCCAGAACCTCGGCACTCGCCGCATGAACTCGCACCCGCGCCCCATGCTTAAGGGTGACGCCGTCCAGCAATTGAAGGGCCACGTGAGCCACTCGCGTGCTCAGCAGGGTGCCCTCCCGGACGAGGACATCGCCCCGAGCCAGATCCTCCACCAGTACGCCCGCGAGATTCATGGCCGTGCGTTCGCCCGCGACCGCAGTGTTGACGTGCGCACCGTGCACCTGCAGGCCTCGCACCCGAGCCCTCTTCTCCGCGGGAAGGGCGATCAGTTCCTCTCCGACCTCAACCCGGCCTCCGGCGAGGGTGCCGGTGACCACCGTGCCAAAACCGCGGAGAGTGAACACGCGGTCGATGGGAAGACGAAGGAGACCGGACTGGGCGCGGCTCCGAGTCTGATTCGCGAGGGCGAGGAGTGCTTTGGAAAGCGCCTCCAGACCCTGACCGGTCCGGCCGGAAACCCGAACCACCGGAGCCATTTCCAGAAATGAGCCCTTCACGAGGTCCCGCGCATCCGCTTCCGCGAGGTCGCTCATCGCTTCGTCCGCCGCGTCGGTCTTGGTCAGCACGATGATGCCGCGCTCGATCCCCAGCAGGCGGCAGATGTGAAAGTGTTCGCGGGTCTGCGGCATCACGCCTTCCGTCGCGGCAATCACGAGCAGAACCGCGTCGATGCCGCTCACTCCGGCCAGCATGTTGCGTACGAACTTCTCATGGCCAGGCACGTCGATGAAGGACACCACCACGTCCTCGGAGAGCGGGGTGTGGGCGAACCCGAGGTCGATGGTGATTCCCCGCTCCTTCTCTTCCTTGAGGCGATCCGGGTCGGTCCCGGTGAGAGCTTTGACCAACGTGCTCTTGCCGTGGTCGATGTGCCCGGCGGTTCCCACGATGAAGCTGCGCATGATCTCGAGGAGAAGAATAAGGCCTGGCCGTGGCTAAGATCGGGGAATGCAATTCCTCGGCCCCGCGACCGCCCTGATCCTGATCGACGTGCAGAACGACTTCTTCCATGAAAAGGGGGCGTACCCTCGAAATGGCGTGCGTGCCGCCGACTTCGAGCCTGTGCCCGGCCGGCTTCGAGCGGTGGGCGACGCCGTCCACCAGGCCGGAGGACTTGTGATCTCCACCGAGTTCACCCTGGTCCCGGGCCGGAACGGCGAGCCGTTCATCAGCGAGGGAATGAGAAAACTGCGACCCTTCCTGGGCCGAGGCGATTTCGCCCCGGGCTCGTTCGGTCAGGCCCCGGTCGAGGAACTCGGACCCGTCGACATCCGGGTTGAGAAGGTCGCCTATTCGGCCTTCTACATGAGCCGTCTGGAGTGGGTGCTAAGACGGGCGGGAATCACGACCCTGCTCGTCGGCGGCGTGGTCACCAACGGCGGCGTGGCCTCGACCGTCCGCGACGCCCACGTCCGCGATTTCAGTTGCGTGGTTCTGGCCGATGGTTGCGCGGCCTGGAAGAAGGAGCAGCACGAAGCGGCACTCGCGGACCTTTCGTCCGTCGCCACCGTGCGCACCGGTCAGGAGGCGATCAGCCCCGGTTAGTCAGCAGCTGCGCGAACCCAGCACCTGCGTACCCCGGCGAAGGCCCCGATCCAGTTGAGTTGCGCCTACTCGCCGGACGAACCGGCTGGCCCCCCGGAGCCGCCAGAATCTCCGCCGCCTCCCGAACCACCGCCCTGATTGGACCCACCGCCCCCGTTCGAGCCGCCCTGCTCAGATCCACCGCCACCCGAGCCATTCGAACCACCCTGACCTGGACCTCCACGCTGGCCGCCGGGACCACCGCCGCCACGACGTCCGCGGCGACGACGACGACGCGGGTCGCGATCACGCTGGCCCGGTTCACCGCCGCCCCCACCTTCAACCGGCCCGCGTTCACCCGGCGGACGCGGCTCACCGCCACCTTCGGGCGCATCGCCTTGGGACTGCGGCCGACGCGGACCGCGATCACGCGGGGGGCCGCCATCCCGCGACGGATCTGAATCGCGCGGCGGGCCCTGGGCTGCGTTGGGATCGCCTGGCGGCCTTCCCGCACCCTCGTTTCGACCCCGCCCACCGCGGCGGCGACGGTTGCGGCGTCGCGCCTGGTTCGGTCGATTCGGATCGCGAGGCTGATCGGGGCCTCGATCTCCGGTTCCGTTTTGTGGAACTCCTGAACCTCCGGGAGCGCCGCCCTCGGGCCCTGGCCCGTCAAGAGGCCGGGCGTTCTCGCCATCTTTCTGCGCAGCGCCGCCCTGGCTCCCCTCCTGCGGGGGACGCGGCCCGCGGTTGCGATCGGGACCTCGGCGTTGCTGCTGCCGACCCTGATCGCGGTTCTGATCGCGCCCCCCAGGTTGGGCCTGGCCCTGGCCCGGCGGCCTCTCGCCTTGGGGCCTCTCACCCTGTGGCCTCTCACCCTGGGGACCCGCCGGCTTCGGTTGAGGCCTGGGTCCCTTCTTGCGATCGTTCGGTCGGCCCGAACGACGGCCTCCGTTGTGCGAGGGCCGACGTTCGCCCTCTCGACGGGGGCGGTGCGCGTGAAGTTCCTTCTCTGAACCCCAGGTCACTTCTCCGCCTCCGGAGTTGTCCTCGGGCATGAACGGTGTGGCCAGATCCGAGGTGGCATCGCCCGGATCGTCATTCTCGTCGTTGTCCTCCTCGTCCTCCTCGTCGTCATCGTCGTCGCCTTCGTCATCGCCCTCTGCGTCGTCGTCACCTTCATCGTCATCGCGATCATCGTCGTCATCGCCCTCATCACCGTCGTCGTCATCCCCGGCGTCGTCCTCGTCGTCACCATCGTCACCATCGTCTTCGTTGTCGGCGTCGGCCGGCCCCTCGGCCCGGGCGGCGCGACTCTCCTCGCCTGAATCCGCGTCGTCGTCGGGCCCAATGGCTTCAAGCGACGCTTCAGGCACAGTGGGTTCAAGTTCATCGGCGGGTGTCGAATTCGTTGAGGATGCGGCCGACGCTTCGGTCGTGCCGACCTCGGGTCCTGGCGTTCGCACGGGTTCGGGAGCCGCGGCCAGGGAGGCGATCGCCGCCGCCCTCCTTCTGGCTCCCGGATCTTCTTCACGATCTTCAGGCGACGGACCAATGACCACGCGTTTCTTCGCGACCAGGGCTCGCGGCGGAATGGGCCGAGCCATGGTCGGCACGGTTCCGCGCTGCCTCACCGCTTCGTAAAGCGCAATGCCCGCGGCGACGGAGACGTTCAGCGACGAGACCTGACCAAAGACCGGGAGGGAGACGACGTGATCGCAATGCTCCTTGACCAGGCGCCTTATGCCCTTTCCCTCGCCACCGAGAACAAGAACGATCGGCCGCTTGTAGTCGATGGCGTCCCAGCGCTCCTTGCCGGAACCATCGAAGCCGACAATCCAGAAGCCCTTGGCCTTGAGCGACTCCAGGGCCTGAACCACGTTGCCAATCCGCGCGATCTTCACGCTCTCGAGAGCGCCCGCGGCGGTGCGGGAGGCCGCGTCCGACAAAGAAGCGGTGTGGCGATCGGGCAGGATCACCCCATCGGCGCCCGCGGCGTCGACGCTGCGGATGATCGCTCCCATGTTCCGGGGATCCTCCACTCCGTCCAGCAACACGAGGAGAGCCGGGGTACGCGCGGTCTTCTGCAGCTCTTCGAGGCTCAACAGACCCTTCTCGGCCACGATGGCGAGAACGCCCTGATGCCGCTCTCCATCCGCGGCGCGGTCGAGGGCCTCGCGCGGTTCGAAGCGCAGGGGAACTCCCCGCTCACTGGCCTTTTTGATGACTTCGAGGATTCGCTTGTTGCGAACTCCTTTCGTGACCACCACGCGTTCAATGGTCCTTGAGCCGGCAGCGAGCGCTTCGAGGACGGGGTGTATTCCGCAGACTATGGGCATTCGAAATTCCTTACTTTGGCGCCGGGGTTTCGGGCCGGCTCATGAGCGCGCCAACAAAGCCAGGACCTGGGCGGCGATTCCTTCGCCGCGACCGATGGCCCCGAGCGCGTCGGTGCTTTTGACCTTGATGGACACCCGGTCCGGCTCGATGTGGAGCAGGCGGGCGATGTTCTTCTTCATCGCCTCGAGGTATCCGGAAAGACGCGGGCGCTCGGCGATGAGCGTCGCATCCACGTTGACAATGGAAAGATGGGCGGCGGCGAGGCGCTTTCGCACCTCGACCACGAAAGTTCCGGAGGGAGCGGCCTTGAGCGTCGAGTCGGCGCTCGGGAAGAGCGAACCGATCTCGCCAAGCGCCCCGGCGCCGAGAAGGGCGTCGCAAAGCGCGTGCAGCAGGACGTCGGCGTCCGAGTGGCCTTCGAGGCCGACCTCGCCGGGCACGTGGATGCCGCCGAGCATCAGACGCCGCTTCGGCACGAGGCGATGGGCATCGAATCCGTGACCGACCCGAAGGGCGGCCGCCTCGGGAGCCAGCAGCCGTCGCGCACGGTCGAGATCGTCGGGAGTGGTGATCTTGAAGTTCTTCGCGGAGCCGGCGACGGCCGCGACCGTGAGCCCGGCGCGCTCCATGGCCATGGCCTCGTCGGTGAGGGGAACCCCGGCACGAGCCGCGCGGGCGTAAACGCCGAGGAGGGCCCTGCGGTTGAAGCCCTGGGGCGTCTGGGCCGCGCCGAGGGTCTCGCGATCCAGGGTCGCCCCGACCCGCCCGGCCTTGACCCGCTTGATAGTATCGACCACCGGGGCCACCGGGATGGCGGCGCCGTGCGCGCGCACCCCTTCGAGAACGCGGGCCACCACCTCCGCATCCACGAACGGCCGGGCCGCGTCGTGCACCAGCACCACCGCATCGCGGTCGGTGGTCCGGGCCAGACCGGCGCGGACTGAATCCTGCCGCGTCGCCCCCCCCGCCACCACCGCGCGCAGTTTGCCGGTGCCGTAGACCTCGTCCCCGGCGATTCTCTCGAAGCCCGAAGGGGCCACCACCACCAGGGCATTCACCTCAGAACACGCAGCCAGGGCCTCGGCGCTGCGCCGCAGCATCGACCGCCCGAAGAGGTCGACCAGGGCCTTGGGAGTCTCGCCGCCGAGACGCTCTCCGCGGCCGGCCGCGACGATGATCGCGACCACGCCACCGGGCCAGGGAACCCGGCGAGAAGTCGCGCGCGTGGCGGGACGGCGCGCGGATCGGCGCGGAGCGGACTTCGCAGGGGCTGGGCGCGGAGCCACGGGACCTACTGAATTCCCGCGGCGCGCTCCAGCACTTTTGCGACTCCGATAATGTCGTCCTGACCCAGACCCTGGTCTCGCGCCTGCTGGCAGACGTCGCGTATGGCGACGAGGCCGGGCATGGAAGCGCCCAACGAGGCCGCCTCCTGGAGCATCAGGTTCTGATCCTTGACGAGAAGATCGATCGAAAAGTGCTGGTCGAAGTCGCGCTTGATGAGCGCGCCGCCTTTGAAAGTGTAGTACGGCGAAGCGAAGCCCGAGGCCATCACCACTTCGAGAACGGTCTCGAGCGGTATGGAGGCCCTGGTCGCGAGAACCGAGGTTTCCGCGAGGGCTTCGAGCATGAACGAGATGTAGGTGTTTCCGAGGAGCTTCACGAACGACGCGGAGCCCATGGGACCGCAGTAGATCGCCTTCGAGCCGATCACCTGCAACAACGGCAGCAGTTCTTCGTGAACCCCTCTGGAACCGCCGGTCATGAGAAGAAGAGAAGCGTTCTGGGCGCCGTTCTTGGAACCGGTCACCGGCGCCTCGAGCATGGCCGCCCCCTTGGCCTGCAAGGCGGCATCGACCTTGCGAGCGAGGTCGGGCGAGATGGTGGAGGTTTCCACGTAACGGAAACCGGGACGGACTCCGTGGATCAGACCATCCGCCGCGAAGATCAAACGCTCGACCGCGGCCGGGTCGCTGACGCAGGAAAAAACCACGTCGCTGGCGGCCGCCATGTCCCTGGGGGTCACGGCCACGGCCGCCCCGCGCTGCCGCAGGCTTTCGGCCTTTTCGGGTGTGCGGTTCCAGACGGTAAGCGCATATCCCTTTTCGAGAAAATGCGGCGCCATACGCTGGCCCATGAGGCCGAGGCCGGCGAAGCCGATTCGGGGTTTGGCGGTGGAGGTCAAAGCAGGGGGGAGATTACCCTGACGCGGGGGAAGGTGTACACGAGGGAGAGCGAGGCCTTCATCTTGGGGCGATTCGTTCCCGGGCCAGAACCAGGAGACGGGCGATCACTTCATCGGGGGACAAGTCGGTGGTGTCCACATAGACGGCGTCGGCGCAGCGGACCAGGGGCGAATCCTTCCGGGTCATGTCCTGGTGGTCGCGGGTGCCTATGTCCTCGAGGATCGCCTCGAAAGAGGGCTCCTCACCCTTGGCCCGCAGTTCATCGAAGCGTCTGCGGGCCCGCTTGTCGGGGGCGGCGTCGAGGTAGAACTTCAATTCGGCGTTGGGAAACACCACGCTTCCGATATCCCGCCCGTCGAGAACCACGCCGCCCGCTCGACCAAGGTCCTGTTGGCGACGCACCATCTCCCGGCGGACCGCGCCCGTTTTCGCCACATCAGAGGCGGCCTTCGTGGCCTCGCGGGTTCGGATCTCCTCCGTCACGTCGCGGCCATCGAGGAGAACGCGCTTGCCGGTTTCGTCGAAGGAAATGGAGGCGGCCGCAGCGGCGCGAGCCAGTGCGGGTGCGTCGTCGATGGGAATGCCCTGCTCGAGCGCGCGCACGGCCAGGGCGCGGTACATGGCTCCGGTATCGAGATAGGTGTAGGAGAGTGCTTCGGCCAGGGCCCGGCCGATGGTCGACTTTCCCGCACCGGAGGGACCGTCGATGGCGATGACGAGACCCTTCTCGCGAGAGGCGGGCGCGCCTGAAGGAGGATTGAGGGTCACGCCCGCCAAACTCCGTCGATGCAAGTCGCTTCACGGGCTACGCGCGTGACGGTTGGAAGAAACCCCATGGCCGTCATTGCGAAGGCCGCTCTCCGTTCGCATGGCCTGAAGCAATCTCTCGAGGGATTGCTTCGGTCCACTCCAAAACGACGGGTCCCTCGCAATGACGGAAATGGGCTGAGATGGGGCGTTCTCGAACGGATCTCTCCGCAGGAGGTCGTCGAACGAAGGCGATCAGGCGATGGTCCGGATCGAGCGTCACGAGCATGCGCTGTTCACCGGCGGCTAGCGCGGACGACGGCGGCGGGTCGCGGACTCGGGGCGGCGGGACGGGGGCACCGACGCGGTCGCCGGGCGGAACGACGCGGCTGAGGTCCGGGAGGTTGAGGTCGCGATCCGGGCTGACGAGGCGGGACGAGAGATCGATGTGGGAGGGGCCGCGCGTGCAGTCGATGTCGCCGGGGCCGCGGCGGAACCCGACTCAGGACGAGGCCCTTTGCGGGGACGAAATGGCGCGGGAGACGGCGCATCGAACTTGTCGGAGCGGGTGTTCTTCCTTCCGCGCAGAAACGATGTCACCTCCCGCGGGGTGAGGGAGCGGAACTCGCCCACATTGAGACCCATCGTGGTCAGCTGGCCCAGTCCGACCCGCTTGAGTTTCTCCACCGGGTGGCCCAGGGCCTGGAGCAGACGTCTCACTTCGTGGTGCTTGCCTTCGTGCAGGCGCACC
>JANLSZ010000179.1:0-9658 GCA_031362685.1 Vicinamibacteria bacterium | reverse complement strand
CGAAGGCCCATCGCTTAGAATTGTTCTCGATGAGGGCAAGAACCGACAGATTCGACGCATGCTTTCTGCGGTGGGCTTGTCGGTTCTGAAGCTGTCCAGGGTCGCGATTGGCGGTTGTGAACTGGGGCCGATGCCCCCGGGAGATCACCGCTTCCTTTCAGAAGCAGATCAGCTTGGTCTCCTGAGTTCATCTCACGGGGCGGGCGAGAGCAAGCGAAAACGTATCTCGGCCCAGGGAAGGACATGAGACAGAGACTGATCTACGCCGGGTCTGGCGCGCTCTGGTTGGGCACAGTCGGCGTTGTGCTCGGATGGATCGCCGAGAAGGTGGTGCTTTCCCGCCCGCCCTCTTTGGGAACCCTGGCCTTCTATTTCTTCTGCGGGTGGGCGCCAGGCTTCGCCTACGGGGTTCTCAGCGGCCGGGTCATCCCTCCGATTGGGGCGGTCATTCTGGTGACCGGCGTCTTCTCCCTTTATCCCCTGAACATAATTTGGCTGGCCGGCGAGCCATGGTCGTCGACGCTAAGCCTCGGAGCGGGCGGGCTGTTGTTCTCGGCGTTCCTGCTTCTGATCTTCCTGCTGAGGGCGTGGTCCTTGCGCCCAGCGCCCTCGGGTCGCCGGATTTCACTTCTGGGTTTGGGTCTGTTTGGGGCGAGCAGTGCTTATCTGTTTTCAGGATCAACGCCGCCGGCCCTGGACCGGGCGGGGAAGGGCCCGGACATACTGCTGATCGCATTGGATTCTGTTCGAAGAGACCACGTCAATTTTCTTGGCTACTCTCGACAAACCACGGGACGCTTCGATCCGTACATTCCCGAGGCCAGGGTCTACGAGAATGCCTATTCCACCGCGTCATGGACGGTCCCGTCCACGCTCGACATTCTGGGCGCCCAGGAAGGCCAGGGCGCCGCGTCCGGCTTCCCCAACCAACTGACCCCGCTTGGGTATGCGACCCTGATGCTCTCCGACAACCCGCACCTCTCGGGGCCTCCGGCCGGGTACTTTGGCTTCGAAGAGAAGCGGAGAAGCGTTCCCGATTGGAGATACAAATTATGGGGCTCAATCGCCGCGGAGGTTCTGGACCGCGCGCGGGGCGGGAACGACCGGGGACTGGCCGATCGTCTGGCCGCGTGGGTTCAGGGCAGGAGCGGGCCGGTCTATGTGCACGCCCACTTGATGAATGCGCACACGCCCTTCAAGTTTCCGCCCATAGACAAGCAGGTCCGCAAGGGACGCCGCATTGAATTTCCCATGACCGGTCAAGTCATGACTCCGGCTGAACGCGACTCCATCATTGCGCGATACGACGAGGGCATAAGGACCGCATTCGCGGCGGCCTGGCGAATGGTCGAGACGATGCGCGCCCGGCATCGGCCGCTGCTCGTGCTCCTCACCGCGGATCACGGTGAGCATCTGGGTGAGGGCGGGAAATGGTTTCACGGGGTTGGGCTCGATCAGGAGTTGCTGCGAATCCCACTGGTGGCCTGGGGTGAGGGCGTAGTGCCGGGCCGGGTGTCCGGCCTCGCCAGCAACGCTCAGTTGTCCGAGACGATTCTCGCCGCGGCTCGCGGGGAGATGGCTCCGAGGGACCTCAGGACGAGCAACGGGATCGATCAGGTTCAAGGGGCTCTTCCCGGAAGCGACGCTTTTCGAATCCGGGGGGCCTACAAGGTTGTCATCTCGAAAGATGCGCCCCCTCGGCTCTACCTCTTGTCGGATAAGGCCGGCCTCACCGACGTCACCGCCGCGAAGCCCCAGCTCGCGAAATTGCTCGCGGCCGGCCTGAGTCTCGCCCCATCCACCCACGCTCCCCCAATCATGGACGAAGCGACCATCGAGGTAATGCGCAGCCTGGGCTACGTCCGCTAGGCGGAGATCGCTTCGTTGGCTGCCTTTCGACGGCCTCCTCGCGATGACGG
Source organism: Vicinamibacteria bacterium (assembly GCA_031362685.1). Lineage (GTDB taxonomy): Bacteria > Acidobacteriota > Vicinamibacteria > Fen-336 > JAGNNV01 > JAGNNV01. Next base: position 7,739 of record JANLSZ010000179.1, on the reverse strand, counting down.
GGGGGACGGGACGCCCGCGGTCCCAGGGAGCCCCGTGATTTCGAGCCGCCCACGTCCCCCCCGTCATTGCGAAGGACCCGAAGTTCTGTCTCGGAGCGCGCAGCCTGGCCCAGGGCCACTGAAGCAATCCCTCGAGAGATTGCTTCAGGCCGGCCAGACCGATCTGGCCTTCGCAATGACGGTGCTGGGGGGCCTCCTCCCGATGACGACCCGTGGGCAGCAATCTGTCAGCGTCGGCCCTACTCTCGGCGATGAAGGGGAAGGCAGGAATAGACTAAACCTGTGACCGAAGACCTGCCTGACTGGGAGCGACTACTGGCTGCGGAGCGCCACGTCCAGGCTCTGGTTCCGGGGTCCGTTCTGGTGGGTGGGACGGCGGCTGCCATTCATGCATCGCATCGGCAGAGTCTCGACGGAGATCACGTCCTGGTCGACTTGCGCGATCGGTTTGACGACGTCCTCGCCCGGCTCGAAGCGGCCGCGGGTTGGCAAACCGAACGGTTTCAACGACCGGTCATGATTCTGGGCAGCCTCGACGGCATCCAGTCCGGCATTCGCCAGCTCCGTCGGAAGCAGCCTCTTGCGTACGAAGTCGTGGATGGCCTCCGCGTTCCCACGCTGCCGGAGATGGCGCGCATCAAGGCGTGGCTGCTGGCAACGCGAAACACCGTTCGGGACTACCTCGACCTTGTGGTCTTGCTCGACCGCCTCGGAGACGAGGGCGCGCTCAACGCTCTCCGGGAACTCGACTCCTTGTACGAACAAGACAACGGCGCCTCCGTCCTGGTTGAAGTGGTCGATCGACTGGCGCGCGCTGAGCCCTCCGACCAGAACCGCATCGATCTTTCCACCTACCGCGGGCTCAACCCGCCATGGAACGACTGGGGTCATCTGAAAGCGCGCGGGCGTTACTTCGGGGAATTGCTGGCGCCGGTGTCGTTGCCGAAGAACCACCAATCATGAGCACCCAGCTTGAAGGCTCGAAGGCTTTTTGGAACCGATCGTCGGTGGATCTGCGCAGCGACGAGCAACTCGCTCAGTTGATGGATCGCGGCAGTGTCAGCGACTGGGCCGTTCTTCGCGACCTGGCCCTGGCCGACGCCACCCTGCGAACCCGCATGCGACACATCGTCGAGCGTGTGGAGATCGGTTTTCCGGGCTTCTGGCTCGCGCTCCTCGCGGGCATGGGGGAGGCGGTGGACTGGAGCAGGCCGCTGCCCACGAATCAGAGCCTCTAGCCAGCCCCACGGTCATGGCAAGGCCCGAAGGTGTGTCTCGGCCAGGTATTGCGTCTGCGGGACCGCGATAGCGATGAAGAACGCCTGGGGGGCGCTGCCTGGGTCTTGTTCACACGCTCCACCGCCTTCTGCGACCAGTCGAGAACCGCGGCGATGTCGCGGCGGTAGTGCGCCTCGAACATCTCCACCACCGCCTCCGTGTAGTCGAAGCCGAGGTGGCCTGAGCACCCTCGGGGCAAGCAATCTCCCGACCTCGTCCTGGCAGTCAGGGTCGGGCTTCGGAGGGCCGATAACGCCGTATGCGAATGCTGCTCTGCCGTTCCCTGGTGCGGGCGATGTCGTAGGACGACTGCATCCTCATCAGCGTGTCCATCTTCACGCCGAAGGCCTTTTCGATGCGAAGGGCCATGTCGCCGGAGAGGTCAGCGTTGCCATTGAGCATGTTCGACAACGCGGGACGCGACACCCCCAGCACCATGGCCGCGGCGGCGATGGAGAGACCGAGCGGTTTGATGACCTCGGTGGCGACGAAGGCGCCGGGGTGCGGCGGGTTCAGCATGCGCATCGTGTTCATCCTCCTAGTGATAATCCTCATAGTTGACATCCAGAATCTCGTTCTCCGCCACGTCCACTCGGAACGTCAGTCGCCAATTGCGGGTGACGTGAAGACTCCAACTACTCTAGGTAGTCCCTTCGAGTTGCCGTCGACGTAGAGACGCTTGAGGCCCTTGTGGAGGAATCCCCTGATCCGCACGACGGTGAGTGTAGCCTGTTACGTTACGCGCTTCAATCGCGACATCCGTGACCGCTGGCCGCGCCACGCGTGAAAGACCTCGTCCGGAGGAGGCGGTGGTCGATTCCTCAGGCGGGCGGGGTTTGAAAGACACCGCCTTGCTCTCAACCGGGCAGCCCTCTGAACGCCTCCCCGCGATGACGGAAAGCCTGGTGTCATTGCGAAGTGGTCACGGACTACTCTGTGACGTTCGGGAGAAACCCACGATCGTCATTGCGAGTCGGTTCACGGACTGCGTGCCCCGAGGGCAGGCTTCGCGCTGGCCCAAGCCCAGGCTGCGCGCTCCACGTCAGAACGACGGGTCCCTCGCGATGACGAAAAGGGGCTGAAATGGGCCGTATTCGAACGGGTTTCTTGGCAGGGCCCCATCGTTCCGGTAGGGCCCGAAGCAATCCCCCGAGCCTATGGAGACTGCTTCGTCGGCTGCTTTTCGACGGCCTCCTCGCAGTGACGAAATGAGCTGAAATGGGGCATTCTCGAACGGGTTTCTCAGCAAGGCGATGGCGGAAGGGGATCCCTTCGTGTGGAGGCCAGGCTTCGCGCTCGATGCCAGAACTTCAGCTCCTTCGCAATCACGGTGGTTGGTTTCTGCCCGACGTCACGTCCGAAGGGACGTGGGCGGCTCGCAATGACGGCTGGGTGACGCTAGCCTTGAACCCAAATTGGTGTGAGCCACCGATTCCGTCAGAGGAGAGCGAAACATGCGTCCGCAACGATTCAGCCTGCATTGCCTCATCCCGCCGTACATCCTCGATGCTCTGAGCCGGTCCGCAGATCCCAGGGTTCGAAAGCTCGCGGTCGAGGCCATCGAGGCGGCCGCCACCGCGCGGGCGGTGCGCACGACCTTGAGCACGATGCCGCAGATGGCGGCGATTCCCTCGCCGGCGGGAACGAAGCATCGCCTGATCTATGACGTGCAGGGCCGGAACTTCGCCGCCTTGCCGGGCAAGCTGGTTCGAAGCGAGGGACAGGCGCGGGCGAAGGACCCGGCGGTGAACGAGGCGTACGACCATTCCGGCGCCACCTACGTCTTCTACCGGGACGTGTTCAACCGGAACTCGCTCGATGACAAGGGCATGTCGCTCATCTCCAGCGTGCATTTGCTGCGCAAGCTGAACAATGCGTTCTGGAATGGCGAGCAGATGGTCTACGGCGACGGCGATGGGCGGCAATTCATCCGCTTCACCAAGTCCCTCGATGTCGTCGGCCACGAACTCAGCCACGGTGTGGTCACCCACACCTGCAATCTCGCCTACCAGGGCGAATCGGGGGCCTTGAACGAACATTTCGCCGACGCGTTTGGCGTGATGGTGAAGCAGTGGAAGAAGAAACAGACGGCCGCTCAGGCCGACTGGCTGATCGGCGCCGGCGTCATGGGCCCGGCGACGAAAGCGAAGAGTCTGCGCACGTTCAAGGCCGGGAAGGCCTATGAAGACGATCCGGTTCTTGGGACCGATCCGCAGCCCAAGCACGTGAAGAACAAGTACAAGGGCTCAGCCGACAACGGCGGGGTGCACATCAACTCCGGCATCCCCAACCACGCGTTCTATCTGACCGCGATGAAGATCGGCGGTCGCTCCTGGCTGCGGGCCGGGCGCATCTGGTATCGGACGCTGTTGAATCTGACCGCGAACAGCGGTTTCAGGGACATGGTTGAAACCTCCATGGCCGCGGCGGTGACCGAGTTCGGCCGCAACTCCACGGAGCACCAGGCGGTCAAAGCGGCCTGGAGGGAGGTTGGGTTCTAGTCACGAGCAAGCGAACCACGGCCGGACGATCATTCCCGAGCGGACGTAGGACTCGGTGGAGCCAGACACCAGCGCCGCGCGTGCCGATGGCGCCAGGGCCAGGTAGCGCTTGAGCCCGGAGAGCGCATCCTCACGGACAGTTGTGGAGGATTTGATTTCCATCGCCAGAAGTCTCTTGCCAAGGTCCACCAGCAGGTCCACCTCGAGGCCCGTTCGGTCGCGGAAGAAGAAGAGGGGAGGTGCCTCTCCCTGATTCACGAAAACCTTCATGATTTCCGTGACTATGAGGGTCTCGAACAGGTGCCCGCGCAGCGGATGGCTGCGAAGGTCCTCGGGGCCTCGTATCCCGAGGAGAAAACAGGCGAGGCCGGTGTCGGTGAGATAGATCTTCGGAGCCTTGATGATCCTCTTGCGATGGTTGGCGTGATGCGGCGGTAGAAGGACTACCAGCCCGCTCGCTTCCAGGACCGAGATCCAGCGCTGAACCGTCGCGTGCGAAACGCCGGCGTCGGCGCCGAGTGCCGACGCGTTGAGGAGTTGGCCCGTTCGCCCCGCGACCAGACCCAGGAAGCGCCCAAAGGCCCCGGCATCGCCCACGCCCAGAATCTCCCTCACGTCGCGCTCCACGTAGGTCCGCACGTAGCCGTTCAGCCAGGCGCGGACCGGAACGTTCTCCGCGTGGAGCCTTGGAAACGACCCCCGGAAGAGCCATTCATCGATCTCACCCGGGGCCTCCATCTTTGGCGACTCACGGAACAGACCGGCGGGCGTGAGCGGCCTGCGTCGAGCCACTTCTCCCATGGAAAGCCCCATCAGTCGGAGAACGGCGGCGCGGCCCGCCAGGGTCTGTGAGATTCGCGCGGACAGGTGGAATTGCTGAGAACCGGTGAGAATGTAGCGGGTTGACCCGGGAGCATCCACGATTCCCTGCAGATACGAGAAGAGATCCGGCGTACGCTGGACCTCGTCGAGGATGACGCCGGGCTGCCCGGCGAAGCGGGCCAGGAATCCGCGCGGGTCCTGGGTTGCGAACTCCCGCTGGTCGATATCCTCGAGCGAGACGTACGCGAAACGAGGAAACGCGCGTCGGGCCAGGGTGGTCTTCCCAGCCTGGCGCGGGCCGGTCAGGGATACAACCCGGAAGGTCCGCGAAAGGGACCGCAGGCGGGATTCGAGAGCGCGCTTGAACTCCTTTGGGGTCGACACCGTCTTCAGGTTAGGCGGGCAGGCGGCTCATGTCAAATTGAATATTGAGTATTCATTTTGTCATGCTCCGCGGGGATGCCGACGGTCGGCCCTCACGACGCGCTCTCCGGGGCAGAAAGCGGTCGAGGCGTCATCCGAAAGAGGTAGGGTTCGAGTCCTATGGTCCCCGGCCGATGACGCTGAGAATCCGCTATGTGCAGTCGGGGGGCTTCGCCGGCCTGATCCGCGGTTGCACGCTCGACGCGGCGGCACTGGCGCCGGCAGCGGCTGCGGTCATGAAGCGTCTGGTCGGGGCCGTGCCGCTGACGAAAATGAAAACGGTCAGAACTCAAGGGGTCGCCGATCTGCTCCTCCACGATTTCGCGATCGAGACGGACGCCGGCATGCACCATCTGTCATTCGACGATCTCACCCTGCCGAAGCCGCTGAAACCGCTGGTCGGATTCCTGGCCAGGCGCATCAAGCCCCTGCCCCCACCCTAGTCACTACCGTCATTGCGAAGGCCCCTTCGTTGTGCTTTCCGTCATCGCGAAGGACGCGTTGTTTTGGGATGGACCGAAGCGATCTCTCGGGAGATTGCTTCAGGCCAACCAGGCCGATCTGGCCTTCGCAATGACGGTGTGGGGGTTTCTCCCAACAGTCACGGAGCGCGCGGCCTGGCCTTGGGCCAAGCGATCTCTCGGGAGATTGCTTCAGGCCAACCAGACCGATCTGGCCTTCGCGATGACGGTGCGGGGTGTGCCACCCTCTCGACCGGAGACCGCGAAGATCTACCCCCGCGGCCTCGCCGTGTAGTACTGCGTGCCGCCGGAGAGGGTCCTTAGCTGCTTCAGAAGATCATCCACGTCCTCGGGGCGCTTCGAAAAGTCGACATCTTCGGTGTTCACTACCAGCAGCGGCGTCGAGTCGTAGTGGAAGTAATAGTGGTTGTACGCCTGGCCGAGTTCGGTGATGTAGTCGCGCTCGATGTTCCGTTCTTCGGGCCGTCCCCGCCCCAGGATCCGCTTCATCAAAAACTCGGTGGGCGCCTGGAGATAAATCACGACATCGGGCTTGGGCAGACCCTCCGACAACGCGGCGTAGAGCTTGTCGAAGATCAGGAGGTCGGAGTCGTCGAGATTCAGATACGCGAAGAGCCGGCTCTTCTCGAAGACGTAGTCGGCTACGAGGGTGTCGGCGAAGAGCTTTCGCTGGACCAGTTCGCGCTGCTGCCGATAGCGCGAAAGCAAAAAGAACAGCTCGGTCTGGAAGGCGGAGTGCGCCTTGCCATCGTAGAAAGGCTTCAGGAACGGGTTCTCTTCCCATTCCTCCAGAACCTGGGTGGCGTCGAGACGTTCGGCCAGAGCCTCCACCAGGGTGGTTTTTCCGACGCCGATGACACCCTCAATGGCGATATAGCGGAACTTCATGCCTTCTTCTGGCATTCTAAGGCGAGGAATGGCTCGAAAACCCGAAGGAGACAAAAGGCGTCAGATCCTGGATGCCGCGCTGATCGTGTTCGCCCAAAAGGGCTATTTCACCGCGCGGGTGAGCGACATCGCGGGCACGGCGGGGGTGGCCGATGGGACGATCTATCTCTACTTCAAGAACAAGGAGGACATCATCGCCTCCCTTTTCGCGCACGTCATCGAGAGCCACATGGCCCGGGCGAAGGAAGAGATTGCCAGCGTGCGCACGCCGCGGCAGAAGCTCCTCGCCATTGCCCGGCACCAACTCACCGCCCTCAGTGAACGCCGGGACGTGGCCATCCTCTTCCAGACCGAACTTCGTCAGGCGACCCTTCTGTCCCGGATCTCCTCCAAGGAGCTGCGCGGCTACTTCGATCTGCTCTCGAGCGTGATCGAGGAGGGGCAGAAGACCGGCGTTTTCAGGCCCGAAATTCCCCGCAGTCTGGTCGTGCAGTCTTTCTTCGGGGCGCTCGATGGGCTCGTCACCTCCTGGATCCTCTCTCCGACCCACTACAATCTGGTGGACCTGGCCGAACCCGTCACCGATTTGTTTCTGGGCGGCCTGGCCCGCCGCGGAGCGCGCAAGTGACCGAGACCCTCGCAGAAATCTTCTACAACTCAGTCGACCAGTTCCAGAAGCCCGATCACCTCAAGGTGAAAAAGGGCGGAGCGTGGTCGCCGATTTCCTCTACGGAGTTTCGGATCGCCGTCGAAGAGGTCGCGGCCGGGTTCGAAAGTCTTGGCCTCCAGCCCGCGGAGCGCGTGGGCATTCTGGGTGAGAACCGGCCCGAGTGGGCCTACTGCGATCTGGCCACCCTGTGCAGCCGGGGCACCGTGGTCACCATCTACCCCTCGCTGCCGCCCAACCAGATTCTCTACATTCTGAAAGACAGCGGCGCGCGCATCGTGGTCGCTTCAAACCAGGCTCAGGCCGAGAAGATTCTTTCCGTGAAGGCGGATGCGCCCGATCTGCAACACGTCCTGGTCATGGACGACACCGCGGTGTTTGGCACGCAGTCGCTTTCCTCCCTTCGCGAGGTGGGGCGTCGCGCCCTCGCCCTGGACAAGGACCTCATTCGCCGTCGCGCCGCCACCGTCCGCCCGGACGATCTGGCCACGCTCATCTACACCTCGGGCACCACCGGCGATCCGAAGGGCGTGATGTTGACCCACGGCAACATCGGGGCCAACGTGGGAGCGTGCGCGAAAGAGATCTTCTCCCTTCTCGGTCCTTCCGACTCGGTGCTGTCGTTTCTTCCCTTGTGCCACGTCTTCGAGCGCATGGGCGGCCAGTTCGTGATGCTGA
>JANLSZ010000156.1:0-1991 GCA_031362685.1 Vicinamibacteria bacterium | reverse complement strand
CCGACCCAGCGCCGATGCCGGTCATCCCGACAAGCGTTCCGCCGACCAGGCCGATCGCGATCGCGGGGAGGGCGGCTCCGACGATGGCGCCGGGCTCGATCAACGCCCTTCCCTCCACGGCATGCTGGTCGGCTCGGTCGGCTCGCGCCATGCCCACGACCGCACACTTCGCGCATAGCCCGATCGCCCCAGGAGCGCGTCGTAGGAGAAGAGCGCGATGCCGTCCACGCCCAGCGCGCGCGCCTTCCGGATCTTGTCGCACGCGTCGCGGGCGCCCTGGTTGTAGACCGCGATGCCTGCCCAGATCTGCCGCTTGTTGGGAAGGTTCATGGCCGCCGCGAGCTGGCGCTCCACGATCGGGGTGCTTGGCGAGTAGGTCATCGGGATGGCCGCGTCGAGCAGGTTTTCCCGAAGCCACGCGGGCCAATCTTGGAGGTAGCGATTCAGCGCGGCGTTCTGGTCGGCGATCACGGCGGCGGTCAGCTTGATCTTCCGGCCGCTGAGATCGAGGTCGTGACGCAGGTCGCGCACTAGATTCGTCACCTGTTCCCGCTTCCACTCGATCCAGCGAGTGCGGAGATCGGCAATCCGATCGGCGCCGCCCAGGAGATCGAGGAACGCGCTGTCGGGCTGCTCCAGCCGGATCGGATCGATGCCGAACTCCCGCTCGAACGCCGTCCGCGTGTGAGGGTCGTATCCAACCGTCGGCTCGGGATACCGGACGTAGTCGAGGTGAATGCCGTCCACCGGGTAGCGCGCCACGATCTCCCGGACGAGTTCGCGAATGTGGCGCCGCACGTCGGGATTCCCCGGCGCCAGGTACATCCCCTCGAATTTCTCCTCCTTGAATTCCTCCGGCAGCATCTCCGCGAGGCGGCGTCCATCCGCGCGGACGGATATCCAGTCGGGATGCGCGTTCACCACGTGGAGCGCCGACCGCGGCGGGGCGCCGGCCGACCAGACGAGGTAGACGTTGATCCAGGCGTGCACTTCCAGCCCGGCCGCGTGCGCCTTGGAGCAAAGTCGCGCCAGCGGATCGAAGTCCGCGGCGGTCGCCTCCAAGTCCGCAGCGCGCGGCGCCAGGTCGGAAGCGTAGTAGGCGTCGCCGCGGCCTCGTACCTGCACCAGGAGGGTGTTGGCATTCACCTGTGTCGAGAGATCGACGATCTTATCGACGCGGCCCGGTGTGGTGAGGGCGTGCCGCACCACCCAGATGGCGCGCGTCTCCTCCCCCGCCGGAGGAGGACCGGCCACGGCGCCGCGCGGCGCGAGCAGGAGCAGCGCGAGCAGCATGAAAAACGCCGGTAGCTAACAATAGTTTTAAAATGGTCTTGAACGCCGAAACAGCTGTCACAATAGTAATAACTAAAATACTTGCAGAACTTAATAATATCATTACCAAATTTGATTTACGTTAAATTTCTAAAAAATAAAATATCGGCTGAATATTGTTCATAAGACGCACCTGTACAGAAATATCTTTGTGGTTAGTTTTACGTCACTAGTTGTAAGTCTTAGTTGTAAGTCGCTAGTAATAAGTCTTCGATGTAAGTCATGAATTATACGTCTTAATTAGTTAGTTTCTAGATCACTAGTTATAAATCTTAGCCATAAGGAATTGGTACTTAGATGCAAGTGATTAGATTTAGTTTATCTTCAAATGATGTATAGTAACTTTGTGGAGTTGTAATTATAAATTAATAACAATAACTTTGTTATTAATTTATATGTTTAATTTTTAATTTGATTTGTTCTATATTCTTTTGATTGTCTATACGTGTGATTATTTTTATTAGTAATATTATCTTCCTGGAGAGGGAAGCATTGCTCCCGAAACATGTAGACCTTTACGTATTAAAAAAGTGGTTTATTAAGCAAAGTTAGTGTTATAAATTTAAAAATATTGAGATTGTACTTTATATTATACGTGGAATTTCAAAATCGCTATTTAAAAGTGAAAATTTTTGTTATCATCAAAACACTCTTTCATG
>JANLSZ010000118.1:0-4527 GCA_031362685.1 Vicinamibacteria bacterium | reverse complement strand
TGGAAGGTCCAGGCGATGAAGGCGGTAAAACCATGAGTGCGATCCTGCAAGTCTCGCAGATGGAGGAGATGATCGATCCGCTCTTCCAGGGTTTCCACATGTCCGAACATCATGGTGGCCGTAGTCTTGAGGCCCTGACCCTGCGCCACTTCCATTACCTCGAGCCATTCCTCGGTGGATCCCTTCGCGATGCCGATGATGTTCCGAACCCGGTTCGAAAGCACCTCGGCCCCGCCTCCCGGGATGGAGTCGAGACCGGCCGCGACCAACCGCCGCACCGCTTCCCCAGTCGAGAGTTCGGAAACCCGGCAGATGTGCTTCACCTCGGCGGGTGAGAGGCCGTGCACCCACAGTTTCGGATAGGTGGCCTTCATCCAGCGGAACAGCTCTTCGTAATACTCAATGCCGAGATCCGGGTGCAGTCCGCCCTGCAGGAGGATTTGCTCACCGCCCAGAGCGAGCGTCTCGTCGATCTTCTGCTTGAACTCTTCCTTCGAGAGAACGTAACCATCCTTGGCCGGAAGGTCGCGATAGAAGGCGCAGAAAGCGCACTGTGCGGTGCACACATTCGTGTAGTTGATGTTCCGGTCGATGATGTAAGTCACCAGGCCTTCGGGATGAAGCCGTCGCCTGGTCGCGTCCGCGAGTTCGCCCAGAAAGAGGAGGTCCGCGTCGCGCAGCAGGAGAACCCCTTCTTCTCGCGAGAGGCGTTTGCCGGAGAGAACCTTCGTGCGAATGTCGTCAAATTGCATGGAACTCAAGCTCCGTTTCTCGGGCCAGCAGGCCGCCCGCCCGAGCCAGTCGATAGAAGAGGGCGAGGCCCTCTTTCTCCCGCGGCCCCAGATCGTATCGGATGACACTCCGCAGGTAATGCTCCGCGCGCACGGCCTCAACTCCGGAATTATACGAACGGGCGATGGTCGAGGCTGCTTCGATTCCGCGATTTCTCGCCTGGCGCATCCGCGCTGACATACCCCTCTGCCTTGCCCGGGGTCCGAGGACCATCACCGCAAAGACAAAGGGAAGCGAGTACCGCGCTTGCCACTCCCGACCCAGATCCAACCGCTCGAAACCGTGGCGGCTGAACCGAAAGGCGGGATCACCGATAACCAGGATGGCGTCTGCGTCGGGCGGAGGGCCGTTCGCCGCAGAGAACGCGATGCCTTCGGGCGCTCCTCCACCCGCCTGTGCGATCAGGATCTTCGCCAAGGCCCCGCTGGTGCGGCTCGCTTCATCGAGGGCCAGCGTCCTCACCCTATCGAGCGGAAGTCGATGGTGAAGAATGACGGTCTCCACCGGCCCTTCACTGGCGATGCATACCGAATCGAGGACTGGGGCGCCGAGGGTGGCGGCCTCGATCGACGGTACCATCGCCACATCGAGGTCGCCTCTGGCGAATTGGTCTGCTATTCGTGAGGGGAGATCGAGGACTACGTCGAGATCGGACTCGACCTGGAGCCCATGAATCAAGGGCTGTGTATTCAGGTAGGGGAAGAGGCCGATGCGCAGCTTGGAAGCCATCTGCGTTCGAGGATATCGCGGTGAGCCGGTCCTCTGGTTACGTCTCCCGTGCCGATAAATTTTATTCTTGCTTGATGACTTGTCGGTCGATACCTCTAACACATCGACCATAAAGTAGCCTAAGTCTTTATCAATACTTGATAAATATTCATGTATCCATGACGTGAACTATCCCTTCGTTCTCCACTATTTTCCCTCTTTCTGCCATATTCAATGGCCGTAAAGTATTAATCTTCATTGAGTTGGACTGATACCACAAGATCTTGGGTTTAATCCTTGACAGACCCCAAGGCATCGCAGTAATGTCGTTTCAGCGAAGAGATCTTCAGGGTGCTTCGACTTCCGGACGAAGTCGATTGGCTCGGAGGATCGGCGGAGCGGAATACCGGGGGGGCGCAGTTCGCAATCTTGCGTCGGTGGTGCCATCGGCTTTCCTTCGAAATCCCAGTCGTCGTTCCAACTAGTAGGTCGTTCCAGCGTGCGCTAAGGGCCCGGTGCGTTAGAAAAACGCGCCAACGAGAAAGTCTGCCTCTCCAAAGGAGGCAAGGAGGAAGTCAAACATGGCTACGCAGCCCCCGGCCGTTCCGGCAGAGTCACTCGCGCGGGTCGAGAACCGCCCCGACTCACGATACGACTCACGAATCGAATCACGGCCGGAGAAACGGGCCAAGGGGCTCACCTTCAAACGTGTCTTCTCCACCGAAGGAGTGCACCCATTTGATGAGATCGAGTGGGACATCCGCAGCGCGGTCATTAACGATGAGCGTGGGCGCCCGGTGTTTGAACAGAAGAACATCGAGGCTCCCAAGAGTTGGAGCCAGCAGGCGACGAACATCGTGGCCTCGAAATACTTCCGTGGGGCCATGAATTCGCCCGAGCGTGAGACTTCCGTGAAGCAACTGGTCGGTCGCGTGGTTGAGACCATCGCCGCGTGGGCGCTCAAGCAGGGATATTTCGAGTCCCCGGAGGATCTATCGGCATTCCACGACGATCTGGCCTTCCTTCTCGTTCGTCAGTACGCAGCCTTCAATTCGCCGGTCTGGTTCAATGTGGGCATTGAGCCCCATCCCCAGGCCTCCGCTTGCTTCATTAACTCCGTGTCGGACACCATGGATTCGATCCTGGGCCTCGCACGCACGGAAGGAATGCTTTTCAAGTACGGCTCTGGAACGGGATCGAACCTGTCGAGTATCCGTTCGTCGAAGGAGAACCTGGCGGGAGGAGGCACGGCTTCGGGTCCGGTTTCGTTCATGCGCGGGTATGACGCCTTTGCCGGGGTCATCAAGAGCGGGGGCAAGACCCGCCGCGCCGCCAAGATGGTGATCCTCAACGCCGATCATCCGGACATCGAGGAGTTCATCACCAGTAAATCGGAAGAGGAACGGAAGGCCTGGGCCCTGATTGACGCCGGCTACAACGGCGGTTTCAACGTGAAGGGCGGCGCGTACGACTCCGTGTTCTTCCAAAACGCCAATCACTCGGTGCGCGCGAGCGACGCGTTCATGCGGGCAGTGGTCGAGGACAAGGAGTGGTCGACCCACTACGTGCGCGACGGGGCCGTCGCCGAGAGCAAGCGCGCTCGCGACCTGATGTCGCTCATGGCGGAGGCCGCGTGGCAGTGCGGCGATCCCGGCATGCAATTCGACACCACGGTCAACGACTGGCATACCTGCCCGAACACCGCCCGGATCAATGCCTCGAACCCTTGCTCCGAGTACATGTTCCTCGACGACACGGCCTGCAATCTGTCCTCCCTGAACCTCATGAAGTTCGTCCGCGAAGACGGGGAATTCGAGCCCACATCGTTCCGCGCGGCCTGCCGCACCATGATTACCGCCCAGGAAATTCTGGTCGACAACGCGAGCTACCCGACGCCCGCGATCGAGCGGAACTCCCACGACTTCCGTCCCTTGGGTCTGGGCTATGCGAACCTCGGGGTTCTTCTGATGGACCGAGGTCTTGCCTACGACTCCGATACCGGCCGCGCCTACGCCGCCGCGGTCACTGCTTTGATGCACGGAGAGGCCTACGCGCAGAGCGCGCGGGTTGCCGCCTCGATGGGCGCTTTCGCGGGCTACGTGAAGAACGCCGAGCCGATGCTTCGCATCATCGAGAAGCATCGCCAGCATGCGCACATGATCGACGCTTCGATTGTTCCGCGCCCGTTGATGCGCGAGGCGCTCGACGTGTGGGACGAGGCCTACACCCTCGGCGCCCAGCACGGGTATCGCAATTCCCAGGTCACGGTTCTGGCCCCCACCGGCACCATCGGTTTCATGATGGACTGCGACACCACCGGCATCGAGCCCGACATCGCGCTGGTCAAGTACAAGAAGCTCGTCGGCGGCGGGATGATCAAGATTGTCAACCAGTCGGTTCCGGTGGTGCTCCGCAGGCTCGGGTACAGCGCCGCCCAGGTTCAGGACATCCTGAAGTACGTCGACGAGAAGGAGATGATCGAGGGCGCGCCGCACCTCAAGGACGAGCACCTCGAAGTTTTCGACTGCGCTTTTCCCCCCGCCAACGGCAAGCGATCGATCGACTACATGGGCCACATCAAGATGATGGCCGCGGTTCAGCCCTTCCTCTCGGGCGCGATCAGCAAGACCGTGAACATGCCGACCGACTCGACACCCGAGGAGATCGCCAAGGCCTACATCGAGTCCTGGCGACTCGGCCTCAAGGCGGTTGCGGTTTATCGCGACGGCTGCAAGCGGTCTCAGCCCCTGTCTACATCGATGCCCGCCTCGATGGAGGCGAAGGCCGCCAATACGCAGGTGGTCGCGGTTCCGGGAATCGGGGTGGTCGAAGGCCGCCCGATCCGCCGCAAGCTGCCGGACGAACGTCAAGCCATCACGCACAAGTTCGCCATCGCCGGGCATGAGGGTTACATCACGGTCGGCATGTACGAAGACGGCAAGCCCGGCGAGGTGTTTCTGGTCATGGCCAAGGAAGGCTCGACGGTTTCCGGACTGATGGACGGCTTTGCCACCTCGCTGTCTCTGG
>JANLSZ010000112.1:0-1761 GCA_031362685.1 Vicinamibacteria bacterium | reverse complement strand
ATTGGGCAGCCACAGTCTGGCTAAGCGGCCTGAAGCAAGTCTTAAGCCAACAATCTCAGACTCTCGGGCCTCGCGGCCAGTGGTTGGCAGCTCGACGCGACATCCAACGGCCCCGGCAAATCAACGCCGCCAGGCGTACTGTGCCTTCACCAGCAGAGCGTTCGAGTCCTTCGCCCAGCCGGTCGGACTCTCTTTGAAGTCCGAGATGTTGTGGTTGTAGATCACGAAGAGGTCGCCCTGGGGATGGAAGGTCCACCGCACGCGCGTGTTCGTACCCACGGATCGCGTTTCGTTATCGAACTGAATGAAGCTGTTGATCTGCAGATCGGGGGAGAGGTTCAAGCGAGCCTTGACCCCTACCAGGGTCTGATCGAAGTCTCCCGAGGGCAGACGCCCGATGTTGTGCTCGATGTTGAAAAGAAAGCTCACGATCGGCGACGGGGTCCAGGTCCCTTCGGCTTCGATCTGATCCAGCTGGCCGTTGTAAAAGCCGCCGAACCACCAGGTGAGCTGGCCGGCCAGGCGCCGTTTGGCCGCCGTCTCCACTTCGACCCGATACCGTCTCCAGTCATAGGTCCCGGAGGGTATGACCACTCCGTCCGCGATCTCGAAAGGCGCGAAGAGCCGCTCCCCGGTGGGAACGAAGTTCGCCTCCACCCGATCGCCGCTCTCGAATCGCCAGTTGATCGGCGCCATGAAGACCCGGTAGCTCTCGCGTTCGCCCTGGAGATTGGTGATGTAGTCCATGAAGAGTTCGTGGAACATCTGTCGAATGAACGTGCCCTCGAGCCTCGGGGCGTAAACCAGCGAGAATCGATAGGCTTGCACCGCGTTGCGCGGCACGAATCCCAGCGACGGATCGAAGCCGTCGCCCACCCGCCGGAAGCTCGCGGAGATTCGCCAAAGGTCGTTGGGCAGGTCGAGCTTCACGCCCCAGGCTTCGCGCGCACCGGTGAGACCATCGCGCCGCGCCATCAGACCCCACGCTCCCAGCCACAGGTTCTTGTCGCCGCGGTACCGTGAGGTCTGATAAGTGAGGTCGATTCCCGCGGTCGAGGCTCCGGTGCGGCCGAGCGGGTCGCCCGAAGTGGCGATGAAGCCGATGCTCGACTCGGCGAACACGTTGCGTCTCACGCGAAGGGCGGCGAGAGAGGTGGCGGGAGCGACACCGGCTTCTTCACGCGTCCGAACCACGAGACCGCCGAGGCTGGTCTTGCCCTGACGGCCGGAGAGTTTGCCCCCCACCAGAATCGGAACTTCTTTCCCGGACACCAGGCCGACCCGTCGCGAAAAGAAGGGGCGGATGTCGCTGGCGAGGCCAAGGCCAAAACCGAAGGTGTCCGACCCTTCGAGGAAGAACGCGCGCTTTTCCGGGAAGAAGAGAGGGAAGCGGGTGAGATTGGTCTGCCGGGTGTCCGCCTCGGTTTCCGCGAAGTCCGTGTTCACGGTGAGGGAGGCGGTGAGGTTCGATCCCAGGCGCTGGGTCGCGTCCAGGCTCACGTCTCCGGTGGCCCCCGTGTCCGCGTTCCGGGATGGATGATCGATCCCGGCCACCACCGCGGGGCGAATCGAGAGGCCCAGGCCAAGGGCGAAGTCGGGCAGGTCGGTGAGCAGGCCGGCGCGGCTGGTCTGATAGACCTTGATGTCCCGCGATGGGGCGGCCCACCGCTCGGTTTCCTGATTACGCTGGATTCGGCGCTCCACGTTGAAGCCCCAGGCCGAGAGCCCCTTGGCGAAGTTGATGGAGAACACCGGGATCCG
>JANLSZ010000104.1:0-1795 GCA_031362685.1 Vicinamibacteria bacterium | reverse complement strand
ACACTGCACCCACCGAAGGCGTGAGCATCATGGCAACCCCGGCGAGAAGGGCCGCTCGCTGGGTGGCTCCGCGCATTCGCAGATAGATAAACAGCAGGCCGCTCGCCAACACGAGTGAAGCCCGCGCCGCCCCATCGAAACCCGGCACGATCAACCGGGGGGGAAGGACCGCGCCCAGCAGCCCGGGAAGCAGGATCCGGTATCCCCACGGGCCCACGGTGAAGACCCGGGGTTCTTCGGCCATGGCCACGTACACCCGAGCATCAAAGCCGGGCAGAGTAAATCCATCCCACACGATGTGCGGGTCGAAGTGGGCCCGATGCTGGTACTGAACGAGGGCGGCCCCGATCAGGAAGGCCAGGAGAAGCGCCGCCGCGTCTTTCTTGAGGAGGGAACTCAGCGGCGTGCCCCGAAGAAGAGTGCGATCAGTGCCCGACCGTGCGCTTCTTGCGCAGGAAGTCCATCAGGACGGCCTCGCCCAGATCGTACGGGCTGGTGAAGTAGGCCTTGCCCCGGGTCAGCTCCGACACTTTCGAGACGAAGGCCATGAGTTCGTAGTCGCGGGCCAGCATGAAGGTATTGATCATGATGTTCTGACGCCGGCAATTGATGACTTCCTTGAGGGTAAGGCCGATGACCTTGGGATCGAGTCCGAAAGGATTGCGGTAGATCCGGCCATCGTCGAGAGTCAGGGCGGTGGGCTTGCCGTCCGTGATCATGACGATCTGCTTCATGTCCTTGCGCTCTCGGGCCAGGATCCTCTGGGCCACCCGTAGACCTTCGCGGGTGTTGGTGTAGTGCGGTCCCACCTTCACCCGCCCCAGCATCGACAGGGGAATCTCCTCCGCGGAGTCGTGGAAGAGAACCACCCGCAGCGAATCGCCAGGGTATTGGGTGCGGAGCAGGTGGGAGAGCGCGAGCGCCACCCGCTTCGCCGGGGTGAAGCGGTCTTCGCCGTACAGGATCATGGAGTGCGAGCAGTCGAGCATCACCACGGTGGCGCAGGACGAGCGATACTCGGTCTGGCGCACCACCAGGTCTTCGTAGCCGACATCGAGACCTTCGCCTTCCCTGAACTCCAGCGATTTGGTTCGGCGGATGGTGTTGAGGAGGGTTTCGCTCACGTCCAGATTGAGGGTGTCACCGAACTCGTAGGGTTTGGAAGGGCCGCTGGCGTCGACCCCGGTGGAGAGATCCTGAGTGTCGTGCGAGCCGAACGACGATCGTCCGAGCGCGCCCATCAGTTCGCGCAGCGCTCGATACCCGAGGAAGTCCGTGCCCTTCTCCGACAGCTCGAACTTCACCGGCGCCCCCGACCCGCCTGCTTCACCCTGACCGTCGCTGTCGTCCATCGAGCCCGTGCCCTTCTGGGGTGACTGGATGAAACCTTCGTTCATCAGACGCTCGATGACCTTTTCAAGGAACTCGTTCAGCGTGTCCTCGCTGGCGAAGAGCTTCTGGAGATCTTCGTCGGGAAGCAGATCGCTGGTCATCAAGGCGTTGACGATGGCGTTCTTCAAGTCCTCTTCGCTGGTTTGAGAGTCGCCGTCCGCGGGCTCGCCGAAGCCGCTGCCCAGCAGAAACTCGGACATGGCATTGACCAGCTCCGAGAGGTCGAGGTCTTCCCAGAGGTTCGGTCGATGCTTGTGATAG
Source organism: Vicinamibacteria bacterium (assembly GCA_031362685.1). Classification (GTDB taxonomy): domain Bacteria; phylum Acidobacteriota; class Vicinamibacteria; order Fen-336; family JAGNNV01; genus JAGNNV01. The sequence goes on along the minus strand of JANLSZ010000104.1, from coordinate 142 downwards.
GTGAAGCGCGTCATGGAAGCGCTTAGTTCACCTGGCGCTTCATGCGGGCGAGGCGCTCCAGGCGCTCCATGTCAGGTGCTTCCTCAGTCTTGTGCTCGACCGCGATGTAAGTGCCTTCGTCCGACCGGCCGATCTTCTTCAG
>JANLSZ010000091.1:0-3020 GCA_031362685.1 Vicinamibacteria bacterium | reverse complement strand
ATCTGGTCGTAGGCCTTGAACGAGTTCTTGGGGTTCTGGCCGGCCAGAACCTTGGTGATCGCTGCGGTCAAGCTGGTCTTGCCGTGATCGACGTGGCCGATCGTCCCAATGTTGACGTGCGGCTTGCTGCGATCAAATTTTTCCTTAGCCATGGCTTTTGCTCCTGAGGATCTACTTGAGGTTTCTTACTGAAAGTGGGGAAAATTCTTGATATCTGAGGACTAGGTGGTGCGCTGCGCCTTGCCGGATGACTTGGCGATGACTTCTTCGGCGACGTTCCGGGGCGCTTCTTCGTACTTCTCGAAGTGCATGCTGTAGGTGGCGCGGCCCTGGGTGCGCGACCGCAGGTCGGTCGAATAGCCGAACATGTTGGAGAGCGGGACCATCGCGTTGATGATGTTGGTGCCGCCCCGGGACTCGTTGCCCTGAAGGTGGCCGCGGCGCGAGGACAAGTCGCCCGAAACAACGCCGGTGTATTCGTCAGGGGTGGTGACTTCCACCTTCATGATGGGCTCGAGAATGACGGGATCGGCTTTGCGGGCGCCGTTCTGAATGGCGAGCGAACCCGCGAGCTTGAACGCCATTTCGCTGGAGTCGACGTCGTGATAGCTGCCGTCGTAGAGGCGAACATGAACGTCCACCATGGGAAAGCCGGCCAGGACGCCGCGTTCGAGCGCTTCTTTGATCCCCATTTCGATGGGCTTGATGAATTCCTTGGGAATCGATCCGCCGGTCAGGTCGTTCTCGAAAACAAAACCCTGGCCGGGAGCCGGCTCGCATTCGATCTTGCAGTGGCCATACTGGCCCTTGCCGCCGCTCTGCTTGATCCACTTGCCTTCCGCCAGAGCCTTCTTGCGGATGGTCTCGCGGTAGGCGACCTGGGGCTTGCCCACGTTCGCCTCCACCCCAAACTCGCGCTTCAGGCGGTCGACGATGATCTCGAGGTGAAGCTCGCCCATCCCGGAAATCTTGGTCTGGTTGGTCTCGGGATCGCTCTCGACCTTGAAGGTCGGGTCTTCCTGCATGAGCTTGCCCAGACCCACGCCCATTTTTTCCTGGTCGGTCTTGGTCTTGGGCTCGACCGCGAGCGAGATCACGGGGGCCGGGAACACGATGGCTTCGAGAAGAACCGGCTTGTTCGAATCGCAGATGGTATCGCCGGTGACAACGTTCTTCAGGCCGATCGCGGCCGCGATATCGCCGGCGTAGATCTCCTTGATCTCTTCGCGCTTGTTCGCGTGCATCTTGACCAGGCGGCCGATGCGCTCGCGCGTGCCTTTGGTGGCGTTCAGGAGGGTGTCGCCGGTCTTCATCGAGCCTGAGTACACGCGGATGAACGCCAGCTGGCCGACAAACGGGTCGGTCATGATCTTGAAAACGAGAGCGGAGAATGGCGCATCGTCGGTGGTCGGACGTTCCACGGGCGCGCGGCTGTCGGGGTCGATGGCGACGGTGGCCGGAATGTCGAGAGGCGAAGGCAGGTAGTCGACGACCGCGTCGAGCATGGGCTGCACGCCCTTGTTCTTGAACGCGGTTCCGCAGACCACGGGGAAGAGCTTGAGGGCGATGGTGCCTCGGCGGATCCCGGCCTTGAGCTCAGCGGTGGTAATGGTCTCGCCGTGCACATACTTCTCGGTCAGGTGGTCGTCGACCTCGGCAACCTTCTCGATGAGATGCTCGCGCGCCGCTTTCGCGTCGTCCAGCATGTCCGCCGGGATCTCTTCGGTCTGGTACTCGGCGCCCATGGTCTCGTCGGGGTAGCGGTAGGCCTTCATCTCGACCAGATCGACCACGCCCACGAACTTGTCTTCGGCCCCGATCGGCAACTGAATGGCCACCGGGGTCCGGGCGCTCAGGCGATCGATCATCATGGCGATGCAGCGCGGAAAGTCGGCGCCCACGCGATCCATCTTGTTGATGAAGGCGATGCGGGGAACGTTGTACTTGTCGGCCTGACGCCACACCGTTTCCGACTGGGGCTGCACGCCGGAGACCGCGTCGAAGACGGCGATCGCGCCGTCAAGCACGCGCAGCGAGCGCTCGACCTCGGCGGTGAAGTCGACGTGACCCGGCGTGTCGATGATGTTGATCCGATGATCCTTCCAGAAGCACGTGGTGGCCGCGGAGGTGATGGTGATCCCGCGCTCCTGCTCCTGCTCCATCCAGTCCATGGTGGCGGTGCCGTCGTGGACTTCACCGATCTTGTAGTTGACCCCGGTGTAGAAAAGAACGCGCTCTGTCGTGGTCGTCTTGCCCGCGTCGATGTGCGCGGCAATCCCGATGTTGCGGGTTTTTTCGAGGGAGGTAGAACGAGCCACGATTCTTGTCTCAGGTTCCTAAAATGGAGAAGCGTCGGCTTACCAGCGATAGTGCGCGAAGGCCTTGTTGGCCTCCGCCATCTTGTGAACATCGTCCTTCTTCTTCATGGCCCCGCCACGAAGGTTGGAGGCGTCCAGCAGCTCGTTAGAGAGCTTGTTGACCATGCCGCGCTCCGAGCGCAGGCGGGCGTAGCTGATGATCCAGCGGATCCCCAGAGAGTTCCGGCGATTGGGATTCACTTCGATCGGAACCTGGTAGTTCGACCCACCCACCCGACGGCTCTTCACTTCGAGCGTCGGCTTCACGTTCTCCACCGCCTTCTTGAAGAGCTTGAGCGGGTCGTCCTGGGTCTTCTCGTGGATGGCCTTCAAGGCGCCATACATGATCTGCTGGGCGGTGGACTTCTTGCCCTCGCTCATGAGGCAGTTCACAAACTTCGTGACCAGGGTCGAGTTGTAGAGAGGATCGGGGAGAACATCCCGCTTGGGTACGTTGCCGCGACGTGGCATGGTGTTGCTTTAGCGCTCCAGACTTCTACGAGAAAACTTAGTGACGGTCTTACAAACCTGCAAGAACTTAGGTTTTGCAAAGACCCTTGGAGCACTCCCGGGACACCCCGGGTTCGGCGCGAAAGGACCGGATCCAGGGTTGCGAACGACTGGACCCTGAGGTGGCCCGCATGCACCGAGTGTGGCTCAAGG
>JANLSZ010000087.1:0-29830 GCA_031362685.1 Vicinamibacteria bacterium | reverse complement strand
CGGGCACCTGCGGGATTCCTGTGGATGCGAAGGCGATCTCGCTGAACATCGCGGTGACCCAGCCCACGGTTGCGGGGAACATCCGACTCCATCCTGGGGGGACAACGGTGCCCCTGGTATCGTCGATCAACTTCAAGGCGGGGCAGACGCGATCGAACAATGCGGTGGTTCCGCTGAGTGCCCTGGGTGGGCTCGCTGCGTATCTCGATCAGGTTTCGGGGACGGCCCATCTGATCATCGACGTGAACGGTTACTTCAAGTGACTTGTGACGCGACCGCACACTCGACCTTCGGCCACTGGCTGCCATAGCGTGTAGTGGCTCAGGGGCGAGCTGAGCTGTAGACGAAAGGTGTAAACGATGACGAACTGGACGCGCCGTTTTGTCCTGCTGGCTCTCGGTTGGCTTCTCCTGACCGTGCCGGCCCGGGCCGCCTTTCACCTGATGAAGGTGGTGGAGGTCTTCCCCGGGTACGCCTCCAACCCGAACGCCCAGTACGTCGAGCTGCAGATGTATTTCCCCAACCAGAACTTCGTCACCGGCCATAACCTCTTCGTCTACGACGCTGCGGGCGCGTTGATCGGGACATTCACCTTCCCTGGTGCTGTGGCGAACGGCGCCGACCAGGCCAGCATCCTGATCGCGACCACCCAGGCCCAGACCCTCTTCGGCGTCACCGCCGACCTGACCATGACCCCGCAGATCAACGCGTCCGGGGGCAAGGCGTGCTTCGACCCTGCGCCGTTTGCGCTCGAGTGCGTGGCCTGGGGCAACTACAGCGGACCCCCGGCGGGAGTGGGTGCTCCATTCAGTCCCGGCGGGCTGCCGCTGGGCCAGGCGGCCCAGCGCAGGCTCGACCGCGGAACCGCCGGCGTCCTCGACCCCCTCGATGACACCGACGATAGCGCCACCGACTTCGTGAGCGCGCCACCGACGCCGCGCAACAACGCGAACGTGGTGGGCGTGGCGGCCCAGGACTTCTTCACCCTCACCCCGTGCCGCGTACTCGATACGCGGAATGCCGTGGGTCCGCTTGGAGGCCCGGCCCTGGTGGCGCTTAGCGACCGGATCTTCGTGGTGGCGGGCACGTGCGGGATTCCCGTGGATGCGAAGGCGATCTCGTTGAACGTCGCGGTGACCCAGCCCACCAATCCGGCTAACATCCGACTCCACCCCGGGGGGACGGTGGTGCCGCTGGTCTCGGCGATCAACTTCCAAGCGGGGCAGACGCGATCGAACAATGCGGTGATTCCGCTGAGCGCCCTGGGTGAGCTTGCGGCGTATCTCGACCAGGTTTCGGGGACGGCTCACCTGATCGTGGACGTGAACGGGTACTTCAAGTGAGCTGGCGGTAGCGGACAGACCTGCCCACGAGGGCGTTAGCCCCCGCGGCCTGCAGCGGTGCGTCGGTATGCTCGGTTCCGGCCATTCTGACCGCCATGCCCGAGTGGCAATGCCGAGCGAAGGATATAGTCGCGGCGTGCGAAGGAGGTCCCATGAAGGCCATTCTGATGTGTCTGATAGTCCTGGACGTGTCGTCGCTGGCCGCGCAACCCATAGCAAAGCAGCCCGATCCCTTGTATTTCGCGGAGGCGTTTGGCCCCGCCCGCATCGCCACCCTGAAGAAGGGGATCGTTTCCAACTACTACGCCCGTGGTGAAGGCGGGATCCACTCGCTGGCCACCGCGCCCGACGGGACGGTGTACTTCTCCAATGCCAACCGGTTCGACTTGTACAAGATCGTCCAGGGAGCCGAGGTTCTCGTGTACGCGCACAGCACCTATCTTCGCGACGTGGCCGTCGACTCGCAGGGCAAGGTGTATTTCAGCGAATCGACCGGGGCGGGAGGGGACGGTACGATCTACAGGCTTGATGGCTCACAAGCCGTTGTGTTCTACCGGGTTCGTCTTTCTCAAGTGGACGGGTTTTGGGCGGGAACGTTCGCCTTTGGTTACAGCGATAGCCTGTGGCTGAGCAGCGGAAATCGCTCACCAGCCAGTCTGTACAAGGTCGTTCAGAATGTGCCGCAACGTGCTTACACCGCACCGGACGGGTCGATCTTCGGCTTCTTCTTTGAGGGAAAGGACAGCCTGCTCTACGCGGACTTTGGACAGCGGATCTACCGGCTGACGATCCCAGAGTACCAGCGCAGCCTTGTCTATTCCTCGCCATCTGCGGAGGGGCTTTCGGCGGTGGCGCCGGTCAGGCGCTAGGGGGTTCGGCGAGCAGCGGTGATCGGTTCGGTCTATGTCACTCGAACCGTGATGGGCCGTCACGTCTTCGCTTTCGGGGGCAACCCGGAAGCCCGCCGATTCTCCGGCCTGCGTCTCGACCACTGAAACCCCTCCCGAGGCGGCTTCGCAGCGGTATCAATCGACTCCGCGGAGCGGCTCTGGTTGAACCCCGGTTCTAGCTAGGCCGGAATCGCGCATAGACCTCGGGAAGATGGCTCTTCGAAAAGACGAAATCACCACGATGCTGCGGCAGCTTGGCCTGAACGCGCCAGAAAGCACCGACTTGATCCGCTTCTACCGGACGCGACCCACCCCCGCGCGCTAGAGAGAGCATCGGCGGCTGCGGCCTTTCCGAACGGGCGGTGGCCAGCGGTTTCGAGCCTTCGTTGTAACCGGTCATCACGCTGCGCCATCGAAGTGGCATCGCGGCCGGATAGACCATGCACCCTCACACCCATTTGGAGAGCCAGCCCCACAAAACCCGTGTTCTGATTCTCGGCGGCGGGTTCGCGGGCGTATACGCCGCTCTGGAGCTTGAGAAAAAGCGGGGCTCACGGGACGATTTCGAGATCGTCCTGGTGAGCAAACAGAACTACTTCGTCTTCCAGCCCATCCTCCCCGAAGTGATCTCGGGAACCATCGGCCTCACCGATGTGGTGTCTCCCTTGCGACGAATGCTCAAGCACACGGATGTCCATGTGCGGGAGATCGAGTCGATCGACCTCGCGCGCAAGGTGGTCCGCCTCGCTCCGGGGTTTCGGCCGCACGCCCACGAGCTGCACTACGACCATCTGATCTTCGGGCTCGGAACCGTCACGGATTTCCGCGGCCTGCGCGGACTTCCCGAACATGCCCTGCCGTTCAAAGACCTCAGCGACGCTCTACGCCTGCGCCACCAGGTCATCCGCGCGCTCGAGGAGGCGGCGATCGAGCAGCATGACGCCGAACTCCGGCGCCAGCTTCTGACCTTCGTGGTGGCCGGCGGAGGCTTCTCCGGAGTCGAGGTGGTGGCGGAACTGAACGACTTCGTCCGGCGCGTGGCCAAGACCTACCGCGGCCTTGATCCCACGGAAGTTCGGGTGGTTCTCGTCCATGCCACCGACCGCATCCTCCCGGAGTTGCCGGAGAGTCTGGGGCGATTCGCGGAAGGCATCCTGCGCAAGCGCGGCGTTGAAGTTCTTCTCAACACCGTCGTGGAAGCCGCGACCGGGACCGAAGCCATTCTCAAAGACGGGAGGCGCCTGCCCACCCGGACTCTGGTGTCGACCGTGCCTTCATCTCCGCATCCGCTGATCGACCGCCTGCCCACGTTGCCCAAAGAGCGGGGCCGGATAGTCGTGGATGGTCGTCTTGCCGTCCGCGAGATGCCGAACCTGTGGGCGCTGGGAGACTGCGCCGTGGTGCGCAATCCAGACGGCTCGATCAACCCACCGACTGCGCAACACGCGACTCGACAGGCCGCGACCCTTGCCGCCAACGTGGTAGCGTCCCTCCGCGGCGGAGCGCCGCGGGTCTACGATTTCAAGGGGCTGGGCAAGATGGGCGCTCTGGGCCACCGGTCCGCGGTAGCCGAGATGTTCGGAATCAAGCTCTCCGGGTTCCTGGCCTGGTTCGTTTGGCGAACCATCTACCTCATGAAGCTGCCGGGATGGGGTCGACGCGCGAAGGTGGCTGCCGCCTGGACCTTCGATCTCGTCCTTCCTCCCGACCTCATCCAACTCCGTTTCGATGCGGCCCCGCTCCTGCGCGCCGAACACTTCGAGCCGGGCGAACTGGTGTTTCGCGAAGGCGACCTGGGTGATTTCGTGTACATGATCCGCCGCGGCCGCGCCGAGGTGGTCCGGCAAACCGAGAGCGGCGAGCAGAGCCTCGCCATTCTTGGTCCGGGCGAGTGCTTCGGCGAAATGGCCGTCCTCGACAAGAAGCCGCGGAGCGCGACTGTGCGGTGCCTCGATGCCCTCGATATCCTCGCTCTGCCCTCGGGAGATTTCGCGGCACTGAGCGAGAACGTGCCGGACTTGCGGCAGGGCTTCGAGCGGGTGGCTCGAGCCCGCGAAACGGCTCCAGCCAAAGCGGCTCCATGAACCCCGCCTGCGGCCTGTGCGGGCAGCCGGGTGAAAAAGAAGTTCTCGCCGAAGCGTTCTGGCTCAGCCCTGAGGCGGCCTCTCGGATGGCCCGCGATCATCCGGGCTGGACCTTGGCCGACGGCGCCTGTCCCGCGTGCGTCCAGGAGACATTGCTCGACCTCCTGCGAGAGCGGGGAGAGGACGCCTTTCACGATGCCATTCAACGCATCTGGCCCATCGACGCGGAGGCCGCCTTTGGAGCTTTGCCTACTCCACTCCGCCTGCACGCGGACTCGAGGTGCACCGGCCGCGGCATCACCCTCGCTCTGGTGGACGCGGCCTTCTATCCCCACGAGGATCTGGTGGCCCCTCGCAACCGGATACGCGCCTGGGTCGACGCTTCGAGACCGGCCGTCAACGACCGCCGGTTCTCTCCAGACCAAACGCCCGGTTGGCCAGGGTGGGACGCGAGCTCGCCCGAACAATGGCATGGGCTCATGACCAGCGCGGTCGCGGCTGGGAACGGGCATCGAAGTCACGGCCTGTATCGCGGCCTCGCGCCGGACGCCGAGATTGTTCTCGTGCAAGTACGCGACGATTCGGGGCGCATCACCAACGACTCGATCGCTCGCGCACTTCAGTACCTGTTGGCTGAGCGCAGCTCGCTCGGGCTCTGCGTGGTCAGCCTCTCGTTAGGTGGAGACGCGGTTCCATCTGGCTCGCCGAATCCGGTGGACGACGCGGTTCGAGCACTCGTCACGCAAGGTGTGGTCGTAGTCGCCGCCGCCGGCAACGATGGAGTGCGCCGGCTGACGCCCCCAGGCACCGCACCCGAGGCGCTGACGGTGGGCGGCCTCGACGACCGAAACAGCCTGGAGCATGGCGAGCGAGCGATCTGGCACGGCAACTACGGAATGGGCAGCGGCGGCAAGCCCAAGCCTGAGGTCGTCGCTCCGAGCCTCTTCGTGGCCGCACCCATCCTGCCCGGCACGCCGCTGGCCGCCGAAGCGCTGCTTCTCTTCGCTCGCCGCGCGTTCGGCGAACCCTCGGTCGAAGCCCGGCTGAGCGAGACGAAACTCCTGAGCCCGCACTACCAGCATGTCGAAGGCACGTCCTTCGCAGCGCCCATCGTCGCGGCCACCGCCGCCTGCATGCTCGAAGCGAACCCGGGCCTCAAGCCCAGGCAGATCGCGGAATTGCTGATCGTCACCGCCGAGCGCGTGCCCGGAGCCTCCGACGAGCGGCAGGGCGCAGGCGCCATCAACGCCGGCAAAGCCGTGCGGGCCGCGATCAGTTCGAGATAGCCCAGAGCCCAGCCGCCTGGACCGGCCAGGCACCGCTTCCGCTCCCTGCCTGCGCCTCGGGCTACGCCTTCGGGAACCAGGGCACGAACACGCTGGTGCGACGGGCGTAGTCGGCGAAAGCCTCGAAAAGCAGCCATCACTACCTCCTCTTCGGCGTCGAACTTGACTCCCTGTACAGCTCCCCGTCGTCGCCCTGACTCACTTGATGCAACAGGCGTAACCGAAGAGCGCGGAAAGGAGCGGGTTGTCCGGCACCGAGCCCACGCCGACCGCGGCATTCCCGCCGTCATTGTCCGAGTGAGAGTTGGACCAGGTCGGCACGGTGAGCAGGCCGCTCGTCCGCAGCACCGACTGCTGGGCAATGGAGCAGATGTCGTAGCTCGCCGTTGCGCACGCGCTCGCGGCCGTGGAGAAGTTGGCGTCCGCCACGTTGTGAACGACGGGCGCGCAGACTCCGTTCGTCCGGGTCACCGGGCACGACAGGTCGGCGGGCTGAACCGACGAACAGCAGGCGAATCCGTACTGCAGCGAAGGACCGGGGTCGTCGGAAGTTCCGCCGTTGATGGCGTTGTAGTTAGTCCCATCGTTGTCTGCGTGAGCGTTTGTCCAGGTCGGCACGGTGAGGTGTCCGGCCGAGCGGAGGAGAAACGTCTGAGAGTCGGAGCAGATGTCCGAGTTGAGCGCGGCGCACGTGCCGACCGCGCCGGACCAGTAGGTATCGGCGACGTTGTGCACATAGGTCGTCCTGACGTTGCTCAAGATGGGGGCGGGCGCCCGGCTCAACGGCGTGGTGCCTCCGCAGCAGGCGTAGCCGTAGGCGGTGAGAGGGCTGTGGTCGTCAAGAGTGCCGCCGTTGGCGCCCACCCAGGCGCTGGAATCGTTGTCGGCGAACGAGGCGGTCCAGCGGGGGCCGGCGAGCAGCGTCTCCTGCAGGTAGATGTTCTGCCAGGAGCCGACGCCGAGCTGCCAGGACTGACTGTCCGTGCACAGGTCGCCGCCCTGACTGGCGCACGTCGTGGCCGCGGAAAAGAAGGTGGCGGATGGTGTGTTGTTCCACGAGAGCACGCACACCCCGCGCACGCGAGGCCCGGGGCAGCCCGAGTCGGCCATCTCGCAGACCACGCTGCCGTCGGCATTCACACCCCGGAGGTACTGGCCGCTCGGGCACGAGCCGGCGAGCCTGGCCTGCACTTGCGCGTTGTTGATCTGGGCCGAGCCCACCGCGCCGTTCGCGATCTTCGCACCCGTCACACCTCCATCGGCGACGCCCAGTTCGTTGCCTCCGCCGAGCGTCTTGCTCAATCCGCCGGCCGCATTCAGGTTCAGGTCCACCGCGCCGGTGGTCGTGATCGGACCGCCGGTCAGGCCCGCGCCCGTGGCCACGCTGGTCACCGTGCCCCCGGTGGAGGCGATGGTCAAAGTACTGCCCGACGGAGTCACCGAGATGCCCGACCCGGGCGCGATGGTCACCGGCCCGGTGATCGAGTTCACCGAGGTCACGAGGCCGGCGGCCGCGCCGAAGTAGCCGACCACGTCGCCAAGGATGTCCGTCGCGCTGGTATCTGCCTGAAGCCGCAAGTCGCCGGCCACGCACGACGTCGCCGCCGGGTTGCACAGAGGCACCGCCACGCCATTCGCGAGCGCGGGAAGTCCCGTGACCGTGCCGTAGTTCATCACCGCCGCCAGCGGCGCCGGAGGCTGCGGGTTCGCCACCGCCCACGCCCGGATGTTCCCGGGACCCGCCGGAAGCACGGTCACGAAATTGATGATCGCGGATGTCGCTCCGACCGGCACGCCGCAACCCCCAACCGCGCCTCCCTGCGACGGAAAGCCGATGGTGCCCGTCACCAGCACGTTTCTCTGGCTGTTTGCCGCGATCGGCCCCGGACCGCCCGCGGAAACCCGGCTGTCGAAGACGCGGCACGGCGTCACCGGCGTATAGACGAGGTCGCTCGTGACCGAACCCAGGGCCAGGGGAAGGTTGGCGGACTCGCCCTGCTCCAAGAGGGCCTTCAACTGCTCCAGGGACAGCGACTCCATCCGGCTCTTCAAGGAAGCCCGCATCGATGCGTCGAAGGGCTCGCCCAGGGCGCGTTCCTTCGCGGCCAGGATCGACTCGGCCAGGCCGCCGCGCTGCGCCAAAAGTGAAACCGCCGACGTCTCCTGCGCGCCGGCCGACCCCAGCCTCGCGGTCGCGAGGACCAAAGCCAGCGCGATGACCCCATTTTTTGTTCGCAAGTTCATGATCTTCCCTCGACGTGTGGGCATAGTGCCTGCGGCTGGAGCCTGAGCCGCTCAGAATCCGCGCCGATCTAGGCCTCCACTGCACGGGAAGATCGACATTCATCTTGAGAAGAGCCCGTTCAGGGTGCGGATGCTGGCAGCGTACGCCTGGGCCGAGGCGAGTGCAAATGGATCTTGTCCTTGGGCACCGTGGCCTCGCGCTCGTCGATACTGGGTGGAACTGGTCGGGGCGGGAGGATTCGAACCTCCGACCTCCTGCTCCCAAAGCAGGCGCGATACCAGGCTACGCTACGCCCCGACGGTCCGCAGCCGCGGAGTTTATCGTGAGCAGGCTGGAAGCTCGACGCAGCAAATCTTGACGACCCATATGGGCACGTCCCCGGCCCCGCGAGCCCACATCTGCGACCCGGGAGCGACCACTATCCTGCTCTATAGATCGCTAGTTGATGCCCAGTTTCGCTCTGAAGTAGGCGATGGTGGGGACCAGGCCTTGGTCGAGGCTCACCTTGGGTTCCCAGCCGAGGAGCTTGCGGGCGCGGGTGATGTCGGGCTGTCGGATCTTGGGATCGTCTTCGGGGAGAGGTCGCTCCACGATGCGGCTTTTCGAATCCGTCATGGCGATCACCTTCTTCGCCAATTCGAGAATCGTCAACTCCTGCGGGTTGCCGATGTTCACCGGGTCGCTGGTGTCTGACATCATCAGACGGTGGATGCCCTCCACCAGATCGGAGGCGAAGCACAGGCTGCGCGTCTGCGTTCCGTCGCCGAAGACGGTCACGTCCTCATTCTTGAGGGCCTGGCTCATGAAGGCGGGGATGGCCCGTCCATCCTGCACCCGCATCCTGGGCCCATAGGTGTTGAAGATGCGCACGATCCGCGTTTCGACCCCGTGGAATCGGTGATACGCCATCACCATCGCCTCGGAGAAGCGCTTCGCTTCGTCGTAAACGCCGCGCGGTCCGATTGGGTTCACGTTGCCCCAATAGTCCTCGCGCTGCGGATGAACCAGCGGATCGCCATAGACCTCGGAGGTCGAGGCGAGGAGGATGCGCGCCTTCTTGGCCTTGGCTACTCCGAGCACGTTGTGGGTGCCGAGGCTGCCGACCTTGAGGGTCTGAATGGGCAGCTTGAGGTAATCGATGGGTGAGGCTGGCGAAGCGAAATGAAAGATGTAGTCGACGTCGCCTTCAAGGGCGATGTAGTTCGTCACGTCGTGCTTCACGAAGACGAAGTCCCGCCCGGTCAGTCGCTCGATGTTGGCGAGGTCTCCGGTCAGCAGGTTGTCCATCGCCACCACCGAGTGACCCTTGTCCAGCAGGTACTCGCAAAGATGCGATCCGATGAAGCCGGCGCCGCCGGTGACGAGAGTGCGTGGCATTTCCTGGTCTTTCGTGGGGGCGATCAGTAGGCGTGGGTCTGTCCGAACCCGCGGAAAAGAGTGAGGACGAGAATCTTGATGTCGAGATACAGCGACCAGTTCTCGATGTAGTAGAGGTCGAACTCAATCCGTTTCTCGAGACTCGAATTCCCCCGCCAGCCGTGGACCTGGGCCCACCCGGTCAGACCGCTGCGCACGCGATGCCGAAGCATGTAGTTCGGGATGTGGTTCTTGAACTCCTGGACGAAGGAGGGACGCTCCGGCCGCGGGCCCACCAGGCTCATGTCGCCCTTCAGGATGTTGAGCAACTGCGGCCATTCGTCGAGGTTGTACTTCCGCAGGAAGGCGCCTAGAGCGGTGCGCCGCGGATCTCCGTCGGTGGCCCACACCGGTCCCGTCTCCGACTCCGCATCTTCGATCATGGTCCGGAACTTGTAGACCGCGAAGCGCCGGCCATCGACGGTCATTCGCTCCTGGGTGTAAAGAATGGGGCCTTTCCCCCCCTTGAGGGCGATAGCCAGAACAATGGCGGGCAGAACCGGGACGATGAAGGTAAGGAAGAGGAGAAGCACCAGGGCGCCCCCGATGTCCATAAGTCGCTTCACCAGCGCCGCCGGTCCATCCATGGGCGTCTCGTTCAGCGAAACGATGGGGATGCCGTCCAGATCCTCGATCCCCGAACGCAGGGTCAGGCATTGCAGGAGATCGGGCACGATCCGAATGTCGACGAACTGATTGTTGAGATTCTTGACCAGATCGACCATGGCCCCGTGCTGGTCAACCGGCAGAGCCACGTAGACCGCGTCGATCGACTGGGCCGCGATCACCTCGTTGGCCTGGCCGAGGGTGCCCACGATGGGCCGCCCTTCCAACTCCGTGCCGGTCTGCTCCGATTCGGAGAGAAAGCCGACCACGCTGAAGCCGAGGCGTCGCTGGGCCGCGAGCTTGCGGGCCACGGTCTGACCAAGCTCCGAGGTTCCGGCTACGAGGATTCGGACCGCGTTCTCGCCCCGGGCCCAGGCGCGCTCGAACCAGGCCTGAAGAACGCGGCGGCCGGCGATGACCAGGGGCGCACCGAACAGTACGAAGAGAACGAAGACACCCTGAGAATATTCGGCGCTGGCCGCCACCTCGGGCGCGAACCGGAAGTAGATGCGGATGTAGAGAGTCACGCCCAAGGCCAGGGCGGCGGTCACGATGAATGCGGCAAGGGTGCGAAGAGAGTTGTCGATGCCGCTCATAGGGCGGCGCAGGCGATAGAGGCCCTGGAGCGCGAAGACCACCGCCGCGATGAAGAGAATGAGGGGAAGCAGCTCCGCGTAGTCGCGAACCGCGGGCACGCCCTTGTAGGGCGGGAATGGAGTGGTGATGAGAGTCGAATTGAAGCGGGTGTAATAGGCGACCATCCACGCGAGGGCGACCGCCGTCATATCGACGGCGAGGAAGCTCTCGGTGAGACGCTGTTTTCGCTTTCGCAAACGCTCTGGTCCTTCCGTTCTCTTGCCTGGTTAAGGCTGCTCTTCCGAATTCGATCCGCTCGGCTCTTCGACCACCCGCCGGAAACGCTCCTCGAACTTCGCTCGGGAGAAGGTCAAGGCGCGCTCTCGAAGGCTGAGTCTACTGAAGCGGTTCGGAACAAGCTGCTTCAGGGCCTCGGCCACCGCCTCGCCGGTGGGCTCGACCAGGGTCTGTCCGAACTCGCCATGACGGACGATCTCGGCACCTCCGCCCTGGGCATTGACCACCGCCGGACGGCCGCAGGCCAGGGCCTCGGCCACCACGATTCCAAAGTCCTCGACTCCCGGCAGCACGAGGGCCCGGCAGCCACGGTACAGGCCGAGCAGGCGGTCGCGATCAGCACTACCGAGAAATTCGACGCTGCCCCCGGCGCGCGCGCGCAGCCGCGTCTCCTCCGGACCGCTGCCCACGACGAGAAGCCGTCGCCCGGTGAGGTTCGCGGCGTCGACGGCGAGATCGATCCGCTTGTAGGGGACGAGGGCGGAGACCACGAGGTCATAGTCGGGAGAAGGCGGATCCTCTGGCCCCGGGGTGAAAAAGTCGGTGTCGACCGGTGGCTCGATTACCTTCGCGTCCCGACCGTAGAAATACCGGATCCGCGCGGCCACCGTCTCCGAGTTGGCGACGTACTGATGAACGTGATGCGCGGTTGCGACATCGAACGCCCGCAGGCCTTCGGCCATCACCCGCAGCGCCGCACTTCCCACCCGACCCATCCGCGCCGGCCCGAAATAGTCGTCGAAACGATCCCACACGTAGCGCATGGGGGTGTGGCAATAGGAGATGTGACGCGTCTTCGGCCCCGGGGTCACGCTCTTCGCCACGCAATGCGAACTCGAGATAACGAGATCGAACGAGCGAACATCCAGGCCACGCACCGCGAAAGGGAATAGGGGAAGGTAGTGGCGGTAGAGACGCCGCGCGAACGGGAGCTTGCCGATGAACGAGGTCCGGATGGTTCGCGATTCCAGCTCCGCGGGCAGCGAGCCCTTCACGTGGAGCAGGGTGTAGATCGGCGCTTCCGGGAACATCCTGGCGAGAGAGAGAAGAACCTGCTCCCCGCCCCGAAATCCCGTCAGCCAGTCGTGCACGAGCGCCGTGCGCTGGGGAGCCGTCATCGATCACTAGCCCATTCCGTCACCCCGGCGAAAGCCGGGGTCATGACTCGAGCGCCTCCCGGTATCCGGCGAGAGTCTTTCGCGCGGAGTCGTCCCAGTTGAACTTCTTGGCCTGGATTCGCCCTTTCTCTCGAAGCTCGTTGGCGAAGGCAGGGTTGTCGAGGACGCGAGAGAGGCCAGCGGCGATAGCCTCGCCGTCATGAGGGTCCACCAGAACCGCCGCGTCGCCTACAACTTCAGGCAATGATGAAACGTTCGAGGTGACGACGGGCGTGCCGCAGGCCATGGCTTCGAGGGGCGGCAGACCGAAGCCTTCATATTGAGAAGGGAAGACGAACACGGTGGCCAGCCGATACAAGGCGGCGAGCGTGCGCTCGGGCACAAAGCCGAAGAACCGGACGAAAGGTCTCAAGCGAAACGACTCCACCCGTCTTCGCAGCTCGGGCGTCTTGCCGATTTCATCGCCGATGATCATCAGATGCACGTCCTCGTGGCCCGGCTGGGCGCGCAGCCGCGCGAAGGCCTCGATCAGTCGAGGGAGATTCTTGTGCGGCTTGATGTTGCCGGCGTAGAGGATGAAACGCTGCGCGATCTGGTAGCGCTCTTTCACCCGATCGAGCTCTTCCTGGTCCGGCGCTTCCAGAAGGTCGGCGTCGATGGCGTTCGAAACCACGTGAATGCGATCGGGCGCGGTGTTTGGGAAGAACTGCAGGATGTCGCGCTTGCTCGCTTCGGAAACGGTGAACACGACCCGGGCGCGGCGGATCGCGCTGCCCATCATGAACCGAGCGTAGTGGATGGCCGCGGGGTTGGGCAGGTATTCGGGAAAGCGCAGGTGAATGCAGTCGTGGATGGTGACCACGGACTTCGTGGAGAGCAACAACGGCAGGACGTAGTGCGGTTCGTGGAAGAGCTCGGCTCCGAGCTTGCGAAGCTGTTGCGGCAGGCTCCAGTGCTCGCGCAGGGAGTATCCCGGGGACTCATTCACGACGGGAACGAAGTTCTCCGAGAGGTCCTTGAGGGTCGGAACGTCCTCGTGATGGCAGAACAGGAAGTAGGTGTTCTCGTGGTCGATCAGGGCCAGGGCGCGGACAATGTTCCTCACATACGTGCCAATGCCGTAGTCCCGCCACTTGCGGGCATCAATCGCGATTCGCGCCACGGGCCGAAAGTAGCACGGGTTCGGTCCTCAAGGCGAAAAGAATGGAGCGGCTCGCTCCTTCAGCTACGGAAGGAGGAACCGCTCCAGGTACAGCGGGTGAGGCCGAAAGGCCTCGCCAGAACCTGCTTAGGCGACCTTGACTTCGATCGATCGCGGCCTGGCCTGTTCGGCTACCGGAACCGTGACCTTCAAAACGCCGTCCTTGTAGTCGGCCTTGACCTTGGAGGCGTCGGCGGACTCGGGCAGGGTGAAGGCGCGGACGAAGGAGCCGAACACGCGCTCCGCCCGATGGACACCGGTCTCTTTCTCGTCAGCCACGGTCTCACGCTTGCGTTCCCCTCGGATGGTGAGAGTGCGGTTCTCGACGTGAACGGTGATCGAGTCCTTGGGAATGCCCGGGACGTCGGCCTCGATGATGAGAGAGTGGTCGGCGCCGGTTCGGATGTCCACGGCAGGCAGGAAATCAAACGCGTCAGTCCCGGCGCCGGTGAAGGCGTCGGCGAGGACATGATTGATCCGGTTCTGCGCCATGGTGAGTTCTCGGAAAGGGTCGAATCGTACGAGTGACATGGGAGTTCTCCTTGGGATCTCTATTCTGGGTTCTGTTTTTCGCGCATCGCCTCCAAAGAGTCCAACTGGCGGCGACGGGAGGATAGTAATGCATTATCGCAGTATATGTCAATCATATTTTCTATTTATTTTGATTAACATTACAGATTTGGATCCAATTTGTGGACACATGTCCATGATTTTCAGCAACTTGGTCGTTTGTGGTATGAATGGCAGGCAATGAAGAGAAGCCAAGCCAGATCGGTCCGTGCCGGCTCGATCTTCATCGGCGGAGCTCATCGGATCGCGGTCCAGAGCATGTGCGCGACCAAGACGCAGAACATCGATGCGACCGTCGAACAGGCCGAGAAGATCCGGGAAGCGGGCGGCGATCTGGTGCGCATCGCCGTGGATTCACCCAAGGATGTGCAAGCACTCGCCGAGATTCGGAAGCAAACGAAGGCGAACCTCGTCGTGGATCTTCAGGAGAACTACCGCCTGGCCGCGACGGTGGCGCCCCACGTCGACAAGTTCCGGTACAACCCCGGCCACCTCTACCATCACGAGAAGGAGAAAAGCGTCGCCGAGAAGGTGCGCTTTCTTGCCGAGGTGGCCAGCACCCACGGCTGCGCGATCCGGGTGGGCGTGAACTGCGGCAGTGTGGATCCCGAGATGAAGGCGAAGCATCCCGATGACGATGTGGCGGCGATGGTGGAGTCCGCCCTCGCCCATTGCGCCCTGCTGGACGAGCTGAAATTCGATCAGTACGTGGTGAGCCTCAAGGACTCGCACCCGCGCAAGGTCATCGAAGGCAACACCCGCTTCGTGGCCGCGCGCAAGGATGTCCCGCTGCACCTCGGGGTCACCGAGGCCGGGATTCCCCCCGAGGGCGTCATCAAGACGCGGGTGGCCTTCGAGCAGCTTCTGTCGCGGGGTATCGGCGACACCATCCGGGTGAGCCTCACTCTGCCGAATCCGAGGAAGCATGAAGAGATCACGGTGGGCAAGCTGATTCTGGAAGACATCGCGGCCGGGCGATTCCGCTCTGTCCCCGTCTTCGACGACCACTCTCTCAACGTGATCTCCTGTCCGTCGTGCTCGCGGGTCGAGAACGAGAAGTTCGTCGAGCTCGCGGAGGCGGTCAAGGAGATGACGGTCTACGCGAAGAACCACGCGCTCACCATCGCGGTCATGGGGTGTCGGGTGAACGGCCCGGGCGAAACCGACGACGCCGACCTCGGTTTGTGGTGCGGCCCGACCCACGTGAACCTCAAGCGTCAGAAGGCTCCGCTCGGCGCGTTCACCTACGAAGAGATCCTGCCGAAACTGCGCGCCGAACTGGACATGCTGATCGCTGCGCGCACTTAGCGCGCAGCGATCATTGCGAGGAGCCATTCGAGAAGTGCCGCGACGAAGCAACCCCCTGCCACCACTACCCAGCCTGAGATGACGTCGACGCCGCTTCGGAACCTAGCCCTCGCCGCTGCGTCCACCCTTGTCTTCGGCGCGCTGCTCGAGGGCCTGGCCCGGATCTCCGAGCCGCCTCCGGTTCAGAAAGAGGAGTACCTCTGGGACTGGAGCGAGCGTTTCAAGGACGGCGATTTCTACACCCTCGAGAAAGGCGAGGGTTATCCGCCGGGCGAGGAGAACAACGTCGACGGCCTGCGTGATGTCACGAGGCCGGTCGAAACCCGCGAGGGCCTCCGGCGGATCGTGATCCTGGGTGACAGCGTGGCTTACGGCCACGGGGTGGAGGCGACCGAGGCCTTTCCTCAGATCCTCGAGCACACGCTGCGCGCCTCCGGGCGCGACGTCGATGTCTTCAACATCGCCCTGCCCGGCTGGTCGACGCGGCAGGAGCGCCTCGCCTACGAACGCATCGCGCGCCGGTACAAACCGAACGAGGTCGTTCTCGCCGTCTGCCTGAACGACCTCGCCGAACTTCAGATCAATCTGACCAAGCCTCCGGGCTTCCTGCTCACTCTCTTCAAGCATTCCGCTGCGGTTCGGATGGCCTTCGGAGCGTCGAGTCGCGAGATTGGTGCG
This sequence comes from Vicinamibacteria bacterium, assembly GCA_031362685.1. Lineage (GTDB taxonomy): Bacteria > Acidobacteriota > Vicinamibacteria > Fen-336 > JAGNNV01 > JAGNNV01. The sequence continues at coordinate 14,212 of JANLSZ010000087.1, read as the reverse complement.
GTGGAGGAGCTTTTCAACGCCGCCGGGTCGGCCCGGGTGGAGAACGCGTTTCGTCTCTTCTTCGACGAGGTCAAGGCCCTGAGGTCCGAGGTCGCCAAAGACGGCGCGACGTTTTCCATCGCGGTCTTCCCCTTCCGGTTGCAGGTGGAACCCCAATCGCCTGCGCCCCTGGTGCAAAAACGCGTCATGGATTTCGCGGCCGCCGAGAAGATCACCGCCTTCGACTTTCTTCGAGAGATCGCGACCTCGGCCGCGCCGACCGATCTCTTCCTCGACTACGATCATTTCAGCAAGGCGGGTCATGAGCGAGTTGCGTCGTGGCTAGGAACCCAGCCCCCGATCGCGGGTGAGATCGCCTCCCTCAACCATCCCGAAGCGATGCGAGAGATCTCTCTGCGCCGGATGCGGATCGAGGCGGCCACCTCCGGAGCGCCGTCCGCGTCGGTCCGGGATGCGGTGATCCGGGAGGCCGTTGACGATCCTTCGCCCCGGGTGCGATTCGAGGCCGCGCAGACCGCCTTCTACCTCGGCCTTCCTGGCCCGGCCTCGGTTCCGGTCCTGGTCCGCGGCGTTCAGCACCAGGACCCGCGCGTCCGTGCCTTCGCGACCTGGACGCTCGGCGAGGCGGGAGAGATCGCGCGGCCGGCCATTCCTGCCCTTGTGGCTCTGGCCCGGCAGGACGGAGGTGCGGGCAAGACGGGCGCGCTCACCGCCATCGGCAAGATCGGCGGTGACTCGCCTGAGACCATTCCCCTGCTTCTTCAGGAACTCAAGCATCCGAAGGAGGCGAGGCGCTATCGAGCGGCCCGCACCATTGGAAAAATGGGCCCCGCCGCGGCATCGGCGGTCTCCGGACTCACCGAAGCCCTGCGTGACCCCTCCGCCCTCGTACGTCTTCACGTGGTGCGCGCATTTGGAAGTATCGGCGAAGCATCGAAGCCGGCGCTTCCCGCCCTCATCGAGACTCTCAACAAGGATCCAGATCCGGAGGTCCGAAAAGAAGCGAGCCTCACTCTCTCGAAGCTGCCGGGGAGATAGCCGCCCTTCTTTACTCGTCCCGATGCGGGTGTCGAAGCGCGGCCGCGGGCGTGCTCAGGAAATCCGGCGGGAAAAGAGGAAGAAAGCGAGGACGAGAATTCCCATGGCGGCGACGCCGTACCGATGCGCGCGGGCTTCTCTGATGATGGTGGTGGCGAGCCGCAGCGGAGGCAGGAGGATGATGAGGGAGATCCCCATGTTCACCCAGACCGCCCGGTGCGCGCCGAGGCCCAGAATGAGGGCGAGGGCCGCGGCGCTCAAAGCCGCTATGTGCAGTCCTTCGGCCGGGGTTGGGGCGTTCCCTTCGGTTGCGCTTGGCATCGCGGCGCGATTGTAGCGACCGCGGGGTCTGCGGGCTAAACTCCGCGGGCTTGGAATCACAACAAAGAGACCCGCAGGGCCCGGTACCGACTCTGCCGCGGAGGACCAAAGGCCGGTGGTGGAAGCGGAGTCTCGCATTCCTGTTTTTCGCCCTGATGTTCTTCGTCTTTGGCTTCATGCCCTACTTCCTGGTGGATCGCATCGTGGTCCGGGGTTTCACTCTTCCCGACAAGGAAAACGCCGAATACGTCAAGAACTCGTTCAAGTTCGAGCGTGAAGACGTCACTCTCACCTCGAGCGACGGCATCAGGGTTTCGGGCTGGTGGATCCCGGTAGACCATCCGCGCGGCACCGTCGTGCTCGTCCACGGGCTCAACCGCACTCGCATTGAAATGGCGAAGAAGGTGGAGCCGCTTCACGCCTGGGGTTTCAACTGCGTCCTGATCGACCTGCGTCATCACGGGAGTTCCGGGAGTCACGCCACCACCTTCGGCTTGACCGAGAAACTGGATGTCCGCGCGGCGGTGGACTTTGCTCTGTCCAAATCGCCCGGCCCCATCGTTCTTTGGGGCGTGTCGCTGGGCGGGGCGTCCGCCACCCTCGAGGCCGCCGACGATCCGCGAGTGGGCGGGCTGATCACCGACAGCAGCTACGACACCCTTCCCAATACCGCCCGGCATCACATTCGCCTCTTTCGCCATTTCACCTGGTATTTCACGCTCATTCCGCAATGGCCGACCGCCGAAATCGTCCTTTTCTGGACCCGGCAGCGTGGCGGCTTCGATCCCGAAGACGTCGATGTGCTCGCCGCGGCGGCGAAAATGAACGGACGTCCCTCTCTCTTCGTCGCCAATCGTGGCGATCGTCGGATCCCCTTCGAGATCGCGGACGAGATGAAGAAACTCGCCGGGTCGAAGTCCCGCATGATTCTGACCGAGAGCAAGAGTCACGGGGGCGCCTGGCGCGACGCGCGAGCCATCTACGAACCGGCGGTGAAGAACCTTCTGGACGAGGTCGCCCCACCGCTTGAGGACGCGACGGCGTCTAAAGTCGAGACTCCGGCGAAGGGCGCCGCCAAACCCGTTTCCGAAAGGACCAGCAAGTGAGCGACGAGAAACACACCCATCAGCCTTTTCCCGCCGAGGACGAGGGCGGAGCGCCCCAGCCGGCCAGCAGTTCGTACACCATGGTCGACCCTCGCTTCCGTGCGGCCTACTTCCACTTCTACAAGGAGACGTACAAGCCCTCGGTGCTCGATCGCAAGACCAAGGAATTCGTGGCCATCGCGGCCAGTCTCGCCTTCAAGTGCCAGGGCTGCATCGAAGGCCACATCAAGAAGGCGATCAAGTACGGGGCGACCCGGGAGGAGATCTCCGAGACCATCGCCATCACCATGGGCGTGGGCGCCGCCGCGGTGGTCGACCTCACCGACATCGCGGCCGACAACATGAACCTGAAACTGTTCTAGCCAGCCCTTGAACCAAACTCCGGAGATCTCGGTCGTCATTCCCCTCTACAACGAGGTTGAGAATGTTGCGGATCTGTGCCGGGAGTTGAAGAAGGCGCTCGATCCTCTGGGCCGTTCGTATGAGGTCATCCTCGTGGATGACGGTTCGAAGGATGGGACGGACGCGCGCGCCCTGGAACTCGCGAAGGCCAAACCGTCGTTTCGGGTGCTGCGCCTGCGCCGGAATTTCGGTCAGACCGCGGCGTTCTCCGCCGGTTTCGATCACGCTCGCGGCCGGGTGGTGGTGACCTCCGACGGCGACCTCCAGAACGACCCCGCCGACATCGGCCCCCTGCTGAAGAAACTCGACGAAGGAGAGGGCTACGACATCGTCTGCGGCTGGCGGAAGAACCGCCACGATCCTCTCTCCAAGAAGATTCCATCGTTCTTCGCGAACCGCCTGATCTCCTGGGCGACCGGAGTCGAGATTCACGACTACGGCTGTTCGCTCAAAGCCATCCGCGCCGAGGTGGTGAAGGGCATCCGCCTCTATGGCGAGATGCATCGCTTCATTCCCGCGGTGGCGGCTTCGATGGGCGTGCGGGTGGCCGAAGTGGTGGTGAACCACCGTCCGCGAACGCGCGGGGTGAGCAAGTACGGCATCGGCCGGACCACCCGGGTGCTGCTCGATCTGTTCACGGTGAAGTTCTTCATGACTTATGGGACGCGGCCCGCGCATCTGTTCGGCCTGTTCGGTCTGCTCTTCGGCGCGGTCGGCTTCGGGATTCTGAGTTACCTTTCGTTCATCCGGCTCTTCGCCGATCAGTCGATCGGCTCGCGGCCTTTGCTCTTCTTCGGCGGTCTGTCGTTTCTGACCGGAATCCTGCTCGTGAACTTCGGCCTCATGGCTGAATTGTTGATGCGCACGTATCACGAGAGCCAGAACAAGCCGATCTACGTCCTCAAAGCCGACGATCGCCCGTGACCGTCGGGTCTGAGCCGCGCGTTCTTCTGCTGGCGGAGACGTACCATCCGGTCCTGGGCGGGGGCGAGAAGCACACGCGGTCGCTGGCTCTTGGCCTGGCCGCCCTGGGTTTCGGGGTCGACGTCATCACGCGCCGATCGAGCGAAGATCTTCCCCCCCTTGAAGTCGATGGGGGCGTGACCATTCATCGGGTCGGTCCTCCGGGGAAGGGGCGTGGCAAGAAGTTCGCGATGCTCCCGGGTGCGTCGAGCCTGGCGCGAAAGCTGGCGCGGGAGAGCGATGTCCTCATGAATGGAGGGACCCGGGTTCTGGCCCTGCCCGCGAGACTGGCGATTGCCGGCACGCGATGCGCTTTGGTTCTTCGACCCGAGCTGAACGGCGAACTGGACGGATCTCTCGCTCTTTGGGGCCGAAAGCCGCGCAGCCTTGAGCGGTCTGTCGCCTTCTCTGCCGCTCGCGCGAGGAACTTGATGCTCCGCCGCACCGGTGCGGTGGTCGCGATCTCGAAGGTCATCGCTCGTGAAGCGGTAGATGCGGGCTTTCCGGCCGGCAAGATTCATCTCATTCCGCATGGCATCGACATGTCCGAGTACGCGCCGGCCGCCGCGGACGAGAAGAGGGCTCGCCGTCGAACCCTCGGCCTGCCGGGGGACAAGTTGCTGGTCACGTACACCGGGCGACTGATCGAGGGCAAGGGTCTCGAGACACTCTTCGAGGCGATGCGGTCCCTGGCCGACCTTTCCGCCCTGCATCTCGTGCTCGTGGGCTCGGGTTTCGGCCAGGTGATCTCGATTGAAGAGAAACTTCGCAAGGAAGCGGAGACGGCTGGGCTCCAGGGTCGCGTGACTTTCACGGGCCGGGTGGAGAACGTCGCCGCCTACCTTCAGGCCTCCGACGTTTTCGTCTTCCCGACTCTCGACGAAGCGCTGGGGATGTCCGCGGTGGAGGCGCAGGCCTGCGGCCTTCCCGCGGTGGCCTCTCGAACCGGAGGGGTGCCCGACATCATCGAAGATGGCGTCACCGGGATTCTTGTCCCCCCCGGCGAAGCGAGCCCGTTGGCCCAAGGTCTTCGCAAGCTCCTCACCGATCCCGAATTGAGGCGGCGCCTCGCGGTCGCGGCGCGAACACGCACCGAGGAGAAATTCGCCCTTCACACCACCGTCGCGCGATATGCGGAACTGTTCCGGTCGCTGGCGGTTTCGAGGACCACGGGGTGAAGATCGCTCTCACCGGCGCCTCCGGCTACACCGGCGGCCACCTCCTCAAGCGTCTGCTGGCCCGCGGTAACGCGGTCAAGGCGTTGGTGAGAGAAGGCTCGGTCACGCCCGCGTTGACTTCGAGTGGGGCCGAGATCGTACTCGGCGTCCTGGGAGACGCGGTCGATGCCCAACGCCTGGTCGCCGGCTGCGACGCGGTGATCCACGTCGCTGCGGTCTACCGGACTGCGGGGCATCCAGACTCCTACTACCGCGAGATCAACGTGCGGGGCACGCGCCTGCTTCTCGAAGCGGCGTCGGTGGCCGGGGTGCGGAGGTTCGTCCATACCTCCACCGTCGGCGTCCATGGCGACGTGAAGAATCCGCCTTGCGATGAAGATGGACCGATCGGGCCGAGCGACATCTATCAGGAGACCAAAGCCGAGGCCGACGCCCTGGCTCGCCAGTTTGGCCGAACGCATGGCCTGCAGGTCGCGATCGTGCGACCCGCCGCGATCTATGGACCGGCGGAGACCCGGCTGCTCAAGATTTTCAAGAGCATCGCGCGTGGGCGCTACGCGGTGGTGGGAAGCGGAAAACCGCACTATCACCTCGTCTACATCGACGATCTCGTCGACGGCTTCCTGCTGGCTCTCGATCGCCCCGAGGCGGCGGGCGAGACCTTCATCATCGCGGGCCCGCGCTCGGTGTCGCAGGATGATCTCGCCCGCGAGGTGGCCCGGGCCACGAGCGGTTCGCTGTGGCCGTTTCATGTTCCGGCCTGGCCGATTCAACGCCTGGGCGATGTCGTGGAGGCGGTCTGTATTCCCATGGGCATCGAGCCGCCGATCCATCGTCGCCGCGTCGACTTCTGGGTCAAGAACCGATCGTTCTCCATCGACAAGGCCCGCCGGCTTCTTGGCTACGCGCCGAAAGTCGATGTCACGGATGGCATCGCGCGAACCGCCCGCTGGTACCGCGAAAACGGCTGGCTGTAGGCGGCAACGCCGCCTGCAACCATTGCGAGGAGGCCACCCGGAAGGCTGGCCACGAAGCAATCTCTCCCCGCCTCGAGAGATTGCTTCGGGCCGGCGCAAGAACGAGCACGGCTCTCGCAATGACGACGTTGGTTTCTCTTGAACGTCACGGACCTCGGTCTGCGGATGACTGCTGAGGAACCCGTTCGAGAAAGGCCCATTTCAGCCCCTTTTCGTCATTGCGAGCCGCTCACGGACTACCTCCGTGACTCTTGGAAGAAACCCACCGTCATTGCGAAGGAGCCGAAGTTCCGGCATCGACCGAAGCAATCCCCAAAGAGATTGCTTCAGGCCATGCGGACGGACAGTGGCCTTCGCAATGACGGTCATGGGGTTCCTTCCAAAAGTCACGGAGCGCGCAGCCTGGCCTGTACAGCGCGAAGCCTGCCCTCGGGGCACGGAGTCCGTGGACTGGCTCGCAGTGACGAAAAGGGGTGAAGTGCAACTCTAAGGACACTCGTCACGGAAGGAGGGTCAATGATGCCGATGAACCAGCGTCGAAGCCATTCGAACCACGGCTTTTGGGCGGCGGCAGGTTTGGCTTGGCTCCCCGACAGGGTTCAGACCCCGCCGCGGCGTTGCAGTTTTTCGCGTAGCACGGACGGAAGCGATCTTCGGCCCGGCCCGGGCAGGCGTTCGACGTAGTCCTCTCCCACCCTTGCCAGGGCGAAGAGGTCGGACCCGGGCCGCGAGATTGCCGGTCCCTGGCTCGTCTTCCCGGCAAATGCCGCCGCGTAGCCGACTTCGGCCGCCACTTCCTTCGCCAGGTCTGAGTACACATGCCAGGGGTAACAAAGCGCGCTGGCTTCGACCCCGGCCTTTTCGCGGATGCACCGCCGCGCCTCTTCCAGATCGAACCGCATGGCCTCTCGAGTTTCACCATCGAGTTCGTAGCGCTGCTCGGGCATCAGATAACCTGGCTTGCCCGAGAGGCGCGGCGCCGAAATGGGAAGGAGAGTCCCGACCGGAACATCGTGGCCCCGAACCTGGCGGCCAAAGCGCCAGACGAACGGGCAGTCGAAGGCGCCATATCCCCACTGCATGGCCGCGGTCATGACCTCCGAGGTCTCGGGAGAAACCGGCACGAGGGCGTGAAGGTGAGTGTGGCTTTCGATGTCGATCACATCGCGCATGGCCCGCACTTCCCCCCAGGTCACGAAGGGCCGGCCCCGCGAGTGGTCGCGAGCTACCAGCGCTCGCCACTCCAACGGCTCAACCTCGCCAATGGTCTTCGAGATTTCCGTCGAGTCGTGTACCGCGCTGGTCACCAGGAACGCGGTGGCCCGCATCCGCAGACGCTTGAGAATCGGGTACGCGACCGTCCAGGTGGTGGCGCGTCCATCGTCAATGGTCAGGAGCACCGACTTCGCCGGCGCTTCGGCTCGGCCGCTCAGGGCGTCCAGATACTGCGGCATGCTGATCGTCTGATACCCGGCCTCTTGAAGGTAGCGCATCCGCCTCTCGAAGGAACGTGGGGCCAGACCGTGGAACGTGAACACGGGAATGTCGCGCGGGTCGAGGTCGCCGCCCCGGACGAAGGGAGGGTCTCGGGTGACGAAGTCGAGGACGAGCCGTCCGGCCTCTCCCGCCCGCTTCAGAACCGCCATCAGGACACTCCGGCCGGGGTGTCGTGGGCGTGCGATCTCCGCGCGAGCCAGACGAACAGACCCGAGATCGAAAACATCACCACCATTCCCGCGGCGACAATCGAAAAGGCCAGCGCACTCTCCCGGGGAAGGCCGACCTGGCTGAAATAGACAACGTAGACCCCTTCGCGCAGGCCCCAACCGTTGAACGAGATCGGTATGGCCTGAATCAACGTGCACAGCGGAACCATCAGCAGGCACGCTCCGAACCCCAGCGGAATCTTCAGGGCGCGGGCCACCATGAAAAAGTACGACACGCCCAGAAGCTGCAGGCCGAGAGACAGAACGAAGGCCTCGATGAGGGCGCTCTTCCTGGCTCGGAAGGCGTTCACCGCGGCCTGCACCGACTCGAACTTCTCGTAGGCCCAGGGAAATCGCCGCAGACCCACTCGATCGATGAGGGCCGTCACCATGCCCGAGCGCAGGAAGATCGCGCCCAGCACCACAAACACCCCGGTGAGGCCCAGCAGTATGACCCGCGCGCCCGCCAGTCCCCGGACCATCGAGCCGCCAAAGAGGAAGGCGGTGGCGGCGATGAAATAGAGGGCCACGAAACCGATCACCCGGTCCAGAACCGCCACGGTGAGCGATGCGGTGTGGGACCCGGCCGAGCGTGCCGCATCCCGGACTCTCACCACGTCGCCCCCCACATTGCTCGGAAGAAAATTGTTGAAGAAGGTGGCCACCATGTAGGACTGCCACAGTTTCTTGAACCCGGGGGAACCGCCCAGGGCATCGAGCAGGATCTTCCAGCGCACGGTGGAGAGAAGAACCACGATGGCATAGATCAGAATCGCCACTGCGAACAGGGATTGCCGACCCTCGATGACGTGGCGGAAAACGTCGGAAAGATCGACGCTTCGAAGCAGATACACCAGCAGCCCGATCGAGAGGACGAGCTTGACGAGAAGCAGGGCGGTGCGGTTCAAGAAGGTGCTCTGGAAGTGAATTCGAAGGTCGGGAACCGCTTTGAACTACGGCTTTTGAGAGAATGAATCGTGATCGTACGACAACGGGCCGAATCTTCGAAGTCGGGGGCGATGGCGTGAGCGACTCTTCCTCCATGAAAGACGTCGGCATCCAGGCCGCGGTCAAGGATCCCAGATCGTCCTCCGAGACGTACCAGGATCTGGTCGTCGGCTCCCGCGACTTCTTCCGTCTCGTTCATTTCGAGTTCGTGATGCTGTTCACGTCGTGGGTCCCGGGCGCTCTCGGCCTTCTCCTCCGCAAGATCTTCTACCCGACCCTGCTCGGGTCCTGCGGGCGTGGCGTGGTGTTCGGCGTGGGCGTGACCCTGCGCCATCCGCACAAGATCCATATCGGGGACACAACGGTGATCGACGATCACGTGCTGCTCGATGCGAAGGGCATAGCGAACCAGGGGATCCGGATCGGCGACGCCGGTTTCATCGGTCGCAACTCCATTCTCTCGTGCAAGGACGGCGACATCGTCCTCGGGAGCCACATCAACGTCGGCTTCAACTGCGAGGTGTTCTCGTCGTCGCGGGTGGAGGTCGGCGACTACGGCCTCTTTGCCGCCTATACGTACGTCGTGGGGGGCGGGCACGATCACTCGGACCTGGGTGCGGTGATCATCGATCAGGCCCGGCCCTCGAAGGGCGTCACTATCGGACGCAATGTCTGGCTGGGTGCGGGAGCCAAGGTCCTCGACGGGGTGACCCTCGGTTCGAACGTGGTGGTGGGAGCGGGAGCGGTGGTCAACGAATCGCTGCCCGACTCCGTGATCGCGGCCGGGGTGCCCGCGAAGATCATCAAGAGGCGTGACGATTTGTCGCCCGAACGGCGGGCATGAGCCGGATCCTGGTGGTGACGTCGTCCGCGCCCTTCGTTCGAGGCGGACACATGGTCATCGCGGAAGAGACGGTCGCGGCCCTCCGGCGCGCGGGCCACGAAGCGGAGATCTTCCAGACCCCGACCAATCGCTTCGGCCGGCAGTTCGACGCCTACGAAGCCACGCGCCTGACCGATGTCTCGGAAGGCGCGGATGGCCAAGCGATCGATCAGATCATCACCATGCGGTACCCCGCGTTTGCCCTGCGCCATCCGAAGCACGTCTGCTGGCTGACTCACACCATGCGCGAGTACTACGATCTGTGGGACTCGGTCATGCAGGGTTTTGGCCGCAAGGGCCGACTGAAGGAAACCGTCCGACGTTTCTACCTCCACCGGTTGGATCGCCGGCTACTTACCGAGAATGTCACGAAGCTCTTCACGATTTCGCAGACGGTCACGGACCGGCTCAACCACTTCCTCGGTGTGCCGTCCACCGTGCTTCATCCCCCCGCTCCCGCGCGCGAGTACCGGTGCCTTGCCTATGAGCCTTACGTCTTCGCGGTGAGCCGGCTGCATCCCTTGAAGCGGATGGACCTGTTGATCGAGGCCATGGCGGCGATGAAGGATCGGTCCTTGCGCGCGGTGATCGCGGGCGAGGGCGACGACGAGGCGCGTTTGCGCGCGCTGATCCGCGATCAGGGCCTGGACGGTCGCGTCGAACTGGTGGGGCCGCTTTCCGAAGAGGCGAAGCTCGATCACTACGCCCGCTGCCGCGCCGTGTACTTCGCGCCGAAGAACGAGGATTATGGTTTCGTGACCCTCGAAGCGATGTCGAGCGGGAAGCCCGTACTCACCGCCACCGACTCCGGCGGACCAACCGAGCAGGTGGAAAGCGAATCAACCGGGTGGATACTGAACCCCATGGCATCCGCCTTCGCGGAAACCCTCGATCGCCTCGCCGGTGACGTGGCTCTGGCCGAGCGAGCGGGCAGGAACGGCCTCGCCTATGCGGCGCGCCACACCTGGGATCAGTTGATCCCACGGCTGGTGATCTGAGGCTGTCCCGTCGCGCGTGGTTCGGGGGCACACAGACGCGCCCCCGAACCGGTTAACGAACGACGCCTGTCTCGCCTCAACCCCTAGCGGGGGTCGGTGCTTCGGAACAGGGGTGTCAGGGAAAGGTTGACATCTGTGAACGAATTGAAGGGGACAAGCGCCGTGAACTGCCGCCCGGTGCTGAGGTCGGAGAAACCGAGGGTGAGATCGATACGATCGAAATTGTCCGAGTTGAAGCGGAAGAGCACGTTGTAGGCGGTGTTGCTGTTGGCGGCAATCCTTGTTGCCCCGAAGGTGCGAATCACGTCTGCGTCCACCTCGACCCTCTCGATCTCCACGTTGTTGCGGAAGAACGCCATACGGGCGAAATTCCAATCAGCCGTTCCCCCGCCGGTCTCGCGCACCCGAATGGGGGTTTCCATCGCGATTCCGAACGTTCGGTTGAGGCTTGGATGGAGAACGAGAGAGCCATTTCCGGTGGCGGTGATGGCCGCGGCGGCGGGTGCTGGTGTTGCGACAACCACCGGTATCGGCGAAGGTGAGGTGCTGCCCCCGCATCCGATGGAAGCCGCCGCCAGGAGGGTCAACAGGCCCTTCATGACCGCTTTCCCGTCGCGTGCCGATCCGTGGGTGCGCTCCCCCAGCAGTGGCCGATTGTCTTCGAGGCAGCGTGTCTGCGCGGTTCTATGGTGTTGTGTCATTGCTTTGTCCTCATGTTTGGGCCGCGAGTCTGCGGCCACGGACACGCTATTCACCAGAGTGGGGAGCCGCCGGACGCTCATGTGACACTTGAGGCACCGGCACAATGATCCGTGCGACTGAACGTTCCCCTACTTGTTGGAGAATGGCGGCTCCATGGAACCCATCTCCTTCGCGAATTCTGCCGGGTGGCGCGCGTGGCTTGAGACGCATCACGCTGGCGACAAGGCACTCCTCGTGCGCTGCTTCAAGGTGCACGCGTTGGGCCGCGGTGTGTCGCGATGCGACCGGGGCCGCTAGACTCGGCGCGGCGTCCCCCCAGGAGACCAGAATGGCCAAGACCGAGACCGTCGCGAGTGCGAAGACCGTCGATGATGGTCGCGAGTTGAAGCCGCATACCACCATTTCCGGCCGGCCCATCGAGGCGCTCTATCGGCCCGAAGACGTGAAGGGCATCGACTACGACCGGGACCTCGGCGACCCCGGCACGTACCCGTTCACGCGCGGCGTTCACCAGACCGCCTATCGCGGGAAGACCTGGACCATGCGCCAGTTCGCGGGTTTCGGTTCCGCGGCTCAGACCAATGAGCGTTTCAAGTACCTGCTCGCCCATGGTTCCATGGGACTGTCGGTCGCTTTCGACCTGCCGACTTTGATGGGCCGCGACCCCGATCACGAATTGTCGCTCGGCGAAGTGGGGAAGTGCGGTGTGGCCGTGACGTCGCTCGAAGACATGGAGACGTTGTTTGACGGGATACCGCTGGGCGATGTCACCACGTCCATGACCATCAACTCGCCCGCGGCCATGCTGGTGGCCTTCTACCTGCTGGTGGGCGAGAAGCAAGGCGTCCCTGCGGACAAGCTGGCGGGAACGATCCAGGCGGACATCCTGAAGGAGTTCATCGCACAGAAGGAGTACATCTTTCCGCCCAAAGCGAGCATGCGGATCATCGTGGACATGATCGAGTTCTGCACCGAGAAGATGCCGAAGTGGAACACCATCTCGATCTCCGGCTATCACATCCGCGAGGCCGGCTCGACCGCCGCGCAGGAGCTCGCATTCACGCTCCGGGATGGCATCGAGTATGTCCAGTGGTGCGTGGATCGCGGCATGGATGTCGACTCGTTCGCGCCCCGTCTCTCCTTCTTCTTCAACTCGCACTCCGACTTTTTCGAGGAGATCGCGAAGTTCCGGGCCGCGCGAAGGATCTGGGCGCGGACCATGCGCGAGCGTTTCGGGGCTAAAAATCCGCGCTCCTGGATGTGCCGCTTCCACACCCAGACCGCCGGCGTATCCCTTACCGCCCAGCAGCCGGTGAATAACGTGGCGCGCACCGCACTTCAGGCCCTGGCCGCGGTTCTTGGCGGAACCCAGTCCCTGCATACCAACTCGCTCGATGAGGCCCTCGCCCTGCCCACCGAGGACGCGGTGACCATCGCGCTGCGCACTCAGCAGATCATTGCGGAGGAAACCGGGGTCGCCCACACCGCCGATCCGCTCGGCGGTTCCTACTTCGTGGAGAAGCTCACCAACGACATCGAAGCCGAAGCCATGGAGTACATCCGGAAGATCGACGCCATGGGCGGCATGGTGGCCGCGGTCGAGAAGGGCTTCCCCCAGCGCGAGATCGGCGAGGCCTCGTACCGGTTCCAGCAATCGATGGAACGCGGCGAGAAGATCGTGGTGGGCGTAAATGGCTACACCATGGAAGAGCAGCCTTTCGATATTCTTTATATCGACGAGACCACCGCGCGCGAACAGACCGCGCGGGTGACGTCACTCAAGAAGCGCCGCGACAACGTCAGAGTCGAGAAGGCCCTCGAAGGCCTCAAGGCCGGAGCGAAAGGGACGGCGAATCTCATGCCCTTGATCGTCGAAGCCAGCCGCGCCTACGCCACCATCGGCGAAATGTGCGACGCCCTGCGCGACGTGTTTGGCGAGTACGAGGAGTCGCCCAGCTTCTAGGGCTTCTTGGCCTTGACCGCGGGATAGGCAGGATTTCATCTGTTGGGCTCCCTCGAACCATCGACTCCCGGCCGTGGCGTAAACCTGCGCCTCCGGGCGGGAAATTTGTTGCTCCTGTCGATGGGCGTGGTCATGGGACTCGGCCTGCTCGAGGTGTCCGCTCGAATCGCCCTCGCCCGCCGTCCGGTCGTGACGGTCGGCGAACAGGAGGTCTACACCCAGTGGGATGCCCTGCTTGGCTGGCGGAATCGACCGAAGACTTCGGTCCGGTACACCCGCCGCGAATACAGCACGGACGTTGCCATCAATTCTCTCGGCTTTCGTGACGCGGAGCGCGGGCCCGGGAAGGCGGCGGGATTCGGACGAGTACTGGCCCTGGGAGATTCCTTCGTTGAGGGCTTCACGGTGGAGCTCGATCAGTCGATGACCAGGCGCGCCGAGGCCTTGAGCCTCTCCCAAGGTTGTCGCCTCGATGTGGTCAACGCCGGCGTCCATGCATATTCCACCGACCAGGAGGCCTTGTGGTTTGTTCGCGACGCCGAACCACTCGCCCCCGACGTGGTCGTTGTCTTCACCTACTACAACGACATCCTCAACAACATTCGCGGAAACTATTGGGGCATGCCCAAGCCCATCACGAAAGTGGTCGACGGTCAGATAGTGCCAGTCAACCTGCCCCTGCCCGAACCCGCCCGCACCGCCGAGTCTCCGGGCGTTCGCTCGATCGCGCCGCGCGCGATTGAGGGCTCCGCCCTCAAGGGACTTGTTCTGGAGAGAATGCTCATGGGAGCCCCGGGTCTCTATAGCTGGCTGGCGCGCGCGGGGTTGTGGAAACCCGACGCGCCTGACGGGATCCCGGATGAACTCCGCGCCTACAAGACCCGGGGGGAGTTGTCAGAGTTCGATCAAGCCTGGGACAACACGCGCGCCATCGTGCGCGCTCTCGGCAGCACGGTTCGGGCGCGGCACGCCAAGCCCGTGCTCGTCCACGTCCCGGCGCGCTTTGAAGTGAGCGAACGTGATTGGA
>JANLSZ010000086.1:0-59400 GCA_031362685.1 Vicinamibacteria bacterium | reverse complement strand
TGAAGCAATCTCTCGGGAGATTGCTTCAGGCCAACCAGACCGATCTGGCCTTCGCAATGACGGTGTGGGGTTTCTTCCAATAGTCACGGAGCGCGCAGCCTGGCCTTGGGCCACGTAGTCCGTGCCGGGCTCGCAATGACGTAAGGCACAAAGGGGCCGATAGTGGGGATGGGACCGGGGCCCGCAATGACGTAAGGCACAATGGGCCGATAGTGGGAACGGGGCCGCACTTTGCGATGACGGGCCTTACTCCAGCGCGTTGAGGCCCGTCAGGTCCCGCCCTACTATCAGGGTGTGGATGTCGTGGGTGCCCTCGTAGGTGTCGACGGTTTCGAGGTTCAGCATATGGCGGATGATCGGGTATTCGGTGGTGATGCCGTTGCCGCCGTGCATCTCGCGGGCGAGGCGCGCGCCTTCGAGGGCCACGCGCACGTTGTTGCGCTTGGCCATGCTGACCTGCGCGTAGTTCATGGTCCCGCCATCCTTCAGTTCGCCGAGGCGGCGCACCATCAGGAGGCCCAGTGAATGCTGGGTGGCCATGCGGGTCAACTTGTCCTGGATGAGCTGGCGCGCGCCGATGGGCTTGCCGAAGGTGGTGCGGGTCTTGGTGTATTCGATCGACGCGGTCAGGACGGTCTCGAGCGCGCCCAGCGCACCCCAGGCAATGCCGTAGCGGGCCTGGGTGAGGCAGCCGAGGGGCGACTTCAATCCGCCTGACTTGGGAAGGATGGCGCTCGCCGGAACGCGGACATCCACGAGCACGATCTCGCCGGTGATGCTGGCGCGCAGGCTCATTTTGTTCTTCGTCTCGGGAGCGGAGGCGCCCTTCGCGTCCATCGGCACGATGAAGCCGCGGATCGTTCCTTTGTCGTCCTTGCTCTCGAACGTCTTTGCCCACACGATGGCGATGTCCGAAAGCGGGCTGCTGGTGATCCACATCTTCGATCCGTTGATGACGTACGAATCGCCGTCGCGATCGGCGCGAGTGCGCATGGCTCCCGGATCCGAGCCCCCGTCCGCTTCCGTGAGCCCGAAGCAACCCACGATCTTTCCGGACGCGAGTTCGGGCAGGTACTTCTTCTTCTGCTCCTCCGAGCCGTAGGCGTTGATCGGGAACATGACCAGGCTCCCCTGCACGCTGCCGCTCGAGCGGACGCCGGAATCGGCGCGTTCCAGCTCATAACAGATGAGGCCGGAAGCGGTGCTCGAAACGCCCGCGCCGCCGTACTCGGGCGGAGTGGTGGGTCCGAGGAAGCCGAGGTCGCCCATCTGGGTGATGAGTTCGCGGGGCAAGGTGTCCTTGTCCCACCAGCCCTGAACGTGGGGGATGATTTCCTTGTCCACGAAGTCGCGCGCCGCGCGATGGATGGCTTTGTCCTCGTCGGAGAGGGTATCGAGCACGCGGAAGTAGTCGAACATGGGCGCGATTGTAGCTTTGCGAGGGTGGGCAGCCCGATTCGGGAACTACCCGGGAGCAGCGCGCAGCCCGCGCCTGGGTCGTCGGGCACAACTCCGCACAGTGTGTTCTGAGAGAATAAAAAAGTTGTCGGGAAACCGTTCGGTTTCAGGCAGGTGCGAGTGCGGCGCCTTGCCATCTCTTATTAAGAAGGCAGGCTCATGCGTAGGTTGTGTCCCTTGGTGGTCTTCCTGGTCGCTTCGACGGCGCTTAGCGGGTGCGGCGGCAGCTCCACGCCGGCGGCCCAGGGTCCTCCCGGTGGTGCTGGAGGTCAGCCCGGTCGCGGCCCCGGCGGTCGTGGCGGCGGCGCGGCTATCCCGGTGAAGGCGGGACCGGTGATGGTTCAGCAGGTCACCTACCGCATTCAGTCGGTGGGCACGCTGGAAGCCGAGGATCTGGTCCAGGTGACGGCCGAAGTTGACGGTGTTCTTACCGAGGTCAGCTTCCGCGAGGGAGACCGGGTGACCACGAGCACGGTCATCGCCCAGATCGATCCCGAACGCTACAAGCTCGAGGCCGACCGGGCCGAGGCGCTCTACCGGCGCGCTCAGGCCGATGGCGCTCTGGCCACTGCGACCCTGGCCCGCCGGGAGGCCCTGGCCAGGGAGAATCTGGTCTCGGTCGAGGATCTGAATCAGATCCGCACCGCCAGCGAACGCTTCACCGCCGATGTGGCCTCCGCCAAGGCCGCGCGCGACATCGCCGCCCAGAATCTCTTCCGTGCTTCGGTCAAGCCGCGCCACGGAGGGGTGATCGACAAGCGTCTGGTGGCCACCGGCACGTTCGTCAGAACCGGGACCAATCTCGCGACCCTGGTGGACCTTGCCCGACTCCAGTTGCGTTTCAAGGTCTCGGAGACCGAGTCTCTCCGGGCCGCCAAGGGGCAGGCGGCCACGTTCAAGGTCGCGGCTACGGGCCAGCGGGAGTTCACCGCGCAGATCTATCACGTCGGCGAAGTTGCCGACCCGGCCTCGCGCCAGGTCGAAGTTCTGGCCTGGGTGCAGAACCCGGGCGTGTTGAAGCCGGGTTTCTTCGCCGAGGTAAGCCTGCCCAGCGAGAGCAAGAAGGACGCGATCGTGGTGCCGGAGACCGCGATCCAGGCGAGCGACCGTGGCTTTGTCGCCTTCGCCATTCAGGACGGCAAGGCGGTGGTGCGTCCGGTGGAGATGGGACCGAGAACGGGCGGGGGCAATGTCGAGATTCTCTCCGGTCTTTCCGCCGGCGAGGTCATTGTGTTTGAAGGCTCCGACCGCATTGCCAACGGCACCGCGGTGACCACCGAAGGCCGCGCCCCTGGCGCGGGCGGTCCGCGGCCGGGAGGGCGTCCCCCGGGGTCGCCCGCGGGCGGTCGAAGTGAGGGAGCGCAGGGCGCGGAAGGCAAACCGAGGGGAGGTCGTCAATGACCAGCGATCACGCACACTCCAGCGGCCCCGAGCCCGTCGAGGATCCGAAAGAAGTCGCCACGGGCATGACCTTCGCGGACATCTCCATCCGCAACCACGTCTTCGCCTGGATGCTGATGGCCGGCCTCATGGGCTTTGGCCTGATCGCCTTCAAGGGCGCGGGCGGCGTAGTGAAGGGCCTCGGGGTCAGCCAGAACCCGGACGTCGATTTCCCCGTGGTCAACATCTCCGTGAGCTACGAGGGCGCTTCTCCGGAAGTCATGGAGACGGACATCGTGGACGTCGTCGAAGACGCCATGACCTCGATCGAGGGAGTCAAAGAGATCTCCTCCACGTCGAGACAGGGCTCGGCGAACGTCTCGGTTGAGTTCGATCTCTCCCGGGACATCGACGTCGCCATGCAGGACGTGCAGGCCAGGGTCGGCCAGCTCGCCCGGCGCTTCCCGCGCGATGTCGATCCGCCCACCGTCTCCAAGAACAACCCCGAAGACCAGCCCATCCTGTTCGTCGGGGTCTCCGGCGATCGCACCCCCACGTTTCTGGCCGACTACGTCCGCAATGTGGTGAAGCCGGCCTTCCAGACCATCGAAGGCGTGGGTGAGATTCAGTTCTTTTATCGAGAGCGCGCGGTTCGGGTGTGGTTCGACGCCACCCATCTCGAGGCCCAGGGGCTGACGGTTCAGGACGTGACCGGGGCCATCAGCCGGGAGCATGTCGAGATGCCGGCCGGACGCATCGAGGGCGTCGGACGCGAGATGAACGTGCGCGCCGAGGGCGAGGCCATCGATCTCGATGCCTTCCGTAATCTGGTCATCAGCTACCGGCAGGGCGCTCCGGTTCGCCTGAAGGATGTGGCGGTGGTCGAGGACGGCTTCGAAGACCAGAGACGCATCCAGCGCGCCATGGGCCAGACCGCACTCGGGTTCGGGATCAAGAAGCTGCGGGGCTCGAACGCGGTTCAGGTGGGCCACGATGTGCGCGACCGGATCGCCATGCTGCAGCGGCAGGCTCCCGAGGGCATCACCATCGCCGTCAACTTCGATCAGACCCAGTTCATCGAGGAGTCGATCAACGAGATTCTCTTCACTCTGGTGATGGCCGCCGTGCTCACCAGCTTTGTGTGCTGGTTGTTCCTCGGTTCGTGGACCTCCACCCTCAATATCCTGCTCGCCATTCCCACCTCGATCCTGGGCACCTTCATCGTGATGTACTTCCTGGGCTTCACCCTGAACACCTTCACGGTCCTGGGTCTCTCCCTGGTGGTGGGCATCGTGGTCGACGACGCGATCATGGTGCTCGAGAACATCTACCGCCACCGGGAGATGGGAGAGGGCAAGGTAAAGGCGGCGAGCGTCGGCGCCCGTGAGGTGACCTTCGCGGCCGCCGCCACCACCGCCGCCATCGTGGCCATCTTCCTCCCCGTCGCTTTCATGAAGGGCATCATCGGGAAGTTCTTCTTCCAGTTCGGCGTAACCATCTCGGTCGCCGTCCTCCTCTCCCTGCTCGAAGCGCTCACCCTGACCCCGATGCGCTGTTCCCGGTTCCTGCAGGTGGGCGAGAAGCGCGGCCGGCTCGGAACTTTTGTCGATCGCGCCTTCGATCGGTTGGCCGCCCGTTATCTCAAGGTGCTGGAGCCGGCGCTGCATCACCGCGCCTGGGTGATGGGCGGTTCGCTCATTCTCTTCGTGGCTTCCCTGTCTCTGATCGGGCTTCTGCCCCAGGAGTTCGTGCCCCGCCAGGACACCGGCCGCTTCAGCGTGGCCTACACCCTTCCCATCGGCACCAGTCTCGAGGTCACCAATCGAATGTCCCTGCAGGTGGAGTCGTATCTGGCCACCCGCCCCGAGATCGCGCGTTACTTCGGCGGTCCCGGCGGAGGGATGGGGGGTTTTGGCGGCGATGTCTCCACCGGCAACATGATGGTGTCGATGAAGAATCTGAAGGATCGGCCGATCGATCCCAAGCTTGGCCGCCGCCTGACCCAGACCGAGCTGATGGACGCCATGCGGCGTGACCTTTCCTCGCTGCCGGGGGCCCGCATCGTCTTGCGGGAGAACTCCCAGCAGAGCTTCACTTCGGGTCGTGGCTTTCCGGTCGAGTTCTCCATCCGCGGGGGAAACTGGAACACCCTGGCCACGAAGGCCGGCGAGATCATGGCTCAACTCCGCGCCTCCGGGATCGTGGCCGATGTCGATAGCGACTATCGCCTGGGCATGCCCGAAGTGCAGGTCATCCCCGACCGGAACAAGGCGGCCGACCTGGGAATTTCCATGAGCGCCATTGGCGAGACCGTAAACGCCGCCATCGGCGGGGTGCGCGCCGGACGCTTCAAGGATGGCGGACGTCGCTTCGATATCCGGGTCCGGCTGCTGGCCCAGCAGCGCGAGAAGCCGGAAGACATCGCCAAGCTCTTCGTGCGCACGCGGACCGGCGGCCTGGTGCGTCTGGGCGATCTGGTCCGGATCGAGCAGGCCCCCTCCCTGCAAGCGATCACGCGCCTTGATCGCGAGCGCGCGATCAAGATCTACGGCAATATGGGGGCGGGGGTGTCTCAGGCCGAAGCGATTGACGGCGCCCTGGCCGTGGCCCGCGACCTTCTTCCCGAGGGTTATCGCGCCTTGCCCTCCGGTTCAAGCCAGGCTTTTGCCGAGAGCTTCGGCTCACTTGGTTTCGCCTTCCTCATGGGCATCATCGTGGCCTACATGGTGCTGGCCGCACAATTCAACTCGTTCACCCATCCCATCGTGATTCTGCTCGCCTTGCCCTTCAGCGTCAGCGGCGCGCTGCTCATGCTGTACCTCATGGATCAGTCACTGAACGTCTACAGCGTACTGGGGCTCATCCTGCTCATGGGCATCGCCAAGAAGAACTCGATCATGCTGGTGGACTTCACCAACCAGATTCGGGGTAGGGGAGTCGAGCGGCACGAGGCTCTCCTCCATGCCTGTCCGGTTCGGCTGCGGCCCATCCTCATGACTTCCATCGCCACCATCGCCGGCGCTTTGCCCGCAGCACTCGCCATCGGACCCGGGGCGGAGACTCAGCGGTCGATGGCGATTGGTCTGGTCGGGGGCATGATCGTCTCCACCATCATGACTCTGCTCGTAGTGCCCGCGG
Organism: Vicinamibacteria bacterium; assembly: GCA_031362685.1. GTDB lineage: Bacteria > Acidobacteriota > Vicinamibacteria > Fen-336 > JAGNNV01 > JAGNNV01. The sequence goes on along the minus strand of JANLSZ010000086.1, from coordinate 53,424 downwards.
CCTACAGCGTGTTCGACGACGTAGTCAGCTGGAACGAGGAACGGCAGAAGCGCGGCGTGGGTATTTTCGAGGGCCTGAGGGCGCCGAGAACGGTGCGCATGGCCGAGGCCACGCGGGATTAGTTCCGCGGTGCTTTCGCCCCGGTGGTGATGAGACGGGGGTTCAGCGAAGAGCGGCCAGGGCTGCCACCACCGGATCGATCTGCCCGGCCCGGTTCAAGGCGACGGACAGCCGTTTCAGGGTGGCTGCGACTTCAGCGGGGGAGCCGGTGATGGTGGCATGGCCGACCTTACGTCCCGGTCGCGGCGTCTTCAGGTAGTCGTGCCAATGGGCGAGCGGCTCCCTGAGCACGGGGACGGCGTCCGGCACTTCGCCGATCCAGTTCAGCAGAACTGAGGTCGCGCGCGCGCCCGTGGCTCCGAGCGGCCAGCCCAGGACGGCGCGCAGGTGATTCTCGAACTGGCTGGTGAGGGCGCCCTCGATGGTCCAGTGCCCCGAGTTGTGCACCCGCGGCGCCATTTCGTTCGCGAGGAGGCGTCCCTGGTGAACGAACAGTTCGAGCGCGAAGACGCCCACGTAGTCGAGTTCTTCAGCGAGACGGCGCGCGTAGCCGATCGCGGTTTCGTGGATCGCCTCGGTGTTTGGCGCGGGCGAGAGGCTGGCGGAGAGGATGGAGTTCTGGTGGAAGTTCTGGCTCAGCGGGTACGTGGTGAACTCGCCGTCTCGGCCGCGCACCGCCACCACGGAGATTTCGCGCTCGAACGGCACCATGGCCTCCAGAATCAGGGGCACATCTCCGAGCTTGCTCCACGCCGCGTCCACGTCCGCCGCGGACTTCAGCCGAATCTGGCCCTTGCCGTCGTAACCGAGGCGTCGAGTCTTCAGAATCGCGGGAACGCCGACCTTGGCCAGTGCCGCTTCGAGTTCTTCGCGGGAGTCCACGGTGGCAAAGGCAGGCGTGGTCATGCCCAGCTTCTGAAAGAGCTGCTTCTCTTCAAGCCGGTCTTGGGCGATGGCGAGCGCTTGCGGGTTTGGAAAGACGGGGACGCGGGAAGCGAGGAACATTGCGGTATCGGCGGGCACGTTCTCGAAGTCGAAGGTGACCACGTCCACGGTGTCCGCGAATTGCGAGATGGCGTCGAAGTCGTTGTAGTCGGCGCAGGTCAGCAGGGCGACCTGCGAAGCGCAGGCATCGGCCACGGTATCGACCACGCGGAAGCGCAGGCCCAGCGGCGCCCCCGCCAAAGCCATCATGCGAGCCAGCTGCCCGCCTCCAAGAATGCCGACAGTTTTTGCCATTCCCACAAGCTTAGCCCCGCGGATCGGACTTGGCGAGGACCTGATCGGTTTGCGCGCGTCGGAAGTCCGCCAGGGCGGAGGCGATCTTCGGGTCTCCATTCGCGAGCATCGCGGCCGCGAAGAGGGCGGCGTTGGTGGCCCCGGCCGGCCCGATGGCGAAGGTGGCCACGGGAATCCCCGCCGGCATCTGCACCATCGAGAGCAGCGAATCCATTCCGCTTAGAGCCTTCGACTGGACGGGTACGCCCAGAATGGGCACCGCGGTCTTGGCGGCCAGCATTCCCGGCAGGTGCGCGGCGCCGCCCGCGCCCGCGATGATGGCCTGCAGGCCGCGGGATGCCGCGGTGCTCGCATACTCGAACAATCGATCGGGAGTGCGGTGCGCGGAGACGACCTGTACCTCGTGAGCGATGCCGAGGCGATCGAGAGTTTCGGAGGCGGCCTTCATCGTGTCCCAGTCCGAACGGGAACCCATCACCACTCCCACCCGCACGGCGGTTGACTTGCCCTCGGTCATACCCGGCGAGTTTACTTCTCGCCGCTAGTCCTTGAGGAGTTCCATCATGTAGGCGCGGGATTCCTTGGAGTTCATCAAAGAGAGCCAGTGAACCGCCTGCTTCTTCATATCCGGGTCTTTCTCCGCGCGGGCGATCTCCACCAGCTTCGTGGGATTGTTCTGAAGGAACAGGGCGTTCATGATCTGCTCCTTGCACTCGCGGTCGGTCTCGGTCGCGTAAAGATCACCCAGGCTTCCCTGGCTCTTGCCGCCCATCAGACCGAGGTTGCGGATCGCGGTGAGCCGCGCCTCCTTGTCCTTCTCGCCCCGGGCCGCGGCCAGCACCGGTTCGACGGCGCCTCCGATGAAGAGCGCCTGAAGAATGTTCTGTTTCTCCTCGGTGGTGAGTGCCGTCTGATACATCCGCGAAAGTTCGGCGCTCCCGCCCATCACCCCCAGCAGCCGAACCGCGGACGCCCGGAGTTCGGGATCCTTCTCCGTCCGGGCGGCGGCGAGAACGCGGGCCTTGTCACCCGAGACCATGAACGAATTCAGGATCTGCTTGCGGATCGCGTTGTCGGTGGAACCGGCATAGATGTCGCTCAGCACTTTGCGGTTTCCCGCGCCGCCGAAGACACCCAGATACTGGATGGCCTTGCGCTGCAATTCGGGCGACGAGTTTCCGCGCGCCACTTCGGCGATGGCGTTGCCGGCCTGCTCGGTGCCCATCTGGGCGAGGACGAAGAGCGACCGCTCTCGGATCTTCCGGGACGACGAAGGGGACGCGAGGATCTTCGTGAGCAGAGGCATGGCCTCCTCGGGATCGCTCTGGGCGAGGGCGGAGACGGCCATGAGCTTCAGATCGAGATCGTCTTCCTGATCGAGCTGGTCGGGCCGCGGGGCCTGGCCCACCTTGCCGCGGGCCTCCATTTCCAGGGCCTTGCCCTGCTTGGCCCAGCCGCTTCCGGGGAAGTCTTTCTGAAGGCGGCCCAGCGTGGCCAGGGCGACGGCGGTGCGATCCATCTTGTACTGGGCGTAGCTGGTCCAGTAGAGGGCCGCGTCCATTTTCATGTTCAGGCTCATCAGTTTGCCGAGCGGGCGCAGGGCGTCGTTCCAGTCTTCTTCGTCGATCGACTCCATGGCCTGGTCGTACAGCTCGTCGAAGCGTTCGGTCTCTTCGCGTTTCTTATCGCGCTCCGCCTCGCGCTTGTCGCGTTCGAGTTCGCGTCGCTCCTGATCTTTCTCCCGCGCCTGATCGCGCGCTTCTCGCGCCTTCTCCTTCTGATCCTGTTGGGCTTCAAGCTGGGCCTCCCGCACCGCCTCGTCCCGCTCGGCGCGCGTGGGAGCGGCGAAGGCGACCGCTGATCCGGCAATGTAGGCCTCCGTCATGGCTCGCACGCCGGCCATCCGTGCTTCGACGGCGGCCCGGGTGCGGACCTCGTCGGTCCGGGCCATGTTCTTCGCGGCGCGGCGAGCCTCGCCCTCGATGGACCCGCCCGCGAGTTCCAGATTCCGCATGGCCTCCTCCACTTCGCGTTTCGCCTGCGCGGTGGCGCGTTCGACCTCGGCTTCGATCTGCGCGGCCTCCACTTCAACCTGCGCGGCCTCCACGTCAACCGCGGGGTCGGCGGCGACCACCGGCGCGGGGGAAGCGGCGGGCGAGGGCGAAGGCGATGGCGTCGGCGTTGGTTCCTGCGCGCGCGATGTCGAGGCCAGCGCCAGGGTCGCAACCAGGAACGAGAAGGGGAGAAGGCGATGGGGGATAGTCATGGTTTTGGAAAGCCTCATGGGTATCAAAGAGAACTCTTGGAGGAGGGGGTGATGCTCTTCTCGCGCTTCTCGACCTGCGCTTCCATTATCTGGAGGCGGAAGAGAAGATCGCGGGAGTCGACACGGCGGCGCAGACGGTCAAGCTCGCTCTTGGCCTCGGCATCGGGGGCTATGGCGAAGCGGACGAGCAAACGCTCAGTTTCCTCCATGACCAAGGCGACCTTTCCTTCGCCGGCGCGCTCGGCGGCGGCGCGGAAGAGGCGGCTTGCCGTCACCAGATTGTCGGCGGCGGCTTGCAGGGCCTTGAGGTCGGCCACGGAAACGTCGCGGTTCTTGAGTTCGACCAGAGTGACTCGCGAGCGTCCCAGGTGTTCACCGAGCGCGGTCAGGAGAACGCGCTCCTGGGTTTGCGCCGCGGAAAGGGTGTGCTCTTCAACTCGTCCGAGCTGACGACCTACCGAGAAGGCCACGAGAAGGCCGGCGGCGAGGGCGGCGCCTGCGGCCAGGAACCGAGTCATGCGGGGGAATTGAAGCAGCCGGCCTCGCTCCTTATTCTTCGCCGCCGCGAGGACCCGTGCGGTCATGCGCGCTTCGAAGTCGCCCGCGGGTTCGGGGATGTCGTCCTGGGCGACCACCTGAAGGACACGCGTGAGAGCCTGGAAGCGGTCCATGCACTCGGCACATGCGGCCAGATGGCCGTCCTGGCCGGACTCTTCGAGGGGCTCGCGGTAGTAGAGGAGGACGAGCTGGTTGTCGGTGAGATGAAGGGTGGTGTTCATGAGGCTTGCACCAGAGGTTCAAGGTCTTGACGAACCTTGCGAACGGCGCGGAAGACGCATTGCTTGGTGGCGGCCAGAGAGATGCCGAGGGTCTGGCCGATGTGTTCGAGGGTGTGTCCTTCGTAGTGACGCAGGACGAACGCGGTGCGCTCGGTGGCACTCATGCGTTCCATGCTCTCGTTGACCCGGCGGCGAATGTCCGAGGCATGGGCGTTCTGATCCGGGCCGGGCAGGTTGGACGCGAGGCTGGTGGTCACGGCGTCCGTCTCAGCGTCGGTCTCGGGAAGGTCGTCCTCGGCGCGACGCACGCGCTTGCGGAGCAGGTCGTAGGCGCAGTTGGTGGTGATCCGGTGAAGCCAGGTCGAAAGCTCGGACCGGTTCTCGAACCTGTCGAGACCGCGGTAGGCCTTGAGGAGGGCTTCTTGCACTACGTCTTCGGCGTCCTGTTCATTTCGGGTCATTCGATAAGCCAACCTGTGAAGCGAACGGGCGTGGCTAGTCACGAGGGCTTTGAACCCCTGGTCGTCGGCAACCCCCGCTTCGGAGGGCTCCTGCCCGAGTCCGCTCATTCGTATCGTTTGACGCCGCCTTGGCCCGGAGGTTAGCAAGGCGAGGGAAAGTCGAGGAATGGCAGTGGTTTATGAGGCCACCGGGGCCCCGACCCTCGGCCGGTCAGCCGGAGGCGACTTGGGATAATCGCTCGGCCAGGAACCGCTCGAGCCGATCCATGACCACCGGCCAGGCGTAGGTTCTGCGCGCATGCTCTCGGCCCTGAAGGCCCAGGCGATCGGCGACCTCTGGCTCGTCGAGCAGGAACCGGAGAGCCTCGCGGAACTCGGCGGCGTTGTGGTAGTACAGCCCCCCATCGGCGCGGGTCACCTGGCCCCGCAGGACCTTGCACCAGCCGTTCACCAGGGCGGGCCGGCCGTGCATCCACGCCTCGAGCAGAGCCAGGCTGAGACTCTCAAATGGCGAGGGCGCCACCAGAGCGTGCATATTGTGGAGCAGGGCGGTACGTTCCTCTTCGCTCACGTGACCCAGAACCCGGACCGCTCGCTGCGCCGGTACTTCCATCACCGGCGCTCCGGCCAGAACCAGCTGAACCCCCTCGCCTTCGAGTTCCACGAAACGGCGGAAGTGGGACAAGAGCGTCGCGCTTCCCTTGTTGGGGTCGACGCGCCCGAGGCAGAGGATGAAAGGACGACGCACGCCGAGCCGTTCAAGGAGGCTCTCCTCGGGTCGCGGGCCGGCTTCCTCCACACCGGAGCCGATGACTTCGAAGGCGGGGAATGTGCCGCGGGCGACCGAGCGAAGAAGTTGATGTTCTTCCTCGGTGTTGTGGATGATCCCCAGCGGCAGGGTGAAGAACTTCCGAAGCACCCCGAGGCGGATGGCGGGGTCCTCTTCCGCCGTGGGCATCAGGATGGCGCGGGGTGCGACCAGGGGCAGCCCGGCGAAGGTTGGGTAATAGCGGAAGGAGAAGAAGATGAAGAGGTCGAATCGGCCGTGGTGGGCCCGAAGATATTCAAGGAGGGTTGGGACGAAGGGACCGCTTTCCCGGAACCAACGGACTTCGTCTTCCTCCGAGCCCAGCCCCGAGAAGACCAGCCGGCTGAGATCCCGCCACCCACCGGGGTCGCGCTCGGCGGCGACTGGGAATCGGATGACGCTGAGGGGGCCGTCGGGCTCTTGTCCGGGCGGATAGGCGTTGGCCCAGGTCACGTAGTCGCGGGCACAACTCGTAAGCACCGTGACCTCGTGACCCCGTTGGGCGAGTCGCTCGGCGAATTCCCGGCAATGGCGCTCGGAGCCACCGGGGACGTCAGGTCCGTAGCGGTCGACGACGAAGGCGAGCTTCATCCGTCCAGCTCCCGCGGACCCAGGGAGGTGCTTTCGGGATGGGTCGGGAGCCGGAGGGATCTCGGGGAGCGCGCCGGACGTTTGCAGGCGCAGGCCTTCCATCTCCTGCCGAAGGTGCGCGTGGGCCACCGCGAGCGACTCGACCGCGGAAAGCAAGAGAAGATTCAGTCGCTGCTGTCGTTGCAGGTTGTGCCAGGTGTAGCTGTGAAGCCACCGGTTGAGAGGGAAAAGGATCCGCTTCTTGAACAGGACGAGGATCTTGCCGACCCATCCCCGGTGGCTCTCGAACACCAGGGGAGTGGGCACCTCCCAATCCTCCTCGGGACCGAGGATCTGGGGGTAGAAGGGTGCGCCGGGGGTGAGAGCTTCGTGCGCGGCCTGGAAGACTGCTTTCACATGCTCGTAGGCGTGGCGGTCACCCTCATTGTCCCAGCCCAGTCTTTGCCGCGCCCGCAGCCGAACCTGACCCATGAGGGGCTCGATTGCCGTTCTCGAAACTTCGGCCTGGGGCGAAGCGAGGGGGATCGGCTCGGGGGTTTGGGGCATAGGATCTTTTCGAGGCGCGAACGGGCGGCAGCAAGGGAGACGAGGCTACTCAGGTCGCGCCCCTTCGGCAACTCTTCTGATTCAAGGGGTCAGGGGAGGCGCTCCAGACTGAACGAATACACCCGGAGGGCGAGACGCCGCTGGTCGCCGTTCCGCTGCACCGCATCGGGAACGAAGCTTCGACTGGTCGAGAGAACCACCTCATGGAAGGGCCGTCCGCCTTCGCTGATCTCCGCCTCCAGGCGAAATCTCCCGTCGGTGATTCGAGCGGTGGCGAAGGTCACCCCATCCCCCATGAGGTCTATCGCGACGTCGGGGCCAAGGTACTTGAGTGGCGCCGTCCCCTCGATCACGAGCCTCGCTCCCCCGGCGGGAACGTGCAGGAGGGCGCGCGCGCGCGGAGAGGCCCAGCGGAATTCCCGCAGGTCCTCGTCCTTCTCGGGGTGGAACCATCCTTCGCCCTGCACAAAACCCGGCTCTTCCGCCGGGCCGTAGTCCAGACCGTTGAGCACGAAAGGTGTCCTCAACGGTTGGTCCCCGTCGGAGGTCGTCACCGAGAGCCGTTGGTATTTCCCGGCCGCGGATTTGGCGGGGATGACGTACCCGTGGAGCAGCGGCTGACCGCAGGGCGCGCGTTCGGCCAGAACTCCGGGGAGTGCTATGTCGAGGTGGCAGTCCGCGGTGTGGTTCCGGGGGACGCCGGCCACCAGAAGGAAACCAGGAACAGGCATCTCCTTGAGGTAAGCGAATCGGACGGGACTCGGCGGGATTCCGTCGAGTTGGCCCGACTCCAGGGAGAGCAGCCAGCCTTCGCCCGAAATAGAGCGAGGCGACTTGATAGCAAAGAGCTCGGCCTCGTTCGGTCTCTCTCCGGAGAGGAAGGGGCGCACGCTCGTGGGCCATTCCCACCGTCCGAGAAGACGCCTTGAGGTCCGGGAGAATGAGACCAGATCGGTTCGGCGAGGATTGGCCAGGAAGAGGACCTCCCGATCGTCGCCGGTCAGGAAGTGCTCGACCAGACGCGGGATGGACTTTCCGGGGGCTGCGCTGACGAAACCGAGCCCGGCGGGTCGGAGAGGAAAGTAGCGCCAGAACCTGTAGTGGCCGGCCAGTACGAAATCCCCCCGACGCGATGCCCGCGCTTCGATGGCGCGAAGGGCGGCATAAGGCGGACTATCGGTGACGTGGTACAAAGCCAGCGCAGGTATTGTAAGCGCTGCGGAGGCGGTCAGGAGTGTCCCGCACAGCGCACTCTCGACCATGCGCGGGAAGCGAAACCGCTCCGCCAATGCGCCGAGGCCCTCGATCGCGAGCCAGGCAATCCCCGGAATGTAGGGCAGGGTGTATCGAAAGGTCTCGGCCTGCTGGACCAGAGAGTGGAAGATGAAGTAGGGGAGGAAGGCGAGACCCGCGAGCCCAAGGGCGTGCCTGCGTCGAGCGGCGGTGGCGAGGAAGCCGATGCCCGCGAGCACCGCGACACCCAGGCCAAGGGCCGGGGAGATCCACGGTGCGAGGCCAACGTCGAAGAGAATACGGGCGGCACGGTTCAACGTGAACTTCACGAGAAGAGGCTCGGACCCTGCCGCCTCCGCCATGGTCTCCGCAAAGACGCGAGCGTATTCGGCGGGGCCTCCGGTGGCGATCACCAGCGGAATGGCCCACAGTGCTGTCCCTGCCACGAGGGCCGCCAGTGGCCTCCACCAGGTTCGGCGGCGCCACACCATCCATAGCCAAAGTGGAATAATGAGGAGCCCGGCCTGCAGTCGTACCCCCAGTGATAGACCCGCGAGCAGCGATGCCGCGAGGGTCGTCCTTCCGGTGTCGAGCGAACGAAGCAGAAGAGCCTGGGTCGAAACCACGAACAGGAGGCCGACGCTGTCACTCATCGGCCGCGCTCCGTTGAACCAGAGGATCGGGCAGGCCAAGGTCAGCACCGTGCTCAGCACCGCTCGATCCGGGCTGGAACTCAGCCGTCCGAACAGTGCGAACAGCGGCAGTACCACCGCCGCCTGAGCCAAAGCGCTAAGGAGAGAGAGCGCTTTGGGCGGATCGGGAACGATGGCGTGTACGAGGCGTGCGAGTGCGATGTAGACCGGGTAGCCGGGGGGATGGGGCTGGTGCAGAGCCGGATCGAAGCGGTCGAGGGCCAGGGCGAAATTTACCGAATCGATGTCCTCGAGCGTCGAGGGGAGAAACGAGGCCCGGCTTGCAAACACCACCAGGCTGGCCGCGACGAGCACCCACGGACGGGTGTTACCAGATCGCAACCGCGCAGGGATGTGGGTGAGGACCCTGCGGGCAAAACGAATCGGCACGGGGCCGAGTCTAGCTATTTCAGAACCCTGACGATCAGGGGGTCGGGCTCGCCATCGTGAAACTGCGGCAGTTCGTTATCCTTGTCCGATGAAGAGGATCATGACGAGGATTGGGCGCTCGGTTGCGGGCATGGTGCTGGCGGGCCTGTTGTGGGTGGCCTCGGCGTCAGCCCAGGCGCAGCCCGCGGCGGATGGTCAGGTGCAGGCGCTCTACGATCAGATCGATCGGGTCTTTCAGGCGAAAGAGTACGATGCCCCGCGGTTTGGTCCCGCGCGCTGGCTGCCGGGCGGCTCGGCCTACGCCATCGTGGAACCGGCCGCAGCGCCTGCTACCGGTCGCGAAATCGTGCGCTACGACGCGGCCACCGGCGCCCGCACGATTCTCGTCGCCGCGTCGCTGCTGGTTCCGCCCGGCGGGGCCGCGCCCCTAGACATCAGCGACTACGCGTGGTCGGCCGATGGCGCGCGGCTGCTCGTGTTCACCAACACACGGAAAGTCTGGCGCGACCACACCCGGGGGGACTACTGGGTGGTCACGCTTCAAGGGGGCGGGTTGCGAAAGCTCGGCGGTGACGCGCCCGAGGGGTCGCTCATGTTCGCGAAGTTTTCTCCCGATGGAACGCGGGTTGGGTACGTGCGTGGGAACAACATCTACGTCGAGCGTCTCTTGGACGGACGGATCACCCAACTCACCACCGACGGTTCGGAGACCACCATCAACGGGACGTCGGACTGGGTGTACGAGGAAGAGCTGGGGGTGCGCGACGCGTTCCGCTGGAGTCCCGACGGCAAGAGCCTGGCCTACTGGCAGTTCGACAGCACGGGGGTTGGGATCTTCTCGCTCATCAACACCACGGACACCCTCTATCCGGTGGTCACGCGCATCTCCTATCCCAAGGCCGGCTCCACGAACTCCGCGGTGCGCATCGGCGTGGTGGGCGAAGGCGGCGGCCCTACCCGGTGGATCAAGACTCCGGGCAATCCTCGTGACTCGTACCTGGCGCGCATGGAGTGGGTCGACAATGACACCGTCGCCATTCAACAGTTGAACCGGCTCCAGAACCAGAATGACTTTCTGATGGGCGATGCGACGACCGGCGAGGCGCGTCGCGTCTTTCGCGACGAGTCGAAGGCCTGGGTCGACCTCGTGGCCGAGGTGAAGTGGATCGAGGGCGGCAAGGCGTTTCTCTGGGTCAGTGAGCGCGATGGCTGGCGCCATGCCTTCCGCGTGCCGCGCGAGGGCGGCGAGCCTCGGCTCTTGACGCGCTTCGATGCCGACGTCATCGCGGTGGCGGGGGTCGACGAGACTTTGGGCTGGCTCTACTTCAACGCTTCGCCGGGGAACGCCATGCAGCAGTATCTCTATCGATCGAAGCTCGATGGCAGCGGGATCCCGGAACGGGTCACCCCTGCGGACCAGCCGGGCACGCACAGCTACAACATCGCTCCGGGCGGGTGCATGGCCTTCCACACTCATTCGCGTTACGACCAGCCCCCGACCCTCTCGGTCGTGGCCCTGCCCGCCCACCAGTCGCTGCGGGCGCTGACGGATGGGTCAGCCCTGACCGCCAAGGTCAGCCCTCTGCTCGCGCCGCCCGTCGAGTTTTTCAGCGTGGACATCGGTTCCGGCGTCTCGCTCGATGCGTGGCTGCTCAAGCCGAAAGCATTCGATCCCTCCAGGCGCTATCCGGTGATCGTGCATGTCTACGGCGAACCCGCCGGTGTCACGGTCACCGATCGATGGGGAGGGGGAGGCATGCTGTTTCACCGCGCCCTGGCCGAGGCCGGCTACCTCGTGGTGAGTTTCGACAATCGCGGGACTCCCGCGCCCAAGGGTGCGCCGTGGCGCAAGATCGTCTATGGCACGGTGGGCGACCTGTCCTCGAAGGACCAGGCGGCGGCGGTCCGCGCGCTCGCCGCGCAGCGCTCGTATGTCGACGCCGCTCGGGTCGGGGTGTGGGGTTGGAGTGGTGGAGGGTCAAACACACTCAACGCCATGTTCCGATTTCCCGATGTGTTCCGGGTGGGCGTCTCGGTGGCGCCAGTCCCCGACCAGCGCCTGTACGACACGATCTATCAGGAGCGATACATGGGCTTGCCGCAGGACAACGTCGAGGGTTACCGCATTGGGTCGCCCATCAACTTCGCCGAAGGGTTGAAGGGGAACCTGTTGATCGTCCATGGATCGGGCGATGACAACGTCCACTACCAGGGGACGGAGCGGCTCATCAATCGGCTCGTCGAGCTGGGCAAGCCGTTCGACACCATGGTCTATCCAAACCGAACCCACTCGATCTCCGAAGGAGCGGGTACGACACCCCACATCTACCGGCTCATCGCCCGGTACTTTCTCGACCACCTGCCGGCGGGGCCGCGATAGGGCGCGCGGCCGGCCACGGCCGCCAACCCTCGAAGGAACGATCCCGGGTCAGGGTTTGACGAGTTCCACGCGGCGGTTTTTGGCCCGGCCCTCTTCACTGCCGTTGTCGGTTACGGGTTTGGTGTCGCCGAAACCCTGGGAGGTGAGGTGCCTGCGGTCGACGCCATGCCGGGTCAGCCAGTCCACCACGGCCACCGCCCGCTGTTCGGAGAGCGTCTGGTTCGCCGCCTTCGCACCCACGTTGTCAGTGTGCCCCTCGACCTTCATCTTCCAGGATGCGTTGTTGGTAAGCAGGGTGGCGATCTCGCCGAGGACCTTGTCCGATTCGGGGCGCAGGGTGGCCTTGCCGGTGTCGAAGTTGATCCCATAGACGGCAACGCGCCCGCTCTTGCCGATCTCTTTGGCGAGTGAGTCGGCGGTGGCCGTCATCTCCTGGGCCATCCCTTCGACTTTTACTGTCGAAAGCTCGTAACCGCTGAACTCGTTCCAGGGCTCGTTGTGGACCTGGACCCACTGCGCCCCTTTCTGGGCCGTCATGGTCAGATAGTCGGCGCCCATCGCGCCGCTGAAGACCACCGTAAATCCTGCCGTCTTCAGGGCGTTTTCCGCGTTGCGCACGATCTGCAGGGCCGAGAGCCGGGTGGGGCAGACGTAGGTGATGATGTCGGTCGCTCCTTCGAGGGTCTTCGTCGGAGTCTCACCGTTGTCCTTGATGGCGCCGATCTGGAGTTCCACGGCGTCGAACTCTTTGCTGCTGCACCGCAGAATCTTGCATCCAGGGAGACGGGTGAGGACGGGCGAATCCTTGCACCCCTCCGCGTCAGGGTCCGTCGGAACCTGGGCGAGGGCCCGCCCGGGGCCGAGGAAGGCAACCAGGGCAACCAAGGTGAACTTGAGGGACATGAATCTTCTCCGTTTCTCTTTTCTTGAAGCCAAGGGGACTGCGCAAGTGTAATGTCCCACGGTCGGGAGAAGGCAGGGAGTCGTGAACGGGTATCGACATCCGCCCTCGCCGGGGGAAAATGATCGGCTCATGACCGGAAACAAACTCGCCGCCCCGGTCCTCGAACCGCCGACCGGCGCCGATCCCGCCCTCGATCTCGATGAGGTGCGACGCTGCACGGAGTTGCTTCAGAAGATCGTCTTGGATCGGGGTGTGCTCGCCGATGTCCCCCTCGAGATGCGGCAGGCTCTGCTGATCGCCGCTGGCCAGGCATCGCGCCCGCAGTCGTTTCAGGAGAAGCGGCTGGTGAAGACTCTGCGTCGAGTGCGGCGACTCGGGGAGGAAGCGAAGGACCGCGAGTCGCGATCCGTGACGGGGATTCGCACGGCCCGGGAAGCCCCGGTCTTTACGGCGCCTGCGCCGGCGTTGCCCGGAGAAGCAGGTCCGACCGCGCCCCCACGCGAGCTGAAGAAACCGAGAGCCTGCTACGTCTGCAAGGTCGAGTTCACCCGGCTGCATCATTTCTATGATGCGCTGTGCGGCGAGTGCGCCGAACTGAACTACGCCAAGCGCTTCCAGACCGCGTCGCTTGAGGGCCGGGTGGGCGTCGTCACCGGCTCCAGGGTGAAGATCGGTTTGCACATTTCGTTGAAGATGCTCCGTGCCGGCGCGGAGGTGATTGCCACCACTCGCTTTCCCCAGGACTCCGCTCTTCGCTACTCTCGCGAACCCGACTTCGCGGAATGGAAGCACCGGCTGCACGTTCACGGCCTCGACCTGCGCCACCCGCCCAGTGTCGAGATTTTCGCGCGCTACGTCCTTCACTCGTTCCCGCGCCTCGACATCATCGTCAACAACGCCTGCCAGACCGTGCGGCGTCCTCCCGGTTTCTACGAGGACCTGCTTCCCAATGAGTCGCGCCCGGCTTCGGACTTCGGTCCCGATATCTTTCGAGTGCTCAGGAGCCACGAGAACCTGAAAGCCGCGCTCGACGGCGGGAAGGCGCTCAAGGGCGCCACCGGAGTGGACAGCACCGGGCTCATGAGCCTGAACGGCGGTCGCAGCGGGATCGGCGTGGTGGCTTCGGCCGAGTTATCGCAGGTTCGATACGCCTACGACGACGACACTCGCCGCGATGACCTTTTCCCCCAGGGACGGCTCGATGCCGACCTTCAGCAGGTGGATCTGCGCCATCAGAACACCTGGCGCCTTGCCCTGGCCGAGGTCCCGACCGCGGAGATGCTCGAAGTGCAACTCGTGAACGCGGTGGCCCCGTTTATTTTGTGCGCGCGCCTGAAGCCGCTGATGCTGCGGGTGCCGACGAGGGACAAGCACATCGTCAACGTCTCGGCCATGGAGGGCATCTTCTCCCGCGGTCCCAAGACCGCCAAGCATCCCCACACCAACATGGCCAAGGCCGCGCTCAACATGATGACCCTGACCGCGTCGCGCGACTATGTGAACGACGGCATCCACATGAATGCCGTCGATACCGGTTGGGTTACGGATGAAGATCCGGCCATTCACGCCGACCGGAAGAAACAGGAACTCGACTTCGCCCCGCCTCTGGACATCGTGGACGGCGCCGCGCGGGTCTGCGATCCTTTCTTCTCCGGCCTGCTCACCGGCGAGCACGTCTACGGGAAGTTCCTCAAGGACTACAAACCCTCGAACTGGTAATCCAGGCGTGCCTGGTCAGAACAGAGGCTGGAACCGAGGCTTCCAGAGGCGTTCGTAGGTCAGCCCCACGCGCAGCAAGAGGCTGAAGCCCGGCTTGTGGGTCGAAGGGGTGGCGCCGCGGAAGAGAAAGCCGTCGGCGGCTACCGACAGAGACAGCTCGTCAAATAGTGGGAACAGCACCTCGTGCACCATGTTGTAGCGCAGGCTGAGGACACTCACGTCGGCATCTCCGGTGTAGGCGAACCAGTTCAGTTGATTCCGAAGACGGTAGTTCAGGCGGCCCGGCTGGCCGGCCTGGAACTCAACCCGCGCCGAGACGCCGGCGAGCAAGGTGTTGCGGGAGAGGTCGGTCTCGACCACTCCCCCGAGCTCGAGGACTCGCCACCTTGGCCCCTTGGCCTTCATGTAGCCGAGAACGCCGGACAGCGCGGCCTGCCGCGGGTTCGAGGTTGCAGTCTGCGGATTCACGGTGGGAGTGAACTCCGTGTCGAAGATCGCGCGGGCGAACGGCCCGAAGCGGCGAACCCCTCCGCTGCTCTTGGGCCGAATCGTGACGTCGCCCACCAGGTCGTCGGTCACCTCCAGGGTGCTGCGTCGGCCGGTGATGGAGGTAGTGGTCTGCTTCGAATAGGCCACGGTCGAGCCGTACTCGGTGGTGAAGGTCTGACGGTCCTGCACCAGTCGAAAGCGCCCGGAGACGCCGAACAGTGAACTCTTTTGCGCGGTGGCCCGGCTTTCGGGAACCGAGCCGTAGGCTTCGTTGTTGAAGCCTTGGACCAGAGAACCGAAAAGAGTCGGCCGATCGAAGTAGAAGGTGGAAAGCCGCTCGAAGGGCGGATCGGGAGCGAGCAGGGCGGCCACCTTCTGGATCTGCGCATCACCCTTCAAGGTTGCCCGCACGCGCCGCAACTCGTCGAGGACGAGTTCACGCAGCGGCAGGGAACCACCACTTCCCGAGGTCAGGCCGTCGGGCCCGAGATGGAAAGCCCGGCGAACTCTCCGTCCGCGCTCGAAGGCCCGGAAGCGAGCGCCCTCGAACAGCAGATCGGTGGTGGCTATGCGATAGAGCGCGGCGTCGTCGAGGCCGCGCCCGTTGACCCGCCCGGTCTTGCGATCGAGGCCACTCAGAACCAGCTCTCCGCCTTGGTCCTCGGCGAGAATTTCCCGCAGGTCGGCTCCGCGCAGATCCAGGGTAACGATCGACTCGTCCGTCCACAGCCAGTCTCGCACCTCTTCTTCGTGCAGTTTCCCGATAAGGGGGGGGAAGTGAGAAAGAGGCCGGATGATTGCGATCTCCGCCAGAGCTCGGCGACGAAGCAGGCGGGCGATGAATTCTTCCCACATGTGTTTGGAGATCCGGCCCTGGGCGGTGGTTGAGTCGTAGTCCTTCAGTTTCGGAACAGCGGTTTCGAGTTCGACGAACGACGGGACGAGCATCTCGCCCCGTTCGCGACTCGCCGCATCCCGCAGCGCCCGCACTTCGGCGGCCAGGGCCACATCGCCGGGAACGCGATCCGTTACGGAGGCGAGTTCGTGCCGCAGGGTAGTGAGATGGAAGCCGGGACGATTGTCGGGCGCGACCCTGGCTTCGACCCGACCGACGCCGAGTCCGTTTGCGAAACCCCGGGCGACCAGGGCGGGCGACCCGGGCCGCGAATAGGGCCGATCCGGAAGGTCGACCTGCACCCGCAGGCTCTCGGGGCTCCAACGCTCATGCAGGTCGGCGACGATGGTATCGATGCCGGCGACTCGCCTCGAGATGTCCGCGTTGAGCGAGGGCGGGAGATTGGAGAGGACGATGACGACGTCGACGCCGGAAAGGCGCAGGGCCTGAACCTCGCGGGTGGCCGCGGCCGCGGGGTCCTCGAAGGCCCAGTCGTTGAGCGCCTGACGCGACAGGGAGCCCTTGACCCCGGGATTCACCAGCCCGATCAGGCCGAAGCGGGCGCCGCCCGCCTTGACGATGCGGGTGGCTTCGAGAAGGCCCGGAGTCTTGGTCTTGATATTCGTGGCCAGAAAGCTGAGGCCCTCGAACTCTTTCTTCAGGTCGCCCAACGCGGAGGCGCCGAGGCCCAGCTCGAACTCGAAGGGAACCACGATCTCGTAGCCCAGACGCCGGAGCGTGCCCATGTCGATGCTGGCTCGTTGCCGCGCATCGACGCCCAGGTCGCCGTTTTGTGAACCCAGATCCACGACCAGCGGCGTCGATCCACCGGACTGCGCCTCGGCCACAAATCGTCGGACCAGGGTCGCGCGCGGCCCGATCTGGGCGAGATTGAGCGGAAGTTCGAACAGGCGGGCTCCGTCGATATCCACGCGATTCATCTCGCCCTTCTCCCAGGCCGCCGGATCGGAGGTGAACGCGGCACCGGCTTCCTCGACGAAGTAGGCGACCTTCTTCTTGGTCAGGCTGGCGCGATAGACGGTGGCCTGGCCGGACCGCAGGTCGGGAAAGTCGGAGGCCGCGCGCGGATTCTCGCGGAGCATGGCCAGAAGGTCGCGAGCGGTGGTCGGTTTGTCCGGGTCTTGAAGCAGCAGGGCATTTCCCGACACCAGAGTCGCAACCTCGGCGATCTTCTCCGCCGCCCCGCGCAACTCCAACAGTCGCGGAAGGTCGTCGTGTTCGGGCTCGTCAGAGGGCAGGAAGACGGAGATTCCGGCCGCCCGCCAGCACGCATGACTGACGAGTTTGAATGGCGTCTTGTGCTGGTTCGCGCGTTCGGTGAGAAGTTCGTGCTCGTCCTGAGAGCGCAAGGCGCCGAGGGCGCCGAGGCTCCGTCCGGTATAGATCACCGACAGCCCTGATGAAGGAGCCGGCGGCGTGGGTGAAGGTGTGGCGGCCGCGGCCAGAGTCTGCCCGCGAGCACTCGAGACGCAGGAAATCACCAGGAGACCGACGGTGGTCCGGATCCAATTCCGGTCAAGATGCTTCAAGCGGGGCCGCCGACGGTCGATCGCGACCCATCCTTATCACGTGAATCGCGAATTCTCACGCCCGGAAGTCTAGTCACGAAAACTCCCGCCTGAATAAAAGGATCTAATATCCTTATCCCCGAAGTCGGTGTCGGTCCTGGATGAGTCGAATGTTGACGGTCAAATATCGATCTGAGTTGAGACCAGTCGTTGGCGCGGAGCCTGTCCGCGGGCGGGCGTTCTCCGACCGAAAGGAGTCGTGGAACGCTCAGGTTGCCGGGCCGGGCCAGCAGGGCAGGAAGCTCGGGCGCACCGGCGGAGAAGAGGCCTTTTCGCTGATCGAACTACTGATCGTGGTGGCGATCATCGGCATTCTTTCCGCCATCGCTCTCCCGCAGCTGATGGTGGCGCGGCAGGCTGCGCTCGAGAAGGCGATTGTGAGCAACCTCAAGGTCATGGCCTCGAATCAACAGATCTTCTACCTCAGTCCGGTCCCCCTGGCCCCCTCGTCCAAGGCCGATCTCAGCAAGCGCTTCGCTCGTCTCCATGAGCTCAACAGCTATTCGAAGAACATCTTTGGCCGCACCATCGGGTCCCTCTACGTGGATGGCTCGCAGGTGACGTATTCGATGGTGCCCTTGTGGCCGAGCACCACTTCCCTGCGCGGCCGCTTTCTGATTCAGGCCGCTCAGCAGAGCGTGGTGAACGGTTTTCTCTATCAGGTGGATGAGTCTGGCCGGGTCGTGAAGATTCGTTGAGCGTCCATAACTCCAAGTACCTTTGAGATGAATTCCTTCCCGGGCCTCACCCACCGTTTCAAATCGCGTCTGCTGATCAGCCTCTCGCTGGTGCGCGCCTACCGGTTCGTGGCCGAGCTCGAGCCCTCCCCCTTCGAGGAATCGGATCCGGCGCTGGCCATGGCCGGGGCCCTTGTGGCCTGGCGCCGGGCCTTGCGGGCCGAAGACGGGGAAGCGGCGCTGGACGCCGTGGAACGAACCTGGGTACAGATCGAAGCCTGCCGCCAGCGGGTCATGGCCCATGACACCGCCATCCAGGCGTACCGTGTGCGCTGGGCGTGCGAGAACGCGCCGCTGCGCCACCCGACCATCGAAAGTCTCGGGCGTCTCTATCGGCTCCTGCCTTTTTCGACGAGTTCTCAGAGCAAGTACGAATACGTTCTCACCCGCCTGCTGGCCGGACCGATCCGCCCGGGGCGCCGGCTGGCTCCCACCGAGGACCTCATCGACGCCGTGGTTGCGCTCGAGGCCTCGTGGGGGGCCATTCCGGTGGAGGTGGGGGAGAGCGAAGTCGCCGCGATCATCGCCGCCTTGAAATCGTTCGCCCAGGAGGCGAGTCTCCACGCGGATGTCGCGAGCTTTACCGCGAGCGCACTGTTGCGCCGATTCGGCGCCTTCAAGACCTCCATCAGAGACCGGCTCTTTGCTCCTCCCTTGAGCGTGGCCGTGGTCGAAACCAACGTGGCCGTGCTGAACGTTCTGAACCAACTGCTGGCCGCGGCGGGCGGACAGCCCCTCCGGTGGACCACCGCAACCAAGCGGCCCATGCTGCCCCTTCCTGCGCCGGCGCCCATAGCCCCACCGCCCCCGGCTGCATCGGCCGACCGGGCCGACGCTTCCGTCGAAGCCCCAAAGGCGGACAGAGATTCTGTGGATGCGGGCGCCGCGCCAACGTCCCACCGGACCCGTGCCGACCTTCGAACCGGAGAGATCGATCTGTCCGGACTTGACTTTGTCAGGTCTCGCCGCAAGCTGGTTGCCCCGGGCGGGCCCGGCCTGGCTCCGCCCGCGCCTCCCATCGCCGCGCCCATAGTCGCTCCGGCCGAGCCGATGGCCGAAGCGGGGACGACGACGAGTCAGGCCGATGCCGAGCCGCCGCCCGAGATTCGGCGTCGTCCGGACCTCAAGACCGGAGAGGTCGATCTGTCGGGGCTCGAGTTTGTAAGGCGTCTTCGCCACCCGAGCGTCGAACCTTCGCCGGAGGCTGCGCCCGCGGCCACGAATGACGGCCCGTCCCTCGACCGGAACAAGGGTGAAGATGAAAGCGCCAGCCGAACAGGCGAGCGCCATGCGGGGGCCGCCGAAGCCGCGGTCGGCCCGGGGACGGGCGAAGGCTCCCTCCCGATATCGCCTCGCGGCCCTGAACCCCCTCTCACCGAGAACCAGGCGCCCGTTCTGGAGGCCGGCCAGCAACCATCCGTGCGCGCCTTCGCTCTGGGCAAACTGCCCGAGAACGCGGCCATCATCGAGTGGTACCTGAGCTGGCCTCGGTCCCCGGAGGTGTGGCAGTTGGACCTCGACGTCTTCCTGAGTCCCTCCGCCGATGGATCAGTGGACTCCCTTGCCAGCGCGACCGAAAGGCGGCGGTCCCTCGAGTTGATCCTGGCCTCGGACGATCTGATCGGCCTTCGGCTCGACCAGGAGGGGGCTCCTTCGGCCGAACATCGGGTGAAGGTGAAGGCGGTGGCGAACGCGATGTTGCTGTTGCGAACGTCGTTGCGCCGTGCCGCCGACCAGGCCCAGCGGAATCCGGGAGAGCTGGAGTCTTTGCTCTACATTTCCGATCATCTTCTTTGGGAGCGTCTCCGCCTGGAAGCGAGTCTGAAGCGGAATCCCACCCAAAAGCGCACCCCGCTCCTGCCGCGGACAAACCCGGTGGCAGAGATCGCCCTGTCCCGAACCCGCCTGGCCCGGCGCCATCGCCAAATCCTGTTGCGGATCCTGGGCGCCGCGGCGGCGGTCACTACCATCGCCGGAGTGCTGGGCACCGCCTTGCCCAGGCTGCCCATCGACCCGGAGGTGACCCTGGTTCAACTGGGAGCCTTGCCCGGAGCCCAGCTCTTCGACGATGCGCGCGCGTTCAAGAGCACGCTGTTCATCTCGGCGGGCCGCACCTGGTTGCTGTTGAGCAAGGAAGAGCGCCGGTCCATCGTCCGCGGCCTCGGGACCTTCGCGGTGGATCGTGGCTTCGACACGGTCAGCGTGGTCGGCCCGGGCGGCGAGCCCTGGGCGAGCTTCAAGGATGACGAGGTCATCCTTGCCGGTGAGTTGAGCGAAGCCGAACTCGCCAAGCGTTAGGCCCGTTGTCCGGACCACACCACCACATCGACCCGCCGGGCGAAATGCAGCAAGACGGGCGGTTCCTCGATTCCGAGCCCGTGCGTCGCCAGCATCGTGTTCACGTTGATCTTCGCTTCCGCCTTCTGAAGGGGCCAGGGCGCATGGTGGACGTCGTTGCGCCAGAGTGATCCCCGGTGGTCCTGCGCGTACAGGCAATAGCGCTCGGTGAGCCAGTGTTCGAGCGAACCCGGCGACGAAAGGTAGACGCCAGAGGTTGGGCGGTACGAGCCCTCGAACCGCGCCTCCCCACGGCTCGATCGATACTCGATTCGATCATCCTCGGGGACGAGCGTCATCTGAGCGCGGAAGTAGGGGAGATGGAAGAACGATCGCGCCGCCCACACCGCAAGCGGGTTGGTAGCGTCGAGGCTCAAAAACCAGACGCCGGGCCTGCCGTCCACTTCCACGTAGGTCCGCACGTTCAACTCCGGAAAGGCGGAGATCCAGGGGAGGTCCGGAAAAGGGCGTCTCATCACCCCGGTCATTCGAAACGGCACCACCCCGATCCATGCCGTTCCGTCGAACTCCTGGATCTTGAGGCGGTCGGGAATCAGCGGGCGCAGTTGTTCGGCGCCGATCGGCCAGTGAGCGAAGAGTAAGTCGCGCCACGACTGGCGCCAGGTCCACGGCTCCTTTGGAATCGGCCAGGGCCGATGATCGAGGTGGGCAAGCGATGGATGCAACGATCGGTGTCCTTCCCTGGCACAGAGAGGATGAGATTACTCCCGTCCCAAACCCGGGCTATTCTCCCGCGCGTGAGTCCCGCCTCCTGGTCGCTGATCGCCTTTCTCGTCGCGGTGGCTCTCTCCTGCACTTCGCGCATCAACGTCGGCTTGATCGCGCTCGCCCTTTCCTGGGGCCTCGGTTCCCTGGTCGCCGGCATGAAACCCGAGGCGGTGGCCGCGGGGTTTCCCGCCATGCTCTTCCTTACTCTGGTGGGGGTGACCCTGCTCTTCGCCCTGGCCGAGCAGAACGGCACTCTCGAAGCGCTGGCGAGACGATTCCTGGGAGCCCTGCGCGATGCGCGTTTCGTTCCGCCTCTGATCTTCCTCCTGGGCGCGATTCTTTCCGGCATCGGTCCGGGTGCGGTGGCCGCGACCGCGTTGATGGCCCCCCTGGCCATGGCCATCGGTTTGCGCGCGGGAGCGCCGGCCTTCCTGGTGGCCCTCATGATCGCGAACGGAGCCAACGCGGGAAACCTGTCACCCCTTTCCGCGGTGGGCATCATCGCGCGGGACGGGATGGCGAAGGCCGGTCTGGTCGGCCATGAAGGCAAGGTCTTCTTCGCGAACCTCGCCGCGCATGTGATCGTCGGGGTGGTGGCCTGGGTCTGGCTTCGGCCCCGCGCTCTCGCCTCGGACGTCGAGTCAACACCGGTAGCGGTGGCAAGGCTGACTTCGTCGCAGCGGTTCACCATGCTTGTTCTGGCCCTGTGGATCATGGGAACCCTGTTCGCCTCGCTGCCTGTGGGTTTCGCGGCCTTCGTGGCCGCGACCCTGCTCATCCTTGCCGGAGCCGCCGATGAGACGGTCGCCCTCCGGAAGATCCCCTGGGCGGTGATCGTCATGGTCACCGGCATGACCACGCTCGTTTCGGTCCTGGAGAAGACCGGAGGCATGGATCTCGTGACCTCTCTTCTGGCCGCCTTCGCCACCCCGTCAACCGTGAATGGAACAGTGGCGTTCGTCACCGGTCTCATCTCCACCTGGAGCAGCACCTCCGGTGTGGTGATGCCCGCGTTTCTTCCCACCGCCACCGCACTCGCTTCGCGCGTGGGCGGCGGCGATCCCTTTGCCATCGCGCTCTCCATCAACGTGGGCTCCTCCCTGGTCGATGTGTCGCCGCTCTCCACCATCGGCGCCCTTTGTGTTGCCGCGGTCACCGAGCCCGAAGCGGCACGCCGGCTTTTTCGCAGCATGATGATCTGGGGCTTTTCCATGACCGTGGTCGGTGCGATGCTGTGTCAGTTGGCGGCCGGGTCTCTGGCCCGGTTTTAGCGGGCGCCGCTTCCCGGCTTGCGCGGTCGGGAAGTGAGGGCGGGCTCGCAGTTGCGTATCATCCGCGAAGCTATCAATCGGAGGCTTTCCTCGATGCTGAATCTTCCTAACCGCCTCGGCCTGCGTCTTCTTGCTCCCCTCGCCTTCCTCGCCCTGCCCGCGAGCGCGGAATCTCAGCCGGGCCTCTCCACTGCCTTCGTCAAGGTGGACACCGGCATGACGCTGCAGTACGTCGTCCAGGGAGATCCCAAGGGTACGGTCGTGGTGTTGCTGCACGGCGCGGGTGATTCGTGGCATTCGTGGGAGCTGGTGCTGCCTTACCTTCCGCGGACCTTCCGCACCTATGCGGTGACGCTGCGCGGTCACGGCCTTTCCGACCATCCCGCGACGGGCTACGCGCGCGCGGACTTCGCTTCCGACATCACGTCCCTGCTGAAGCGGCTCGATCTGCGCAACGTCACCCTGGTCGGTCATTCTCTGGGCAGCTTTGTCGCCCAGGTGGTGGCGCAGAACGACACCGAGGGACGGTTGAGCCGTCTGGTCCTGATCGGTTCCGGGCCGGGCCGCGCGCCGGATCCAAACGCGCCATCCCCGTTGAGCTCGTACTTCGCCGGCGTCAAGGATCCCATCGACTATCAGTTCGCGCGCGACTTCCAGGCCGGCACTGCGTTCACACCCCTGCCGCCGGCGTTTCTCGAGACCATGATCGCCGAGGTTCAGCGTGTTCCCGCGGCGATGTTCCATGAACTCGCCAAGGGCAGCGCCGACCCGCAGCACATCGAGAAGCTCGCCCACATCAAGGCGAAGACGTTGCTTTTGTGGGGAGACAAGGATGCGATGTTCTCCAGGGCCGATCAGGACGGGCTCCTGAAGATCATCCCGGGCTCGAGGCTGATCTCATACCCGAACACCGGCCACGCCCTCCATTGGGAATATCCCGAACGTTTTGCCCAGGACCTTTCCGCGTTCATGACGAAGTAGGAGGGAGACCATGCAGGGACTGATGCAGGACATGCCGTTGAACCTCCCCACCCTCATCCGTCATGCGGAGAGACTTCACCCCGGGAAGACGGTGGCTACGAAGACCGCGGACGGGGTCAAGACCGCCACGTTCGCGGAAGTGATCGAGCGCAGCCGGCGTCTCGCCACCGCGCTGCGCGCGCTGGGGGTCAAGGGCGATGAACGAGTGGCGACCCTGTGCTGGAACCATCAGGAGCACCTCGAGGCCTACATCGGCGTGCCTTGCATGGGCGCCGTCCTCCACACCCTCAACCTGCGTCTGTTCCCTGACGACATCGCCTACATCGTCTCTCACGCCGAAGACCGCGTGGTCATCGTCGACAAATCCCTCTGGCCCCTGTGGGAGAAGGTCGCGGCCAAGGTGACGTGCGTGCGCGACGTGATCGTGGTCGACGACGTGCCCGGCCCGAAGGTTCCGGGAACGCATGATTATGAAGAGTTGGTCGCCAGAGCCGAGCCCATGGAATACCCGCTCGATCTTCCCGAGCGGCAAGCGGCGGCGATGTGCTACACGTCCGGAACCACGGGACATCCCAAGGGCGTCGTCTACTCCCACCGGTCCAACGTCCTTCACAGCATGGCGTCGTCGCTCGCCGATTGCGTAGCACTTTCCGAGAGCGACGTGGCCATTCTGATCGTGCCCATGTTTCACGCGAATGCCTGGGGGCTGCCTTACGCGTGCCTCATGACCGGCGCGGATATCGTCTACCCCGGGAAGTTCATGGTCCCGGATCTTCTCGCCGGCCTCATGGCGGACCGGCGCGTCACCTGCGTCGGGGGAGTGCCGACGATCCTCCAGGCCCTGCTGGGTCCTCTGGTGAAAATGAAAGACCGGCTCGGTGCGCTGGACCGCATGATCTGCGGCGGTTCGGCATTGCCTCCGGCGCTTCAACAGGCCTATCGCAAGGAACTGGGCGTACATGTCATTCACGCCTGGGGTATGACCGAGACCTCGCCCATCGGCACCATGGCGCGGCCGCTCTCCATCCACAAGGCCGCGGGTAAGGATGCCGAGGCCCGCGTCCGGACGTCGCAGGGACGCCCGCTCTTCGGGGTGGACATCCGAATCGTCGGCGACAGCGGCCTGGAACTTCCATGGGATGGGAAGAGCGTGGGCGAACTGCAGGCTCGCGGCAACTGGGTGGCGTCTTCGTACTACAACGACAACACTTCGCCGGACAAGTTCAAGGACGGGTGGCTGTGCACCGGGGACGTGGCCAGCATCGACGCGCAGGGTTACATGCGCATCGCCGATCGCACCAAGGACCTGGTGAAGTCCGGCGGGGAATGGATCTCCAGCATCGCCATCGAGGGCATCATCATGGCCCACCCCGACGTGGCCGAAGCGGCGGTGATCGCGGTGGCCCACCCGAAGTGGGATGAGCGACCGCTCGCCTGCGTGGTGGCGAAGCCCGAGGCCAAGGGTCGCCTTACCAAGGAACAGATCATCGAGCACCTGCGCCCGCACATCGCGAAGTGGTGGCTGCCGGATGACGTGGTGTTCATCGAGCAGATACCCAAGACCTCGGTGGGGAAGTTCGACAAGAAGGTCCTGCGGGCCCAGTTCAAGGACCACGTCCTGCCGATCCTATAGACCTGCCCCCCGTGATGCATCAAGCATCTTGCATGATGCAAGAAGCTCGATGCATACTGGGCAGAATTACATGCTGCTCCCACTCTCATTTTGTTAGGAGGCTCCGATGAATATCCGAACGCGTCCTGATGTCTTTGCCCTTTTTCGCTCCGGTTCACGAAGTTGGATATCGGCGTTGGCCCTCATGGCGGCCGCGGGCACTGTCTTCGCTCAGGGCAATCCCACCGGCACCATTTCCGGGCAGATCACTGATCCGGGCAATCTGGCGCTGCCCGGTGTCGCCATCACGGTGGCGTCGCCGGTCCTGCAGGGCCTGCGCACGGCCGTCTCGTCCGCCAACGGCGACTACATTCTTCCGTTCCTGCCGCCTGGCGACTACACCGTGACTTTCGAGCTTCAAGGTTTCGCCCCCGTCAAGCGGACGGTAGGCCTGAAGATGGCGGATCGGCAACCGTTGAACGTCAAGATGGCGCTCGCGTCGATGACCGAGGCGGTGGAGGTAACCGCCGCCTCATCCGGGACCGCGACCACCGGGACGGTGGCCACCACGATCAGGACCGACATGGTCGAGAGGATTCCGATTGGACGGACGCTCGAGGCCGCGACGGTCCTCGCCCCCGGCGCCATCGGGAACGGCCCGGCCGGCAACATCATGATCTCCGGCGCTTTGTCCTACGACAATCTCAACCTGGTCAACGGTGTGAATGTGAACGAGAACCTGCGTCAGCAGGCCCGTCCGCTGTATGTCGAGGACGCGGTTCAGGAGACCAAGGTGTCGACGGGAAACATCTCGGCCGAGTTCGGACGGTTCCAGGGCGGTGTGGTCAACATGGTCACGAAGTCCGGGGGCAACTCCTTCAGCGGATCGTTCCGAACCACCTTCACCAACGACAAGTGGAAGTCGCTCACCCCGTACCCGGGCGACTCGAACCTTGATGTCACGGTGCCGGCCTACGAGGGGACGATTGGCGGCCCGGTGCTCAAGGACAAGCTGTGGTTCTTCGGAGCCGGTCGACTGCAGAACAACCAGATCAACAACACCCTTCCTTTCACCGGGTACAACTACACGAACGAGACGGCCGACAAACGCATCGAAGGCAAGCTGACCTACGCCATCAACGCCAGGAACACCTTCAAGCTGTCCTATTTCGACCGAAGTCTGGCTTTCACAAACAACAGTTTCGGTACCATCCTGGACGCGGCCAGCCTGTACAACAACACCAACAAGGACTCCCTGCTGGCCGCGAACTACCAGAGGGTGATGGGCGCCAACCTGTTCATCGAGGGCCAGTATTCCACCCGCCGGTACAGCAACACCGGCACCGGCTCCCAGTTCACGGACTTGATCAAGGGCACACCCATCTGGGACCGGTCGCGCGGCTCGGCCCGGTTCAACACCGCGACCTTCTGTGCCGTCTGTACCAACGCCGTCGACACCAAGAACAACGAGGACGCCTACGCCAAGGTGAACTACTTCCTCTCCACCAAGAGTCTGGGATCCCACAGCATCGTGGGCGGCTTCGATTACTTCAACGAGATGCGGATGAACAACCAGAACTCGGTGGCGAGCGGCTACCGTGTGCAGACCACCGGCGCGATCATCGACGGCTTCAACGTCTACCCCATCCTGAGGCCCGGGACCTCCACCGCCACCTCCGCCTTCATCGACTATCGGCCGGTCTTCAGCGACACGGTGGGAAACAACCTCCGGACCTATTCAGGGTTCTTGAACGACGCCTGGCGTCTCAACAACCGGTTCAGTTTCAACCTGGGCCTTCGGTACGACAAGAACAGCACCAAGGACCAGGGCGGCGCCCTGGTGGGGAATTCGGGTTCCCTCTCTCCGCGTCTCTCGGCGGCCTACGACGTCAACGGGGACGGGAAGTGGATCGCCAACCTCAGCTTCGGTCATTATGTCGGGATGTTCAATACCCAGATTGCGGACGCGGGCTCGGCGGCCGGGCGCGAGGCCAACTACAGCTTCTGGTACGAGGGCCCCGCCGTGAACACCGGGGCCACCGGGCCGTACCTCACGTCGGCCGAGGCCCTCAAGATTCTCTTCGATTGGTTCAACGCCAACGGCGGGACGACTCGAGCGGTGCGGACGTCGCCGACCGTGCCCGGCGTGAGCACCGCCGTGGACCCCGGCGTCAAATCGGCGAACTCGAACGAGTTCGTGGCCGGGGTGGCCCACGAATTGGGGAACAAAGGCGCCATCCGCGCCGACCTGGTGTATCGCCGCTATTACGATTTCTACGGCAACTACGTCAACCTCGGCACCGGGACGGCCACCGATCCGCGAACCAACCAAAAGTTCAACAAGACCGTGGTCAATAACACGAACGATGTCCGGCGCGACTACAAGGGTCTGAGTGTCCAATTCGACTACCGGCCGCTCAAGAGCCTGAACCTCAACGGCAACTGGATGCTGTCCTGGTCCAAAGGCAGCGTCGAGGGCGAGGATGTGACCAACGGCGCGACCCGCGCCAGCGCGAACGAGTACCCGGAATACCGCCAGGCCAGCTGGAACTATCCCCTCGGCTACACCAACGGTGACCAGCGGCACAAGGTTCGCCTCTGGGGAACGTACGACCTGCCGCTGCCTGCTTCGGCAGGGAAGTTTGGACTGGGGTTCATGCAGCGATTCGACTCGGGCTCGCCCTGGGACTACAACATGGCGATCGACCCCAGGGCCTACGTCACCAACCCGGGCTATCTGGTGCCACCCTCGAGCGTGACCTACTTCGTTTCGGGGCGCGGGGCATTCAGGTTCGAAGGCGCCTGGCGGACCGACCTTTCCATGGCGTGGAGCCGCAAGGTCGCACGCGGCGTGCAGATCTTCTTCCGCGCCGTGGCCAACAACGTGCTCAACAATCAGGCCCTGACCGGCTTCAACACGACGATTGTCACCACCGGCTTGCCGGGGTTCAATCCCTTCACCAGTAAGCCAGTCGAGGGTGTGAATTGGCAGAAGGGGCCGGAATTCGGCAAGGCGTCCAGCCCCAGCAGTTACCAGGCGCCGCGCGACTTCAACTTCTCGGTCGGGTTCCGCTTCTAGCGTCGGTTCCCGCGGCTCGGCGAGCCCGTCGCGCCGATCAGAAGATCGGGCGGAACTGGACCGCCCCGCCGGCGGCAAGGCCCCCGTGGCGATGGGCAAAATGAACCACAGCCGGAAGGGCTGCGATCGAGGCATACTGCATTCGACGATCCAACGAGGGCGCGGTGTCGCGCGTCCCGGTGGTTTCACAATCTCTGAATAGAGTCGATCGTGGGCGGCCCCATGCCTCAGGACTGAAAAGATGCTCCTCACCCTTTTCGCCTTCGTGGTTGCGTTCTTCGCCATCCTCCGGGGAAGAGCTCTGGCTTCCCAGGTCCGGAAACTGCGTAACGAACGGGCCGAACTCCTGGCCACGGTTGCCGCGCAGCGCCGGCAGATCGAGCAACGGCAAACGTCCGGCGGAGAAAGCGCGGGTCTCCACGACGATGCAGTGGCTCCGCCTCGACCCATCGCTCCACCCCCCCCTCGCTTCCCATCCGAAACCGAAGTGCCAACGTCGATGCCCGCTCCGTCCGCTCCGTCCGCTGAGATGGCGGCCCCGCTCCCTTCCATCGACCTGCCCTCATCCCCGCAGCCCACGGCTGGCCCCGCGTCGCCGCCCACCGACTGGGAGAGCTTCATCGGGGTCAAGGGCGCCACCTGGATGGGCGGAATTGCCTTTCTCCTTTCAGGCATCTTCTTCGCCCGATGGACAATAGAGCAGGGCGTGGTCATGCCGGAGATGGCCTTCGCCCTGACGGTCGCTGCGGGAATCGGGGCGCTTGGCTCGGCCGAGATCGCCTGGCGCCAGGGTCGGGTGAGAGCCGCGAGCCCGATCTCGGGCGCGGGAATCGCCATCCTCTATATCGCCTTTATCGCCGCGCACGCGCAGTACGCGCTCATCTCCATGCCCGCGGCCTTTGTCGCGATGGTGGGGGTGACTGCTCTCGGTGGCCTGCTGGCGTTGCGCTACCAGGCCTTCGCCACCGCGGTTCTGAGTCTGCTCGCCGGCTTCGCCACCTCCATGGCTCTGGCCGCCGCTGAAGAGGCGGGGATCGGCCTCTTCGCCTACACCCTGCTTCTCAACCTCGGCACTCTCGCGGTGGCGGTGAAGAGCCGATGGTTCTCTCTCCTCTGGCTCGGCCTCGTCGGAACCCTGTTCCTTCAGATCCGCTGGTTCTGGAATTCCCTATCGCCCGACAACATGGTGTCGGGGATCGTCATCGCTCTGGTGTTTGGCATCTTCTATCTCGTACTGCCCATGGCCGCGAAGGACCAGGACAAACCAGGAGTGCGGCGGGTGAGCGCCATCGGCGGGCTGGTTCCCTTCCTGTTCGCCCTCGCTCTCGCCACCTCGACGAAGTACATAGATCAGTGGCCACTGCTGTTCGTCATGATCGCCGTGCTCGACGCCGCCATTCTGATCGTTGCCGTGCTTTGGCGGCGCGGCTCGATGCTGAGAAGCGCGGCCATCGGCACCACCCTCACCCTCGCCTGGTGGGCCCTGCAGGGACTCAAGGCCGATAGCGGTGTTTCGCTCTTCGGCTCGACCCTGTTCGCGATCCTCATCGTGTCGCTCTTCGGGCTCGCGCGGCGCATCGCCCGCGGTTACGGACGCGCGGAGGCGGAGAAACTTCGAGTCCTCGAAAGCGCCGCCCTCGCGGCCGGAGCCGGGCTGGTTCTATTCGGCACGGTCATGGTCGGCTACGGCCGGGGCGCTCCGGTCGGACCGTTCCTGGCCATCGCCACCACTCTGGTGCTCATTCTCATCGAGGTCTCGGGCCACGACGGAAGACTGAGTGGAGCGCTGGCCCTCGGCACCGTGGGCCTCGCCGCGCTGACCCAGATCTGGTTCCTGAGCGCGGTCAACGCCAACACCCTCGTCTTCTACCTCACCGGACCGGTGCTGGTGTCCCTGCTCCTGTCGTTTCTGGCCAGGAGAAAGGCGGGAGAGACTATCGACCTCGAAGCGGAGATCGCGGTCCAGGCTTCGGCCTGGATCAGCATCCTGGGCCTCTTCCTGGCTCTGGTGGGATCCGACCGCACCTCGACCGGCTGGCCGCTGTTCCTTCCCCTCGCCTCGACGGGTTGGCCGCTGTTCCTCGGGCTCGCCATCCAGGTGGGTCTGGCCATCGCTTCGGTGCTGCGGTCGAACTGGACATTCGGACTTCCGCCCCTCCTGGGGGCGAGCGCCCTGTACGTTTCGCTCTGGCAGCGTTCGTACCTGACCCCGGACCAGCACGGAATGGCCCTCTCCGCCAGCGCCCTCTTCTATCTCTGCTTCCTCCTGCTTCCGATGATCGTGCCTTTCGCGAGATGGAAAGACGTTCCCCTGCCCTGGATCGCCTCGGCGCTTTCAGGTCCCATGTTCTTCTTCCCGCTTGGGGCTCTCTACCGGAGTGCTTTCGGAGAACTCTGGATCGGCCTTCTTCCTCTCGCCCTGGCCGTGATCACGGTGGCGAGCCTGGGCGTGGTCTCCCGCCGGTTTGTCGATACTCCGATTCCGGGCGATGCGCGAAGCGCCCTCCTGAGGCTCCGCCACCTGACTCTGTTCTCGGGCGTGGCTTTCTGGTTCCTGACCATGGCCATTCAACTTCAACTCGACGGTCAGTGGGTCACCCTGGGATGGGCGATCCAGGCGGCGGGCCTGTGCTGGCTCTTCGCTCGCCTGCCGCATCCGGCGCTGCCCGGATTCGCGGGGATTCTCTTCGCCCTCGTGGGCGCGCGCCTGCTCTTCAACCCGGCGGTCCTGGGATACGAGGAGCGCGGCCTCCCGATCTTCAACTGGATTCTGTACACGTACGGGGGGGTTGCGGCGTGCGCCTGGTTCTCTCAGTCGCTCCTGCGACGCGCCTCCTCCGGCCGCGGGATCCGTCTTCTGGCCGCGGCCATCTCCCTCATTGGACTGCTGCTGGGGTTCTGGCTGATCAACCTGGAGATCCTCGACTACTTCTCCGACGGTCCCTACATCACCCTGTCCGGCCACCGCGGCTATGCGGTGAAGCTCGCCTTCTCTGTGGGCTGGGGGGTGTACGCCGTGGTTCTTCTGGCCGCGGGAGTGGCCCGGAAACTGAAGCCGCTTCGCTATCTGTCGCTCGCGTTCATGATTCTCACCGTGGCCAAGGTGTTCCTTTACGATCTGGCCGCCCTTGGCGGCTTCTTTCAGGTCTTCTCGTTCTTTGGCCTGGCTGCGGGGTTGATCCTGGTCTCGTTCTTCTATCAGCGATTCGTCTTCAGGAGGAGCCCGTGATGCCTTTGCATCAACCGAAGGAGGCGTTCGGCTCATGACTCGGGTCTCTCACTGTCGGATAGTAGAGACAGTAAGCTCGGGTCGTTGTTCCTGATGTTTGAGATCGAGCAGAGCAGAAGTTGAGAAGAGGGGCGAGCGTCCTTGCGCCTCAGGGGAGAACGATGCAAACACGGCGAAGCCTGCTGAACTGGTTCCTGGGAACGTCGGCCGGAGCCATGTGCGCCTCCGTCCTGTACCCTGTCCTGCGCTACCTGGTTCCCCCGGACATCCCCGAGGCTCAGACTTCGCGGGCGGTCGCCTGTCGGGAGGGCGAGCTCAAGGCGAATGAGGGAAAGATCTTCCCCTTCGGAGGCCACGCGGCCATCGTCATCCGAGGCGAGGACGGCGAGTACAAAGCACTCTCCGCCACCTGCACTCATCTGAACTGCACCGTGCAGTATCGCGGCGACCTGAAGCAGATCTGGTGCGCGTGCCACAACGGTTTCTATGACTTGAGCGGCAAGAACGTTTCCGGCCCGCCTCCGCGGCCCCTGGAAGAGTTCAAGGTCAACGTGGTGGCGGGCGACGTGGTGGTCTCGAAGGTATGACCGCGCAAGAACGTCTTGCCGCGCTCTGGGATTGGTTCGAGGAGCGCGTAGGACTCTCTGCGCTGGTCGAGATGGGGCGCCACAAACAGGTTCCCCTCCACCGGCACTCCATCTGGTACTACATGGGAGGGATGACCCTCTTTCTGTTCGGCATCCAGGTGGCCACGGGAATCCTGCTGCTGCTCTACTACCGCCCGTCGTCCGGTGAGGCCTTCGAGAGCGTGCAGTTCCTGATGACCCGCGTTCCCTTCGGCTGGCTCATTCGTTCCATCCACTCGTGGTCGGCGAACCTTCTGGTCTTCGTTCTCTTCCTTCATATGTTCAGCGCCTTCTTCCTGAAGGCGTTTCGAAAGCCGCGCGAGCTGACCTGGCTCACCGGCGTCGCTCTGATGGCCCTGATGATGGGCTTTGGTTTTTCCGGCTACCTGCTCCCCTGGAACACCCTCGCCTTCTTCGCCACTCAGGTGGGAACCGAAGTGGCGGGCCGGGTGCCCATGGTCGGCGAATTCGCTTTGCGGTTGCTCCGCGGCGGCGACCAGGTCACGGGCGCTACGCTCACCCGCTTTTACGGAATCCACGTGGCCATTCTGCCGGCCCTGACCACCGCAATTCTGGGCGCCCACCTGCTGTTCGTCCAGAAGCACGGTATGAGCGTGCCCCCGAAGGTCGAGGCCGAGGTAGAGCGCACCGGCAAGCCGCTGCGCTCCTATCCCTTTCTTCCGAGCTTCCTGCTGCGCGACGCCATTGGCTGGTGTGGAGCCCTTGGGGTTCTGGCCGGTCTCGCCGCCCTGTCCCCCTGGGAGTTGGGAGAGAAGGCCGATCCTTTCGCCTCCGCCCCTGCAGGCATCCGTCCCGAGTGGTATTTCGGCTGGATGTTTCAGAGCCTCAAGATGCTGCCCGCTCATATCCTGGGTTTTGAGGGAGAAGTGCTGGGCATTCTGGCCATCACCGCCGCCGGCCTCGTCTGGTTCGCCGTGCCCTTTCTCGATCGCACACCCAAGCCCGGTAACCGGGTGAGCCTGGCCTTCGTGGCGGGCGGCTGGCTGGCTCTGGTCTATATGGCCGTCACCACCGCGATGGTGTACTGGCCGCAGCGAGGCTGAATTGAACATGAGATCCTGGTTAGCCGTCACCTTCCTGACCCTGGGGAGCGCCTCGTGGACCTTCGCCGACGAAGCCAAGACCGCCAAGTCGCCCGCGGCATCGAAGCAGGAGAGCACTTGCATCTCCTGCCACAAGCAGCTCGACGGGCCGGCCCTCGAGCCCACGAAGCATCTCGATGACATCCACCTTCAGAGGGGACTGTCCTGCAACGACTGCCACGGCGGCGATCCGACCAAGGGCGGCGACGACGATCCCGGGGCCGCTCACGACGAGCGGAAGGGGTGGACGGGGAAGCCCAGGCGACTGCAGATTCCGCTCTTCTGCGCCAAGTGCCATGCCGACGCCGCCTTCATGAAGAAGTTCAATCCCCAGGCCCGGGTGGACCAGTTGAGCGAGTACAAGACATCAGTTCACGGCAAGCGCAACGCGGTGGGGGACGACAAGACCGCGGTCTGCGTGGACTGCCACGGGGTTCACGGGATCCGCGCCATCAAGGATCCTCGCTCCAAGGTCCATCCCACCCAGGTCGCCGACACCTGCGCCCGCTGCCACAACGACGCCGAGCTCATGGCCCGCTACGACCTGCCCACCAACCAGCCCACCGCCTACAAGACCAGCGTTCATGCCAAGGCCATTCACGAGAAAGGCGACCTGGCAGCACCCACCTGCAACGATTGCCATGGCAGCCATGGCGCGGCCCCGCCCGGGATCGCGAGTGTCGCTCAGGTCTGCGGGTCCTGCCACACCCGCGAGGGGAGTCTGTATCGCGAGACGGAGAAGAAGAAGAAGGGCCTGAACCTCACCCCCGCTATTCAGTGCGTGACCTGCCACGATAACCACGCGGTGCAGCGGCCAACCGACGAGATGCTCGGGATAGGCCCGAAGTCCACGTGCACCAACTGCCACGACTCCGAGGCCCCGCAATTCAAGTCCGCCGAAAACATGGGCCGCGCCGTCCAGCAATTGAGCGCGCGCCTGGCCGAGGCCCACAAGCTGCTCGACCGGGCCGAGCGCGCGGGCATGGAAGTGAGCGCCGACCGTTTCGCCCTGAGAACGGGCCAGGACCATCTCGTGGAGGCGCGGGTTCTCGTCCACAGCTTTGATGAAAAGCGCTTCATGGCCGCCGTCCATGAAGGCATGGGCTCGGCCGAGGCGGGTGTGACCGCGGCCGACCGCGCCTTCGCCGAGTTGCAGAACCGCCGCCTCGGCATGGGGGTGTCGCTGGTAGTGATCGCCTCGGTGATGGCCGGGCTCGTCCTCAAGCTACGCGAGATCGAGAAGGGCAAGCCTCCCGAAAACTGACCTCTTCCCGGTCCTCAGGCCCAGCCGTTGCGAAAGGCCAGGGCCACGGCTTCGAGCTTCGAGTGGACGTCCAGCTTCTTGAGAATGTGCTGCACGTGATTTCTGGTGGTGGCTACGGAGATGTGCAGGGCATTCGCGATCTCCTTGTTGGCCTGGCCGGAGGCGATGGCTCGGAGCACATCCAGTTCGCGGTCGGAGAGCTGCTCGGCCACGCTGGCATCGAGCTCGGAGGAAGGAGCGGAGGCCGGCTTGGCTCGCTGTAGAGGAATGGGAGTGCTGCCATCGGTGAAATGCGGAACCGCTCCATTCAACTCCCGGAGCCGGGCCAGTTCGCGGGAAAGCCGGCTCTTCTCGTCGATCTGATCCATGATGTGAACGGCGGTGAAGTAGCCGGGTCGAGGGTCGGGAATCTCGACGATGGTGAGGCCCACCGATTTCGACCGCGAACGCTCCCCGGTCGTGATCTCGAACCGATTCAAGGCCTCGTGTCGCCTCAAGGTGGAGGTGACCGCGCAGTTTTCCGTGCAGAAACGGTTGCCGAAAGGATCCCGGCCGCCGAAGACCTCGTGGCAAAGCCGCCCCAGGGCCTGAGCGGCCGTCCGCTCCATCAAGCGCTCGGCTCCCTTGTTCCAGAAGATGATCCGGTGGCTCTGGTCGTTGGCAAACGCGGGAGGCTCGCCGGACGACAAAAGGTCCAGCAGATCCAGAGGCTTTTGTCTAGGCCCTGATGCCTTTGCATCAGTTGAAGGGGTCTTTCGGCTCATTCTCTGGTTTCTCCCAAGGCGGGATGATCGCTTCGGTTACCCGGATATGGGTGAAGATCCTCTTAAGGATACCCGCAGAAGGGCTCGAACCTGGTGTCGGCCTCGATTCCCGATCCCTAATAAAATCCCAGAGCACCGCTAACTCCCACGAAACTCAAAGGAACCACGAAACCATGAACCACAAGTCGCTCGCCCTGCTTGTCACCTCCTGCGTTCTGCTCGCAGGCGCGGCCCCCAGCCACGCCACCATGCCCGTCCAGAAGAAGGCGAAGGAAGCGGGCTATCCCGCGACCAGTTGCCTCTATTGCCACAACGAGAAAGTGCCAGTCAAGGGGAAGGCCGTGACCCATAACGAACGTGGCGCCTACCTCGTCAAGCAGAAGGAAGCCAAGAAGGTCAAGGAAGTGGATGTGGCCTGGCTCAAGGACTTTGTCGAAACCAAGAAATAGCAAAGGAGCAAAGAATCCGTGAACAAACCCCTGGTCAGTATCCTCACCGCCTGTGTTCTTCTCGCGGGCGCGGCGTCCTCGCATGCCACCATGCCCATTCAGAAGAAGGCGAAGGAAGCGGGCTTTCCCGCGACCGCTTGCGTCTATTGCCACGTCGAGAAGATGCCCGCCAAGGGCAAGGTGACCAACAACGAACGAGGCGCCTACCTCGTCACCCAAAAGGAAGCCAGGAAGGCCAAGGAAGTCGACGTGGCCTGGCTCAAGGACTTCGTCGAAACGAAGAAGTAGCGCCGTTCGTATCCGCAACCTGAACGGCGCTGCTCCTAGGCGGCGCCGTTGTTTTTCAGGTCCTTGAAAGCAGGCACGCGCATGAGCAGAAAGCGAAGACACACCGGTGTCTCGAGTCTGGTCGCGCCCAGGTCGGCCTTCGCCGTCATCCTCGGCCTTCTCGCTGTGTGCACCTCCGTCGGCGAAGCCGCTCAGAAGGCGAAGGCGCCGTCGA
Source organism: Vicinamibacteria bacterium (assembly GCA_031362685.1). Lineage (GTDB taxonomy): Bacteria > Acidobacteriota > Vicinamibacteria > Fen-336 > JAGNNV01 > JAGNNV01. Next base: position 17,700 of record JANLSZ010000086.1, on the reverse strand, counting down.
ACGACGATTGCATAACCTGCCATGGGGACGCCTCGGCGACGAGGGAAGACGGCTCCTCGATCGCGGTGCGGCCCGAGGTTTTCGGGAAGTCGGTTCACGGCCCCATGTCGTGTGTCGACTGCCACGTCGACCTGGCCACCGCCGCGGACTTTCCCCACGCTTCGAAACTCAAGAAGGTCGATTGCGCCTCGTGCCATGAGGACGCGCCAAAGGATCTCCGCAAGAGCGTCCATGCGCGCGTCACCGCCGGTCCCGACGGGCCCGACTGCGTTTCCTGCCACGGGCCCGCGCACCAGATCTTCCCCCGCAGCGATGCGGCTTCGATGGTGGCCAAGGCGAATCTCGCCACCACCTGCGGCTCCTGCCACAGCAATCCGGACTTCCTCGCTCGACACAAGATTCCCTTCGCCCGTCCCGTCGACGCCTACCGGTTGAGCGTTCACGGCCGAGCGGTGTCGCGGGGGAGTCAGGCGGCGGCCTCGTGTTCCGACTGCCATGGCAGTCATGGCGTCCTTCCCTCGCGGGACGCGGCCGCGAAGACCAACCATTGGAAGGTGCCGGAGACCTGCGGGTCGTGCCACAAGGAGGTGGCGAAGACCTACGCCGACAGCGTCCACGGCAAGGCGGTCGCGAATGGCGTGACGGGCTCGCCGGTCTGCACCGATTGCCACGGCGAGCATGCCCTCCTGGCCCCGAGTGAGCCCAACTCGCTGGTGAATCCCGCGCGGGTTTCCACCGCGACCTGCGGCCGCTGCCATGCTGACGAGCGACTCACCGCGCGCTACAACCTTCCCAAGGACAATGTCCCGGCCTATCAGGATTCCTACCACGGCCTGGCTCAACGTTCAGGCAAGCAGACCGTGGCCAACTGCGCCTCTTGCCATGGCGTTCACAACATCCTTCCCTCTTCGGACCCGCGATCCACCATCCACGCGGCCAACCTGGCCAGGACCTGCGGCGTGTGCCACCCGGGAGCGGGGGGACGTTTCGCCATCGGTTCCATTCATGTCAAGAAGGCGGGGGCCAATGAGCACATCGTGGTGCGCCTGATCCGCATCACCTACTTGATCCTGATCCCCCTGACCCTTGGGGGCATGCTTCTCCACAACCTCCTCGATTTCCTCGCCAAGCTGTGGCGGGGGACGAGGCGGGGAGCCAGCCGCGAAGAAGTCCCGCGCATGAACCTCCATTTCCGGATCGCCCACGCGCTGGTGATCGTGAGCTTCCCGCTGCTGATCGTCACCGGCTTCGCCCTCAAGTACCCCGAAGCCTGGTGGGCCGCCCCTCTTCTGTGGTTCGAGAACGGCGTTTCCTTCCGGGGCGGGCTGCATCGCATTTCCGCGGTGCTGCTGCTGCTTTCCTTCGGCTACCACGTGATCCACCTGCTCCTCGTCCCCAGGGATCGGGTGCTGCTCCGGCAGATGTGGCCCCGCCTCAAGGATGCGACCGACCTTTGGGGCATGGTGCGCTACAACCTTGGCCGCATCGCCTCGAGGCCCACCTTCTCGATGTTCAACTACGCCGAGAAGGCCGAGTACTGGGCCTTCATGTGGGGCACCGCGGTGATGGCGGTGTCCGGTTTCATTCTCTGGTTCAACAACTTCTCGCTGACCTACTTCCCAACCTGGATCAGCGATGCCGCTACCGCGCTTCATTTCTACGAAGCGATCCTCGCCACCTTCGCCATCCTGATCTGGCACGCCTACATGGTCGTCTTCGATCCCGAGGTGTATCCGATGGACATGGCCTGGCTGACCGGGAAGGCGTCGGCCGAGCATCTCCGCCACACCCGACCGAGTTACTACCGAAGGCTCATGGAAGGGTTGCCGCCGTCGGGGGAACCCGACCAGGAGATGGAGGACGGCTCGGAACCAGACGCAGCGGCCCCTCTCGATCGAGATGGATCCGGGTGAGGCTCTGGCCTCTTCGGTTCGAGCGCGGACCACGCCATCGAGTCCGATAAGCTCATGTTCTCCGAAGCGCCCCCGCTGTCCCTTTCTTACTTGACTTGAGAGCAGGACCCACCCTTGAACGAAACCCACGTCGAGCCCCCGATCAGCATCTTCCGGAACCCGATCACCATCTCGGGCGCCGTCCTGACCACGATCTCCGCGCTGTTGTTCATCGCGTTCATGCTTCTGGACGTGATGGGCGTCCAGACCAACCACTATCTCGGGATTGTCTTCGTCGTGGCCATTCCGGGGTTGTTCGTGGCTGGCCTGCTCATCATTCCCTTCGGGATGTGGCGCGAGCGGCGGCGTTTGCAGAAAGGCCTGTCCCCGTCCCTGAAGTGGTGGCCCCGCATCGATCTCAACTCAACCCGGGTGCGAATCATCGCTTTCGCCATCGTGGTCCTGACCCCGGTCAACGTCCTCATCGTTTCCGTGGCCGGCTACAAGGCGGTCGAAGTCTCCGACTCCGTGGTCTTCTGCGGAGCGACCTGCCATACCGTCATGCAGCCGGAGTACACCGCCTACCAGCGCGGTCCCCACGCGCGGGTAAAGTGCGTGGAGTGCCACATCGGCGAAGGAGCGGGCTGGTTCGTCAAGGCCAAGATCTCCGGCGCACGCCAGGTGCTGGCGGTGTTGCGCGGCACCTACAGCCGGCCCATCGGCTCCCCGGTGCACAATCTCCGTCCGGCCGGCGACACCTGCGAAAACTGTCACTGGCCCGCGCGATTCCACGGGGACAAGGTGGAGACGATCCGCGACTACGCGGATGACGAGGCCAACACCGAAAGCGTCACCACCCTGCGCCTGCGCATTGGCGGCCGCGACGGCGGCGGCAAGTCGGGGGGCATCCACTGGCACGTGGACGCTCAAAACGCCATCGAGTACGTAGCCCTCGACGACAAGCGACAGAACATCGCGTGGGTGCGTCAAACCACTCCGGACGGTGGAGTCGTCGAGTACCGTGCCGAGGGGGTTTCCGACGCCGATCTGGCCAAGGCCTCGGAGCGCCGGCGCATGGACTGCATCGACTGCCACAATCGGCCGAGTCATATCTTCGCGAGGTCGGTGGAACGCGGGGTCAATTCCGTTCTGGCCGGCGGTGGGGCGCCCAAGGACCTGCCCTTCCTCAAGAGGGAGGCGGTGGCCGCCCTCAAGGTCGACTATGAGAGTCAGGAGGCGGCGGCCGTGGCGATCGAACGCTCTCTCACCGAGTTCTACAAGAAGCAGTACCCGGATACCTGGACCAAGCGACAGGCCGACATCACCCGCACCGTGGCCAGCATGCAGGACCTTTACAAGCGGAACATTTTTCCATCCATGAAGGTGACCTGGGGCTTCCATCCCGACAACCGCGGCCACATGGAGTTTCCCGGCTGCTTCCGCTGCCACGACGATCTGCACAAATCGAAGGACGGCAAGGTCATCCGCCAGGACTGCGAGCTCTGTCACGAGGTCATGTAAGGGCGTCAGGAGTCCGCCCACCCGGCACCCGGACCGCGTCTAGCGGTAGGCGAAGACCATCGCGTAGATGATCCAGAGCACGATAAGAGTGCCGACGGTCAGGGCGGTCCAGGCGAAGGCTCGGATAGTGCGGATAACCACCGGCTGATAGGGCTCGACCAGGTTCTCTTCCAGCTTCCCCGAAGCCACCAGCGCCTCATATTCCGCCGGCTTGTCGCGCTTGAACTCCGCCACCGACATCCGCCCCGTGAAGACGACGGTGTCCATGGGGAACTTCTCGGGCCGGAGGTGGGTATTGAAGAAGTGCACGGTGAAGATGAAACCGGTGGCGAGCAGGGCCTCGTCGGAATGGATGATGGTGGCCACGTTGATGAGCCAGCCGGGCAGGACCGTGGTGAATAGAACCGGGAACCACAGCATCAGACCCGTCGAGCCGATTATGAAGATCCCCCAGAAGACGGCGAAGTAGTCGAACTTCTCCCAGTAGGTCCAGCGCCCATACCGTGGGCGGGGGCCCGCCCCCACGAACCACTTGATTGTCCCGATGAGCTCGGAGAGGTCACGCCGGTTGAAGAGCATGGAGTCGGGACCGAAGACGAGCTTCAGGATCGACCCGCCATGCTCCTGGATGCGCTTGCGGTTCAGATCCCAGAGGTGGACGGCGAACAGGCAAAACATGAGGGTCGCCGCGGACCGGTGGATGAAACCCGCTCCCTCGTAGCCTCCCAGCCGGCGCGCCATGAACGCGGCCCAGCTGGTGTAGGAGAACTTGAGGGTCATCCCGGTGAGAGCCAGGCTGATGAAACTCACGATCATCAGGACGTGGAGGGTCCGGTCGAGCCGGGTGAAGCGCTGATACTGGAGGGCGTGTCTCTTACTGCCTTCCATGGCTAAACGCTCCCCTTATCCTGGTGCTCATCGTCGTCGTTGGGCGTTTCCTCGCTCTTCACGAGTTCGTCGGCCGGCGCCTCGGCCGGAGGAGCGGACGCGGCCGCGGCAGGTCGCCTCTCGAGTTGCGCTTCGGCCGCCGACGCCGCTTCGCGTTCCTCGGCTTCTTCCTCGGTCTTGAGTTCCCGTCGCATCTGAAACGCGCGCGGCAGCCAGAGCAGGGTGTGCGCTCCGCCCATCACGAACGTACCGGCCAGGAGGCTGGTCATGCCCCAGAAGGTCCAGAAGAGCCAGGGGTACCTCGCCGGGTCGTGGTGGGTCGCGTGGCTCAGATACCCGGCGAAGCGCCGCGAGGCGCCTTCGTGGCACTTCTGGCAGGTCGAAACCACGTTCTCGCGCGAAAGGTGAGAGCGCGGGTCGGAGATCTTCTGGATGTCGTGGGCGCCATGGCAGTCGTAACACTTCGCGGTCTTGCTGTAGCCGAGCTGAGAAACCTTGCCGTGGTAGGTCTCGAAGTAGGTCTTCGCGATCTCCCCATGGCAGCGCCCGCACTTCTGCATGATGTCCATCCTGAAGCCTTCGGCGTCCGCCCGCTGGATGGTATGGGTGGAGTGGCAGTCATTGCAGACCGGCAGATCCTTGTCGGTCTTCCCGAGCATCGTGTGGTGGACACTCTTTTCAAACTCCTCCTGAATGCCGTGGTGGCACTTGCCGCAGGTGGCCGGCACATTCGCGCGGTTGACGGTGGAGGCGGGGTCCGTCTTCGGGAGCACGCCATGGGCGGTGTGGCAGCCGGTGCAGGTGGCGGTGACGGTGAGGCCGCTCTTGAGCAGCCCCTTGCCATGAATACTCTCGGTGTAGGCCTCGATGATTCCGTGCTGGGTGCCCTGGTAGCGCACCGCCGCCTTCTCGCCCTCGCGGTGGCAGCGGGCACACAGCTTCGGGACGTTGGTGGGGAAGGTCGGTGAGGAACTCTGGAGTTTCCCTTCGATGCCGTGCGTCCCGTGGCATTCCTTGCAGGCTGGGGCGTTCGGGTTGCCGTCGAGCATCAGCTTGCCGTGCTGACTGATCGCGTACTGCTGGGCCACCTCGGTGTGGCAAGAGGCGCAGTCCACTTTGGTGGCGATGGTCTCGCAGGGGCGGCGGTGTGAGACATTGACGCCGGAGTGGCACTGAGAGCAGGCGATCTTCAGGTGTCGGGAGTGCTGAATGTCCCGCACGTCCACGGTCATCGAACGACCGTTCTTTGCCTTGAGCCCCTTCTCCTGGTGGCACTTCATGCAGTCCGCGTCGGCCATACCCTGGGCATAGAACACCTTGCGCACCTTGTGGGGCTGGTGGCAGTCGACGCACGCGGGCAGAACGTGAGCTTCCTTCTCCCACAGTTCCCCCTTGATGACCTTTCGGTGAACGTCCTCGATACGGGCATGGCACCGGGTGCAGGTCTTCGCGATGTTGCCGCGGGCGATCGAGGAAGCGGGATCGGTATGGGGCAGGATGTTGTGGGCGGTGTGGCACGACGCGCAGTTCGCGGCCACGATCAGGCCCTTCTTGAACAGGGCCTCGCCGTGGATTGATTCGGAGTAGTTCTCCAGGATGTGGTCCTGATGGATCTTGCGCTGCTGCATGACCGCGCTGCCTTCCTGGTGGCACTTGCCGCAGGTGAAGGGCACGTTGAGCGGAGACACCGGGGAGAGCGGGTCCCTCACCGCGCGGATGTCGTGCATCCCGTGACAGGCGGCGCAGGTGGGAGCAAGCGAGTCCCCTCGCTTCATCGCTTTTCCGTGCAGAGAAGCCGCGTGCTGCTTCACTTCCGCGTCGTGGCAGCCGCTGCAGTCGACCTTGCGGAGCGGAGTGTCGTGCGGCAGTTCCTTGCCCTCGAGGTCGACATGGCAGTTCACACACTGCAAGCCGCCGTGGATGGAAGCGCCGAACGCCTTTTCGGAGACGTAGACCGACACCGTCCGGCCCCTGCGCTCCGTGGTGATGTCCTTCTCGCCGTGGCACGTGATGCAGTCCGAGTTCTCTTGGGCGAGCGCCTTCATGCCCGCAAGGGACAAGAGTATGAGTACCGCGGCAGCGGCGGCGATTCCGAGCCGTGGGAAGGCGGGCGGGGGCAACCTGTTTCCCGCCTTTGGCTTGTCTCCCATGGCAAGCCCAAGCTAGCCCCGCCCTCGATGACGATCAATAGGCCATTTGGCCCGTTTGGCTCATCGGGTGGGGCGAAAGCATTGCGCGCTACCTGGCCAGCTGAACCTTCCCTTCCCGCGCCAGCTTGCGCAGATGAAGATGAATCACGCGAGCCGCCAGGTCATGGGCCGGGACGTTCCAGTGGGTGTCGTCGCCGAAGTCCCACTTCAGTTCCGGGCGCCGCCGGCGGGCGTCCCCGAGCTGAGCTTCAAGACCCGAATTGGCAATGCCAGCCTGATCCAGACGCGGCCGGATCGATTGGAAGAGCGGTGTCTTCTCACCCCGATGGCCGGTGTTGAAGATCACGAGAGCGGCTCCGACCTTCGCGACCTCCCGGTTCAGCTTGTCGAGCAACGCGACCATCAGTTCCTCCGGCGAACCGGGCGACCGCGGAGCCTCGCCGGGAGCCAGGAACCGCGCCACCCGACGCAGCCGGGGCCGGTCGACCCAGCCCACGAGGGCGGCCTGAAAAGCCGAGTGATCGAAGAGCCAGGTGCGGGCGGGACGCCGGCGCTCGGCCCGGGGCGCGGGCGTATCCACGAGCCTCAGTGTTTCGCGCTCGAGCAGAAACCGCGGCTTGTAGTACCGGCCGTAGGCAAAGCCCTCCATGTTCCCGTCAAAGTCGTTGTCGCACATGAGAAGGATGACCACGGCGGGATCGAGGGGGGCGCCGTCCGACTCGAAGGTGAGAATTTCCTGATCGGTCGAGTAGCCGCTGATCGAGAGATTCAACACGTCCACGTGATGGCCGAGGGTGAGTTCGGGATCGGCATTTACCAGCTCAGCCAGCCGCGAGGTGACGGTGTGGGGCTCATCCACACCCACGCCGAAGCCGAAGGAATCGCCGAGGAACACAATGCGGCGCGTGCCCGGCCCCTTGGTCCGGGCGAAGTCGGCGCCTCGAAATCCCTGGGCGTTGACGCGCACGCGGCCCCGATCCGACCCGCCCCGGTTGTCCTCGCCCGAGGCGCCCGGAATCAGCCCCCAGCCGCGCAGGGCTTCGTACCGCCAGAGCCCTCGGTCCCCGCGGACGGCGGCGCCGCGGGCTTCAAGACCGGAAAGACGCGCGACCCCTTCCGCGAGACCAAAGGCCATCACGATTCCGACCACATTCACGCCGCCCACCTTCAGGACTTTGCGGAGGCGACTGATTGAATTCGTGTACGAGGGCGTCATCGAGACTCAGGCTCTGAGGCTCCCTGGTGGGTTACGCCCGGGCGAGAGGCCCGGCCGCGAGCTGGCCCAGGAGGGCCACCGCGACGAGAAAGGCGATCGAAGACCACGAAGCGGGACTCATTAAGGCGAGATTAGCCGTCTTTCGGGCGGGTAGTAACCTCCGGGCCGGCGGCTCTACGGTTTCTAGGAGGATTCCGATTTGATTTTCAGGGCTCCGATGAGGCCGGGGAAAACGAACCGGTGGAGTGGAAGCACCGAGTACCAGTAAATGTAGCCGAGGAGGCCGTGTGGCTCGAAGAATGCCGTCTGTTCCACTCGAGATCCCTCGGGGTCGGGCAACACCTCGAATTGCAGCCAGGCCCGACCGGGCAGTTTCATCTCGGCCCGCAGCCTCAGAAGATGCGGAGCTTCGAGCGCCTCCACCCGCCAGAAATCGAGGGGGTCGCCAACCCGAAGTTCTCGAGGATGCCGACGACCCCGGCGCATGCCCACGCCGCCCGCCATGCGGTCCATCAAGCCCCGCAACTGCCACAAGGCATTCCCCGCCGGCCACCCTTCTTCGCCGCCCAGGGCGCAGATCGCTTCGAAGAGGCGCGCGGGTTCGGCCTTCACCCGCCGCCGCCGCCGGTCCAGCAACAGGCCCTCGTGCGAACCCAGCACGTCCGCCTCCGGCTGGTCATTGGCGAAACTGGACAGGCTCGAAGCCCAGGTGGTCTCCACTCCGTCCCGGGCCATGCGTTCCAGGGCGCGCCGCACCGCCGCGTCGTATCCGGTGGGCCGCACGCTGAAATCGCGGAAGGCCCGGTCGTCGGTGACCACCACCTCGTGCTGGAGGCTCTCCACCAGCGGATGGGCAATGCGGAAGGGAATAGGCGTGACCAGGTCCACCCACCGGCTGCTGAGCTCGGGCCGGGGAACCGGGAGGGTCAGGATGAAGCGTCGCAGGCCGCGGATGCGTGCGTAACGCAGCATCATCTCCTTGTAGGTGAGGACGTCCTGGCCCCCGATCTCGTAGATCCCGCTGGCCGAGGGGTGGTCGAGCGCTTCCACGAGATATTGCAGCACCGAGCGGATGCCCACCGGCTGGCATCGCGTGTTCACCCACCTGGGGGTAATCATCACGGGCAGGCGTTCGGTCAGGTGGCGAATCATTTCGAAGCTCACGCTCCCCGACCCCACGATGACCGCGGCCCGGAACTCGACCACCGGCACCCCTCCCTCGGCAAGGCAGCGGCCCACTTCCTGACGGGACACGAGGTGCTTGCTGTGCACCAGCGCGGAATCGCCGAGGCCGCCGAGGTAGATGATGCGCCGGATGCCCGCCTTCGCCGCCGCCTGTCCGAAGGCGAGGGCCATGAGCCGGTCCTGCTCCTCAAAGGCCCGGCCGGCCGCCATGGAATGAACCAGATAGTAGGCCACCTCGATGTTCTGCAGGGCCCGGGTCGTCGCCTCGAGATCCTGCAGATCGCCGGGCACGATTTCCACGTCCGGCCAGGGATGACCATCAAGGCGGCCGGGATTCCGCGCCACGCAGCGGACCTGGTGACCCCTCTCCAGCAGGCGCGGCACCAGCCGACCACCGATGTAGCCGGTGGCTCCCGTAACCAAGACGCGCATGTGGATTCGGCAGCGGCCCGAAGACCGGGGCCGGGTGGGTCCCCTAGTGCGGCTGGGCCGCCAGCGCACCTTCGGGATGACCATCGATCCAGGGCGGCAGCAGCTTCATGAGGACGTACAGTATCAGCAGCGGAAGCAACAGCAAACCGATGGTGAAGAAAAGACCCTCGAGGCCGAACAGGTGCACCTTGTAGATGGTCAGGCCGCGCAGGCTCTTCGAGAACATCTGCCCACCCACCACCACGTTCCAGCGCATGCTGAAGATGCCGATCTGGATCAGTATTCCCACCAGGAAATACAGCATTCGGCGCATTTCGTCGGGGAGGGAGCCGAATCGAGCCACGATGAGGCCGATCATGGGCACCAGCCCTCCCATGAGCACCTGAAGCACGATCAGGCTGATGAACAGGCGGTCGGTGATGAGCTGAGAGAGGATGTGGATGGACTCTTCGGATTCATAGAGACGATGGATGAAGTCCAGGAGCTCCAGGGCGAAATCCACGATAAGCGCGTAGAGAAGGAACTCGCCCAGCTAGTTCAAGCAGGTCATGTCCACGGGTTTCCAGCGGATCCAGCAAGTGACCATGTAGATCAACATGACGATGGCCATCCCGGAAACGATGGCGGAGAAGAGAAATACGATGGGCATCAGCACCGAACTCCACCAGGGATTGGCCTTGACCGAGCCAAAAATGAAGCCCACATAGCCGTGGAGCAGGAAGGCGGAGGGAATGCCGATGATGGTGATCAGCCGGCCCGCCTTGTCGTCGAAGCGCAGCGCCGCCTCCGAAATGTCGGTGGTGCCCAGGGTCAGGACCTTGTAGATGTACTTCCACGGAGCCTTGGACTCACGGGACCAGACCACGATCTCCCGGCGATAGTCGAACCAGATCTCGAGCAGCAGCACCACCAGCAGATACCAGGCGTAGACGAATCCGAACATGGCCATGGCCGAGGTCGTATGCGGGGTCAGGAACATCTCGAGCGATCGTTCGGGATGGCCGAGGTGGGCCAGAAGGGGAAGGGGAGCCACGATCATGAAGGCCAGGGCGCTCAGCAGCGCGAGACGGTAAACCGGCCAGAGCGCCTTGACGCTGAAGACCCGCTCGAGAGAGGCCAGGATGAAAGCGCCGGCAACCAGTCCGGTGAGATAGGGGTAGAGAACGATGAGAAGTTCCCACTGGAGGAAATACTCGTTGGGATAGATGTAACCGGTGAACGGTTCCAGAATTGAGGCCTCCATGGCGGTTACCTGACCTCCTGGTCGGCATTGGCATAGAACACCTTGGGGCGGGTGTTCAGCTCGGGCTTGAGGGTCTTGATCGGGTTGAACCTGAGCACCCGCTGGATGGGACTGCTCCGCTGTTTCAAGTCACCGAAGACCCGGGCCCCGGTCGGACAGACTTCAACGCAGGCCGGCAGCAGACCCTGGGTGATGCGGTGGTAACAGAACGTGCACTTGTCCGCCACCCGTTTCTCCGGATGGAGATAGCGCGCCCCGTAAGGACAAGCTTGAATGCAGTATCGGCAACCCACGCAATAGTCGTCGTCCACCAGAACCACCCCGTCCCGGGTTTGAAAAGTCGCGCCCACCGGGCAAACCTGAACACAGGGCGGATTTGCGCACTGGTTGCACAGCTTCGGGACAAAGAACGTCTTGAGCGTTTCCACCGGCGGTTGATCGGGGAAGCCATCGATCCCGGCATTGGGACTGTCCACCTGCGCTTCGCCATCCCTGGGGATCACATAACGCTCCACCCAGGTCCGCACGTAGTGGGGATTGTCGATGACCTTGTTCTCGGCCTTGCAGGCGGCCGCGCATCTCCCGCAGCCGATGCATTTCTCGATGTCGATGGCCATGGCGTAACTGGGTTGTTCAGGCTCGGGGGGGGCGGCCGGAGCGGGCTTTGTCCCGTCGCTCGCGAGTTTGCCGAAGGGCACACCGCAGGCGACCAGGGTGATCCCCGGGAGCACTGCCTTCGAGCACATGTCGAAGAAACGGCGACGATCCATGGCGGTGACCTCGCCTGACTCGGGGGCGGTTACGGCGCCCAGGTCCGCTTTGTCATCGAGGCTCATTGCTTCCCCTCCGGGAAATGTGGATAGTGGCAGTCCCAGCACAGGTAGCGGCCCGCGTGCTCGGGGGCCACCCGGGGGATGCTCGAAAGGGCCGGAGCGCCCTTGCTGTGACACTGGTCGCAGAACGTGTTCGCGGTGGGCTTGCCCACGGTGATGCCGCGAGGATTGGTGAAATGCGCCTTGGGGACCTGATGGCAGGAGGTGCACTCCAGCGACGCGTGTTGCGAGACCTGTTTCTGGCTCCAGATTCCGCGATGGCAGGCGCTGCACTCCTTGGGCGTGCTCGGCGGAACCGGGTCATGAGGCTTGTGGCAGCTCATGCAGGGCTTGCCCGGATTGTGTTGCGCGGTGAGGATCTGCGGGAACCCGGTGGGTCGCGACGGGCTGTAGTTGTGACAAAGAGGGCACAAACCTCTTTGGCGCGGCGCGCTGGGCTTGATGGTGCCCGGGTCTTCTATATGGGCGGCCGCCGGTCCGTGGCAGACCTCACAGGAAACCGTGCGGTGGAAGCCCAGCGATTTGGTCTTGTCGACGTCGTCGTGGCAATCGGCGCAGGCCTTGGCCCCCGCGTAGTTGATGGGCAGCTTGCGCACTGAATCGACGGCGTCGGCGCGGTAATGGCCGTACTTGCCGAAAGACTCGGGAACGAACAGCGCGCGCATCCCGAAAAAGCCCGAGAGCACCACGACGCCGATGACACTCAGTACAACCAACTGCTGGGGAATCTTTCCGGTGTTCAAAGACGTCCTCCCTGTTCTCGCCTCGCCTCACGCCCGAAGAGCGACGGCATGGACACGATCCCATCACGGCCAGCCCCGAACAATGAGCCAAATGAATCCCTTCGGGATGCAGAATTTTCCGGGTTCGCCGCACGATCTTCCGGTTCGGGGAGAGGACGGAGCCAGGCCTGCTCCACAGAATAGGCAGTTAGGGTCGCCGCGGGGCGAGGCACGGGTCTTGCTGGCGTTTGAGAGGGATAGTTCGTAAACGCGGAACGCGAGAACTCCCCGGGTATGACGCGTCCCGACCCCGATCGTTGTTTCCAGACTCCGTGGGCGGCCCGGAGCAAATCAAACCAACCAGACATTCAACCGGAGGACTCCATGAAAAAGACAGAACTTGCGGTCAGGCGGACCGATTCAATCCTTGATGAAGTGTCACAGCACTTCGAAATGATCCGACAGCGCGCTTTCGAGTTGTTCCGAAGCCGCGGGAATTCCTGGGCCGGCGAACTGGACGACTGGCTCAACGCGGAGAAGGAGATCTCGTTCGAACCTGCCATCGAGCTGCGACGCGCGAATGGCAGCTTCGAGATCGACGCCAACCTGCCCGGAGTGGATCCCAGGAATCTCGACGTGCAGGTGACCGCCGAGGACGTGCTGATCAAGGCCAGGCGTGAAGAGGCCCCGTCAGGCAAAGCCCCGGCGGCGGGCGCGAGCCGGCCGGACGGCAGCTCCCTCCAGTTCTTCGGCTCGGTTCACCTTCCCGCCCTCATCAACCCGGACGGGGTCAAGGCCGACTACCGTGCCGGAGTGCTCCACCTCACCGCTCCCATCGTGGAGCCGGTGATGAAGAAGATCGAAGTCCGGACCTGACCCCCGATCGCGGTGGCGGCTAGGCGGGCGGAATCCGCTCCTTGTTCGCCTTGAGCCAGTGCGCAAACGTCTCAAGCTTCGGATTGAGTGACCGCGAGACGGAAAGGTCTCGGGCCGCGCAGAACTGTGTCGCGAAGTCACGGTTGTACTGGAACATGTTGGCGAGGTCGTCGGCGCCGGGGAAGCCGAAGGTCCGATAAACCTCGGGCGGCACGTAGTTGTAGGCGATCTCCTGCCCGAAAGCATCCGAAAGAGCCTTCGCCATCTGCGTTCCGGTCAGATGTTCGCCGGCGATGCCGACGGTGCGACCCACGTACTGGTTTCCCGCCTTGAAGATCCCGTAAGCGCTCCGGCCGATGTCCTCCGCGGCGATGCCGGGGAGCTTCTGGTCCGCCATGGGAAGGACGAAGCCGAGCTTCCCGTCGGCGCCCTTCTTCGGTCCCATGCCGAAGTGAATCAGGTTGTCCCAGTAGAAGGAGGTGAGGAGGAAGGTGGTGGGCACGCCCGCGTCCGTAAACAAATGGTCGGAGGCGCCCTTGGCGTCGAAGTGGGGCACTTTGTACTTGCCCTGAAGAGTGGGCATCCGGTTGTCGTCGAGGGGGACGTGAAGTCGCGTGTCCTCGAGCGTCGACCAGATGACGTGCTTCACGCCCGCAGCCTTCGCGGCGCTGGCCATGGCCTGAACCTGGGCTATTTCCTTGTCGGGCGAGAAGTGATCCCAGAAGAAGGTCACGCAGTAGGCGCCGTAGGCCCCGGCAAATGCGCGGGCCAGGCTGCCGGAATCGTCGACATTCGCCGCCACCACCTCAGCCCCGAGGGCGGCCAGTTCTTTCGCCTTGGCGCTGTTGACGTCGCGGGTGAGAGCGCGCACCGCGAATCCGCCATTCGGATCGGCGAGGATGGCCCGTACGAGCCCTCCGCCCTGCGCGCCGGTGGCTCCGACCACGGCAATGATCTTCTTATCCATGTAATCTCCTTTGAACACTCGCGAGGCTGCGCCCGGTTGTGAAATGAGGGAGGAGGATAGGGGAGCAACGTCGAAATCACGAACCGGGGTGAGAAACTCCACCGGATGAACCTGCTGCTCGCCCTTATTGCCCTCGCGGCTTCGCAAACCCCCGCCACTCCGGAAAGCGCCTACGCTCGTCTCAAGCCGAGCCTGTTCACCATCGAGATTCACTCCGGGAATCGGGAGGCTAAGAGCAGCCTGGGCAGTGGGTATCTGGTCTCGGCCGACGGCCTGATCGCGACCAACTACCACGTGGTCGCCTCCTTCGTTCACGACCCGGTTCGCAACCAACTGCGCGCGAAGAGTGAGACGGGCGAGTATCCGCTCTCCCTGGTGCAATTCGATCTCGTCCATGACATCGCCCTGGTCCGCGCGACGGGGGTCACGGGCAAGCCGCTCGCTCTGGCCGCGGCGCCTCCGGAGGCGGGGGAGCGGATCATTTCTTTCGGCAATCCCGAGGGCCTCGGCATGAGCCTGATCGAAGGGAACGCGAATGGCTTCGCGACCAAGGGCGTGGTGCCGCGCCTTCTGCTTTCGATGCCGTTGAATTCGGGAATGAGCGGCGGGCCTATTCTCAACGCTCGCGATCAGGTGGTGGGGACGAATGTCTCGGTGCAATGGCTATCGAACTCTCTCTCGTTCGGCGTGCCCACCCAGGCGCTTCGAGACCTTCTGGCCCGGCCTCCTCTGGAGGCGACCAAACCTGAGTTGCAGGCGGAGATGAATCGCCAGATCGATGCCTTTGAAAAGAAGACATTCGATGCCTTGAGCGCCGCCCTTCAGATGGGGTCGAAGGAACCTGCCCTGGTCATCGGCGGCGCGCGCAGCAAGCCGCTGCCCCCGGCCTTTGCCTGCTGGGACAACCGTCAGGAGTTTGAGCGGGAGGGTGTGGTGAAGAGCCAGTACGGATGCGATCTGCAGTTCACCCCCGCCATCGAGGACGTGGGGCCCATAGCTTCGGTGCAGCTTCAGATCGAGCATTTCACATCGGCGACGAGCAGCTATGGGCTTTACGGCTATCTTCCCTCTCATGCCCAGTCGCATCAGGAGGTGTCGCCCCGGGCCGCCGGCGACCCCGATCTCGGGCCGCCCGAGTGCGCATCGAACCGCGTCCTGGTGCGCGCCGAGGCCTGGAAGATGACGACCTGTGCGGTGGCGTTCAGGAAGTCGCCCGGCCTTTTCGATGTCGACCTCGTCGCCACCAGTCTCTCCCGTCCGAAAGAGGCGATGTTCGTCTCTCTGAGCTTCAAGGGCTTCCGAATGAAATCGGCGCTCGACCTCTCGAAGCGCCTGATCGAAAACGTGTCCTGGGGCGGGAAGTGATGTTGGTCATCCGCGTCCTTCGCGACGGTGTTCCGGTGCGCGAGCAGCTCTTCAAGTCGACGCCCATCCGGATCGGCCGATCGCCGGACTGCGATTTGGTCCTCACCGACCCTTCGGTCTCGCGCGACCACGCGAGGATCGAACGCGACTCGTCGGGCGCATTGTTCATCTTCGATGGCTCCGGCACGAACGGCCTCTATGCCGGGCCGAGGCGGGTCGCCTCCGAACCGCTCTCCACCCGGTTGCGCGCGCGGCTGGGGCTGGCCGAAATCGAAATCGAGGAGGTGAGCGCCGAGGCCACCCAGCCGATTTCCCCCGAAGATCTCCACGGACTCGATCAGAGGCGAACCCCGCTCACCTGGGTCAAGTACGTCGTCATCGCTCTCGTGGCCTTGATCCTCGAGACGATCTTGCTGCCTGAGTTCTGGTCGCCCTGGAACTCTCAGCGTCTGGTGGGGGTGGTCTGGCAGGGCGCAAGCGAACTGGTGGCGATTCTGGTTCTGGCTTCGATCCTGCTGGGTTTACTTAGAGCAGCGGGACGCAAGGCGCGAATGGCGGACGTGCTGAGTCATTTCGCGGTCTACACCTGGCTTCGTCCCCTGGCCGTGGCCGTGAGTCTGCTTGGCTACTACCTCCTTTCCGATGGCCTGGCTTCATCCTTGCGTTCATGGCTGCCCTCCCTCGCCATCGTCGCCTTCCTGGCTCAGGCCGCGAGTATTCGAAGGCCACCTCCGAACCGGAGGTTTCGATGGCGGTGGGCTGCTCTCGCTCTGCTCGTTCTGATCGGTGTCGAGTTCACCAGGTCCTACTCGGCTCAGCGCATGGGCCAGCCGGAGATGGACCACACCGTGCAGGCTCCGATGCCTGGCCTCGGAACCGGCCCCGCGGTCTCGTTCGAAGAGTACGGCGCCGCGGTGGAAGCCGCCGGAAAGAAATCCCAAGCGCAGGTTCGATAGCCCGATCAAGGAGAACGCCATGATTGCCACTTTTGCTTTCGCCATCCTGGCCGCGGCCGGCCCCGCCGATCTTGCCTTCATGAAAGGCGCCTGGGAGGGCGGACCTCTAGGGATCAAGTTCGAGGAGCGGTGGACCGAGGAGGCCGGCGGATTGATGCTCGGGTTGGGGCGCACGATCAAGGGTGAGCGCGCCATCGCCTTCGAATTCCTGCGCATCGAGTTTCGAAAAGACGGGGTCTTCTACGTAGCGCAGCCGGGCGGAAAGCCGAAGACCGACTTCAAACTCACGGCGTCGGACGGCAAGTCCGCCACGTTCGAAAATCCGGAGCACGATCATCCGAAGTGGATCCGGTACTCACTAACTCCCGAAGGCTCGCTCAAGGCCGAGCTCGATGGCACGGAAGGCAAGCAGTCGTTCGTCCTCAAACCCGTGCAGAGATAGACCGGAGTACTCGCTAATCGCCCTCGCTCGGCGGGAACAGGGGAGTCACTGCGCTCTGGTCTTCCTCGCCGGTGCGGATGCGGTAGACCTTCTCGACCGGAAGCACGAACACTTTGCCGTCGCCCACTTCGCCGGTGCGGGCGGCGGCCAGGATGGCCCGGATCGTAGGCTCGACGAAGTGATCGCTCACCCCGATCTCGATGCGGACCTTCTCTGAAAGCTCCATCCGCACGGTGGTGCCGCGGTAGGTCTCGACGTGTTCGGTCTCCCCTCCGTGGCCCTGGACCCGCGCGAGGGTCAAGCCGCGAACTTCAGCGCGAAAGAGGGCTTCCAGCACGTCGCTGAGTTTGTCGGGACGGACGATGGCTACCACCAGCTTCATGACTGGCTACCCACGGTCTCCAGTCTGACTGGGGCCGGTGAAGCGACCGCGCTCGGCAGCGCGTCGCGCAGGATGAGCAGAGCGCCCTCGCCGCGGACGTACGCCTCTTCGCCGTGCTGGCTCACGTCGAGACCCAGCCCTTCGTCGCGCGTCGACACCCGAAGCGGGGCCACCAGCGCCACCAGACTAAGGAGCGCCCACGACGCAACCGCGCTATAGGACGCAACGATGAGAATCGCGGCCACCTGGATCCCCAGCTGTTTCGGATTGCCGAAGAGAAGTCCGTCCACCGGCGCCCCCCAGGCTTTCTCGGCGAGGATCCCGGTCAGCAAGGCGCCCACCGTTCCGCCCAGACCGTGGGCGGCCACCACATCAAGCGAATCGTCGAGCCGGGTGCGTGCTCGCCAGAGGAGTCCGAAGTAGCTCGGCAGGGCGGCGATGGCGCCGATGGCCAGGGCGGAGATCGGGCTCACCAGGCCGGCCGCGGGTGTGATGGCGACCAGTCCCACCACGATGGCGGTGGCCGCGCCCACCGCGGTGACCTTGCGGGTCCGGTGGAGGTCGAGCAGCGTCCACACCACCAGAGTCGCCGTAGGGGCGAGCAGAGTGTTGGCAAAGGCGAGGGCGGCG
>JANLSZ010000079.1:0-3979 GCA_031362685.1 Vicinamibacteria bacterium | reverse complement strand
AACGGGATCTCGCTCGTCATCGCACCGGAGGGAACCCGTTCGCCGACCCCGCGTCTTGGCGCCACTTTCCGGAAAGGGGCGTTTCACCTGGCCATGCAGGCGCGAGTCCCCATCGTACCCATCGTGATTCGCAACGCGGGGACCCTGTTGCGGCGGGGCGAGGTCGCCCTGCGCGCGGGCACCGTCGATGTCGTGGTGTTGCCACCCATGCCGACCGCTCGCTGGAAAATCGCCGACCTTGACCGGCACGTGACCGAGGTGCGTCAACTGTTTCTCGACACCCTCGAGAACTGGCCCAGCGCGGGCCCGGTTCGACCCAGGCGTCCGGCCGCGCGCGCACGGCGCGCAACCCCGCGCCCGTCACCGCGGAAAGCAGCCAGGCGGAGAGCGCGATGAGCCGACCGGTCCGAGTGGGCGTTCTGGGTGGAGGGTCGTGGGGTTCCACCGTGGCCTCGCTGGTCGCGGCGAACGCACCGACCATCCTCTGGGCGCGCCACCTCGAAGTCGTGCGCGAGATCAACGAACGGCACACCAACCACACCTATTTGCCCGACCTGTCCCTCCATGAAGGCATCGTGGCCACCGACTCGCTGGAAGAGGCGGTGAGGGACGCCGATGCTCTGGTGGTGGCTATTCCGTCCCATGGCTTCCGCGGTGTGCTGGAAGCGGCCGCTCCGTTCCTGCGCCCATGGGCGCCGGTGTTGAGCGTCACCAAGGGCCTCGAGCACAAGACGAACCTGCGCATGACCCAGATTATCGAAGAAGTGCTGCCCGGCCACCCCGCCGGTTTCCTGGGTGGGCCCAATCTGGCTCGAGAGGTGCTCATGGGTTACGCGGCCGCCGCGGTGGTGGCCATGCCCGACGACACGGTGGCGCGGTCGCTGCAGCGCGTGTTCGCGGGCCGTAACTTCCGCGTCTACACCAGCGTGGACGTGGCCGGGTGCGAGTTGGGCGGGGCGCTCAAGAATGTCATCGCCATTTCCGCGGGCATGGCGGTCGGCCTCGGGGTTGGCGACAACACGCGGGCCATGGTGATCACGCGCGGGCTCGCGGAGATCACCCGGCTCGGCGTGGCCATGGGCGGCGACCCCCGCACCTTCGCCGGGCTCACCGGGATGGGCGACCTGATGGCCACCTGTCTGAGCCCGCTCTCTCGCAATCGTCAAGTGGGCGAGCAGCTGGCCCGCGACCGAACCATTGCCGACATCGTGGCCGAAATGAACATGGTGGCAGAGGGCATCAAGACCTGCAGCGTGGTGATGGAGCTGGCGCGGATTCATAAGGTCGAAATGCCCATCGCCCGCGAGGTCGATGCGGTGGTGAATCACGGCGGCACGGTGCGCCAGGCCTTCCGCGGCCTGGGCCGCATGGCTCCGACGTCCGAGATCCACGGGGTGGCTTGAGTGGGAAAGGCGAAACCCGAGCTTCCCCCCGAGATCGCCAAATGGGGCGCGCAGCGGAAGATGAACGCGCTCGAGACCGTGATGTGGCGAGCGGAGGCCGACCCGCGTTTTCGCTCGACCTTGATGCTGGTCGAGTTGTTCGATCGCGTGCCCGACTGGAAGCGCTTCGTCGCTTCTCACGAATGGGGTTCGCGCATGGTCCCGCGTTTTCGAAAGCGGGTGATCGAGCCCGCGCTTGGGGTGGGTGCGCCTTCCTGGGCGGTGGATCCGCACTTCGACCTTGGGTATCACCTGAAGCGGGTGAAGCTCTCCTCCCCGGGAAGCCTCGACCAGTTGCTCGATCTCGCCCAGGACATGGCCATGGAGCCGTTCGATCGGGCGCGGTCGCCCTGGCAGGCCATGCTGGTCGAAGGGCTCGTGGACGGCCAGGCCGGTTACCTGCTGAAAATGCATCACGTCATCTCCGACGGCCTCGGCGCGATGCAACTGCTCGGGCGAATGCACAGCCGCTCGCGCAAACCCGATCTGCGAAAGCCGCAGCCAGCCGCGCCTTTGCCCGACGAGATCACTCCCGCCACCGTGCTGGCTGATGAGATCAGGCGTCGGGTGAGTGCGGTGCCCGGAAGCGTGGCTCATTGGTCGGAGGCCATCTGGAAGGGGTCCCGCCGCGCGCTCGGGCATCCAGGCGAGACGGTGGCGGAAGCCGCGGCGTTCGGCCGGACTCTGGCCCGGTTTCTCTCGCCGCCGGCGCAGAGTTCGCGGCTGCTCAAGGGCCGCAGCCTTTCGTATCGCTACCTCACCCATGAGCTGCCGCTGGAGCCGTTCAAAGCCGCCGCCAAGGCGGCCGGCGGTTCGGTGAACGACGCATACCTTGCCGGGATCCTGGGCGCCTTTCGTCTCTATCACCGGCGCTTTCGCGTGCGAGCGGAGGCGCTTTCCATGTCGATTCCGATCAGCCTGCGTTCCGCGGAAGATCCGCTGGGGGGCAATCGCATCAGCGCCGCGCGCTTTGCGGGGCCGCTCTCCGAGCGGGATCCGGCCCGGCGGATCCGGCAGATTCACGAACTGGTAGCCCGGGCTCGGCAGGGCGCGGCCCTGGACGTGGTGGGCTCCGTCGCACCGATCCTGATGAGCTTGCCTACCAAGGGCCTGGTCCGGGTCTTCGCCGAGATCGCGCGCGGCAACGACGTGCAGGCGAGCAACGTGCCCGGGATCCCCGAGCCCATCTTCTTCGCGGGCGCGCAAGTGACCCGCATGTTCCCCTTTGGGCCCTTGCCGGGCTGCGCCGCGATGTTCGCCATGGTTTCGCACAATGGCATCTGCTGCATCGGGGTCAACGTGGACCCGGCCGCCGTGACCGATGCCGCGGTTTTCGGCGAGTGCCTGCGGTCGGGATTCGACGAAGTGTTGGCCCTGGGGACGCCGAGGCCGCGGACTCGGAAAGCGGCGAAGAAGAAGTCGCCCACGAGGGGAAGCAAGGAGATCTGAGATGAACGAAGCAATTCCTTTGGCGTCGAAGCAATGGGAGTTCGACGGAGCCTGCGGGCGAATCGCGGTGCGCGAGTGGCCGAACGCCCGGGCGCGTTATGTCGCGGTGCTCTCTCATGGCGCGGGCGAGCACATCGGCCGTTACGAGCACGTCGCGGAGGCACTGGTCCGCCACGGTGCTTCGGTGGTTGGACCGGACCACCTCGGGCACGGCCGATCGGCGGGGGTGCGGATGCTCATCCGGGACTTCGAAGATGTGGTGGCCGATCTACACCGGGTGGCCGGGCGTGCGGTTGCACAGCATCCCGGGCTTCCCCTGGTTCTCATTGGCCACTCGATGGGCGGCATGATCGCCGCGCGCTACGCCCAGCGATTCGGCGCCGAGCTTTCGGCTCTCGTGCTGTCGGGGCCCGTGCTCGGTCCCTGGCCGCTTCCGGAAATGTTGCTGGCCATGGATCCATTTCCCGAGATACCCATCGATCCCGCCGTGTTGTCACGTGATCCCGAAGTTGGCCGCGCCTACGCCGCCGACCCTCTGGTCTGGCACGGGGCGCTCACCCGCGAGAGCCTTGAGGCGACGGTGCGCTGCCTGGCTGCCATCGACGCGGGGCCGAGTTTCGGTGCGCTCCCGACCCTGTGGGTGCATGGCGCGGAGGATGCATTGGTCCCGGTGGACGTAGTGCGGCAGGGTCTGGCGAAGTGCGGCGGCCGGGCGCTCAGGCAGCATGTCTATGCGGGCGCCCGCCACGAAGTCTTCAACGAGATCAACAAGGACGAGGTCCTGGGCGATGTGAAGACTTTCATCGATGCCGTCTTTTCCCGGAGTTGAGCGCAAGCCTCCGGCCATAGCAGGAATTGGAAAGAACCCATGATTCTCGTCGAAGCGAAACGCATTCAACAGATGGTGTCCAGCGGCCATTGGGGGACCCAGACCCTTTATGACGCCTTCCTCGCCTGTGTGGAGCGTCATCCCGACCAGGAAGCGGTGGTGGACCCGCCCAATCGCGAGACCATCACCGACGGCGCCCCGAGGCGCCTCGACTGGCGGGCGTTGCGGACGGAAGTCGAGCGCCTGTCCGCCCTGCTCT
>JANLSZ010000078.1:0-2466 GCA_031362685.1 Vicinamibacteria bacterium | reverse complement strand
GACTCTCAGGATGCGCTGCTTGCCGTCTTCGGAGGTCTGGAAGATCTTGGCCGAGCCGGAAAGAACGACATAGAGAGAATCCGACGGGTCATCCTGGAAAAACACGGTCATGTCCGCCGGAAACTGCTTCTTCTGGGCGACGGCCTCGAGCTTGTCGAGAGTGTTCCCATCCAGTCGTTCGAAAAATGAAACTTGAGCTAGCTGTCCGATGGCGACCTCCTTTGCCCCAATCCGGCGGAGCGGATCTTGATGCTGCCGAAGTGTAACGAAAAAACGAAAGCCCTGGTCGGACCCCGGCTGGAGCTGCTTATCGGGAGGAGGCAGGTCGTGCATTTCTATGACCGCGCGCGGCGCATCCTCGAAGCTGCGAACGGCGAGCGGCGCATTGGTGACTTCCGAGTTCGAGTACACGGTGCCGGCCGGGTACGTGTCACGGGTGAACTTGCTCAAGAACACGCGCGCGTTGTGAAGGAAAGGAGGACCGACCTTGCCGATGCCCATGAGCGGCGGGGTGCGGAATTCCTTGCCGTTGGCCAGGCCCTGCAAACCGACGAGGGCGTCGTCGACCAGGTTTCGCGGGAGATCGAGGGTGTTGAAACCGTTGCGCCCAATCACCACGGGGTCGCGGGGCGTGGAAGCGATTCGTTCGGGTGTGACCTCGGGGCCTTCGTGGAGGAGCAGGTCGGAGAAGATCGGAGCCTAGACGTTGGTGAGGTGACACTCCGATGGAGCCTTCAGGGGAGCGGATCGAGTCCGGTGTTGCTGATGCGCATCCGCTCCCCGTTCTGTCCGGTCACGATCAGCGAGAACTCGTCGCCCTTGACCGCGTAGTCAGTAATGCCCGAAACGGTGCGAAGCAGGCCGGTGTTCCGGAGGTTCGCCAGCACCGGACTATCCAAATTGAACGCCTCGGGATAGCGCCCCTCGTCCATGAAGGACGAGATCAAGGCCACGTGGATCGACCGCGCGGCCGACTGAAGCGCGGTGGTTCGGGTCATGCGGATGGCCGAATCCACCATGCCCGCCGAATCCAGCAGCCGCTCGGCTTCCGGGCGTTTCGTTTCATCGAGAGGCAGGTTGCGAAGCTCGGTGGCCGCGGCCTTCGCTCCCGCGGTGTCGCCCTTCAAGAGGAGCTGCGACGCTTTCGCCTGGTGAAACTCGAAGGAGAGAAACGACTGCGCCATCCGCCCGGTGGGCTCGTCCGGCAGCTGGGCGAGGTCCACGAGGATGGCCTGGGCCTCGTCGAAGCGCCCCTCGCGCGCCAGGTCGCGGGCATGCCGGTAGGCCGGTTCGAGTTGACCCTTCCAGGGGACGAGATCCTTGTCCACGGTCGCGGCGATCGAGTACGCCCGGTTCCTTTGGGCGAACTCCTGCAGGCGGGCGACCGACGACCCGGGCCTTGCGGGGTCCAGGCCGCCCAGTAGCTCCGCGTACGCGCGGGCCACCTCGGGGGGCGTCTGGGAAAAGAGCCCGCAACCCGGGCCCGACAGCAACGCCATCAGCGAGAGTGCCGGAAGTAGACCCCTGGGTGTTCGCATGGGAGACATCGATGGTTGGCGTCCCCGTCCACCACGGACGGGACGCCGCCGATTGTAACGGACGCCCCCCTCCCCCAGTCGTGCCGAAACAACCCCGTGCACGCCCTAGGGCTCGGTGCTGAAGACCGCCAGGTTGCTCGATGCGAACAACTCTTTGCGCCGAGAAATCAGGTGGGTGCTCGAAGAATGGGGCCGAGAGAATGAGACGATGAAGGCGGTCACCCCGAGTCGTTGGCGTGATGCCTTGATCTAAACGGAGAGCGACGAAACCATGCACGGGTTCACCCCCCAGACTGAGCAACTGACCCAACAGGTGTTCGACCTGATTCTCACGCGCTGGCGCCGGGCTCCTTGGAAGCTCGGCGGATCCGCAACACCGGACGCGTTGGCGCGCCGGGTTGGGCAGACCATTACCCGCGCCGGACTGGGCGGGCCGGCCGCCTTGCGGCGCTGGGTCGACGACCTGGGACCGGCCACGATCGCCGCTGATCACCCTCGCTATCTCGCGTTCATTCCCCACGCCCCGACCGAAGCCGCCATGATCTTCGACCTTCTGGTTGGGGCATCCGGTATATACGGAGGCAGCTGGTTGGAGGCCGCCGGCGCCGTCCAAGCCGAAAATGAAGCCTTGCAGTGGCTCGCCGGTCTGGCCGGCTTTCCCCCCGCCTCGGGCGGGACCTTCGTGCCCGGGGGCACGGTCGGCAATCTGTCGGCCCTGCACGCCGCCCGCCATGCCGCGTCGATAAAACGCGGCGGTGGTCGACCCGTGCGCTGGCGGATTGCCGCATCAACCGAGGCCCATTCCTCCATCGCTCAAACCGCACGGATACTGGATGTGGACCTGGTCGAAGTTCCAGTCGATGAAGATCACAGATTGGCCGGACCGGCGCTCCAAGCCACCTTCGCCGGGATCACGGATAACAGCATC
>JANLSZ010000073.1:0-24256 GCA_031362685.1 Vicinamibacteria bacterium | reverse complement strand
CTGATCGAGCTGCCCGGGCTGTTCGCCACCATCAGGACGTAGCTGCCTTCGCGGTTCTTGCCGATGGGATAGGCGAGGCGCTTCTTGCCCCACTTTTCGACCCTTTCGACTGTGCCGTTCTCTTTTTCGATGAAGCCCTTGATGGTGGCGGTCAGGGTATCGACTTCCGGTTCTCCGAGGTTCTGTTCGGCAATGAACAGAATCTCATACTGTCTTAGGCTCACGTTTTATGATCTCCTTATGGATCAGTGTAGAGAGCTGCTTTTGCGTGGTGGACAGCGAAACCCGTTTGGCTCCGGTTCGCTACTTGCAGCAAGGAGTGTTTGTTTATTGTGCGGCCGGTGATTCTATCAAGGCTTTGCCCTTCTGCGCTCGGGCTGCCCTGATTATTCCGGCTGGTTCGGAGCTCCGTTGAAGCTATTCATGGCTGCTTCGACTCCGTGCTCGACGATGGCAGAAATCGCGTCGGCCGCCCGCGAGACCATTTCCTGCACCCCTGGAACCTCGGCGTCGATGAACTCCGAGAGCACGAAGCCGGCGAGATCGAGGACGGGCTCGGCGGACCCGATACCGAACCGAAGCCTGGGGAACTCCTCGGAACCGATCGATTCGATGATGGAGCGAAGCCCGTTCTGGCCCCCGTGGGAGCCGCGGGCCCGGATCCTCAATGATCCCAATGGAAGAGCGACGTCGTCCGAAACGATGACCAGACGGTCGGGCTCGAGGTTGAACCATCGAAGCGCCGCCTCGACCACCGGCCCCGAACGGTTCATGAAGCTCTGCGGCTTCAGCAGCACCACCCGTTCGCCCGCGATTTCGGTCTTCGCCGCCCAGGCGTCGTCGATGCGTTCCTGAGCACCCAGCGTGAGCCTCTGCGCCAGTTCGTCGATCACCATGAAACCGGCGTTGTGCCGGGTCCGTCGGTATTTCTCGCCCGGATTGCCGAGGCCAACGATCAGGCGCATGGGCCGCTACTTCTTGTCTTTCTTAACGTCCTTTCCTGCAGGGGCGGGTGCCATCGCCTTGCCAGGAGCCGCCTTGGCGGCAGCCGCCGCCTCAGCCTCGGTGGGAGCCTTGCCCTTCTTCGCGACTTCGGGCTCGGCTGCGGCAACCGCACCTTCGGCCGGCGCTGCGGCCGCTTCCTCTTCGTGCTTGGTCACGACCTGGGCCACCAGGAGATCACCGTCGGTTAGGGCTTTGACCTTGGGCGGCATGGGGATCGCGGAAACCCGCACTTCGCCGTCGATTTCCATCGCCGAGATGTCCACCACGAAGTTCTTCGGAATATCGAGGGGCAGGCACGAAACCAGGATTTCGCGAGTCACGAACTCGAGCAGGCCGCCATGGGTCTTGACCCCGACGGGAACGCCCAGGAGCTCGATATGAACCTTCACCTGAATGAGCTTGTCCAGCGCCACTTCGTAAAAATCCGCATGGAGGAACTCGGGTCGCACCGGGTGGACCTGATAGTCCTTCAGAATGACCTTGCGCTTCTTGCCATCGAGCTCAAGGTCGACCAGGGTGTTTTCCGCCGCCCCCGTCTTGAAGACCGCCGCGAGTTCACGCGGCGAGACGCTGATGGCGACGCTCTCCTTTTGAGGAGCGTAAACGACGGCGGGAATGCGACCCCGGGCCCGGAGGCGTTTGGCTTCATTCTTGCCGCGTTGATTGCGGGATTCGGCGGAAACAACAATGTCTGACATGGCTTCTGGTCTTCAAATCTCATGGACACTTCCCCGAAACCGGCTTTGGGGGCGAGCGACCCATTTCACAGGGAACGCTCGATTCCTCAGGGGTTTCGGGGCGGCATCAAATGAAGAGGCTGGTAACGGAAGCTTCTTCGTGAATATTCTGGATGGCCTTGCCCATCAACTCTCCGATGGGCAGAACGACAATCTTATCTGATTTTCGCTCCGGCTTCTCCTCGATGGAGTCGGTCACTATCAACTGGGCGATCCGGCTGGCGTTGATGTTCTTTACCGCGAGGCCCGAAAGCACCGCGTGGGAGGCGGAGGCGAGGATCTTTCCGGCCCCGGCATCGACCAGGGCTTCGGCAACTTTGCACAGCGTTCCCCCGGTGTCCACCAGGTCGTCCACGATCAGGACCGTCTTGCCCGAAACATCGCCGATGACGTTGTGCACTTCGGCCACGTTCGCGGTCTCGCGCCTCTTGTCCACGATGGCGAGGGTGGCCCCGAGTCGCTTGGCGTAGGCGCGGGCGCGCTCGACGCCTCCGGCGTCGGGCGAGACCACGCACAGGTCCTCGAGATCCATCTGGGCCACATGATCGATGATGACCGGCGCCGCGAAGAGGTGGTCCACTGGCACGTCGAAGAAGCCCTGAATCTGGGAAGCGTGGAGGTCCATGGTGAGAACCCGGTTGCACCCCGCAGTGGTGATCAGATTCGCCACCAGCTTCGCCGAGATAGGCACGCGCGGCCGGTCTTTGCGGTCCTGGCGGGCGTAGCCGTAGTAAGGGATGACCGCGGTAATGCGGGCCGCGCTCGCTCGCCTGAATGCGTCGATCATGATGAGCAGCTCCATCAGGTGCTCGTTAACCGGGGTCGAGGTCGACTGCAGAACGAAGACATCCTTGCCGCGCACGTTCTCCTCGATCTGGAACCACACCTCGCCATCGAGGAACCGCGAGAGATGGACCTTTCCGAGCGGGACGTTGAGATAGCGGGAGACCGATTCACCCAAGCTGCGGTTGGCGCTTCCGGTGAAGATCTTGATGTCGTGAGGAGGTCGAACCATGGCGACTTTGTCTTTCTAGGGACTCTTCAGCGGGAAAACGCTCTGTTCGGGTGACTCTCTTGGCTGGGGCGGAAGGATTCGAACCTTCGGATGCGGGATTCAAAGTCCCGAGCCTTACCGCTTGGCGACGCCCCAGTGGGGAGAGAGGGAGAGGGCGAAGCTTAGCGAAGAAGTCCCGCGGGCGCTCTTCGTGTCTCCGCGCGGGGCGGCCGGGGCTAAGTCGAGGCTTTGATCTCGAAACGACTCACATACGAGCGCCTGGACAAAAGCGTGCAATTGACGCTTGGGACGCCGAGTTGGCGCAGGGCCTCGGCCGCCGCCCGCCTTCGCGCAGCCTCGTCGAAGAGCAAAAAGAACGATGACCCGCTTCCCGACATGGCGGCGTGGACGGCTCCCGAAGAGCGACCGACTTCGCGGACCCGCCGCGCGATGACCGCGAGAGCCGGACTCTCGGCCACGGCGGCCCCCTCGAGATCGTTCCTCAGGGTGCGGAGCGCCCCTGGCTTCCGGCCGGTGCTCAAGGCTTTGGCCGAGCGAAGGAAGGCTTCGATCGGCGAAGCGGCGCCCGAGGCATCCCAAGATGCCGCGAATCGCCGGAACACCGTGGCCGTCGACACCCCGCCCTGACCTGGAACCAGCAGCACTTTTTGGTTCAGACGCAAATCAAGAGGACGGATATCGTCTCCCCGTCCCGTCCCGAGGGCCGGACCGCCGGACAGAAAATAGGGGACGTCCGCTCCGAGCTTTTTTGCGGCATCGACCAGGCCGTCTGGGCCCAGACCCAAACCCCACATGAGGTCGAGAGCCCGCAGAACTGTCGCCGCGTTGCTGCTTCCTCCCCCCAGCCCGCCCCCGACCGGAATGCGTTTCTCAATCATGATGGCGATTCCGGTCTTCCGCCCCGACAACCGTCGCATCAGCATTGCCGCGCTACCGGCCAGGTTCTTCTTGTCGCCTGGAACGCCCGGGTGATCGCACTGAACCGAAACCCCGGCGGCCCGCGTCTCCCTGATCTCGATAATGTCGTGGAGGCTCAGCGTGGCGAACAGAGTTCTCAGCTGGTGATAACCGCCGGGGAGCTTTCCAATCACCTCGAGTCCGAGATTGATCTTGGCGAAGGACCGAAATCGTCGGGGCTTCATCGTCTCAGCCCCAGCCGCTCGGACATGTCCCGAAGCGTCCACAAGTGTCGGCGAGGCGGGCCGAACTCGAATGCCTGAGCCGCCGGTGATTCGGTCTCGGGGTCGTCCAGCGTCAACGAGAGCTTCGTCGCGTTCGATCCGAGGATGGTTATCTGAGCGGGCAGAGTCCCTTCGAATCGCCACCCGACGTTCATGGTTGCCGGGGGCGTGCCCAGCAGAGCCCCCACCAAATCCCTCGGTTCGAGGTCGATTCCGAAGAGGCTGTTCATGACCTCGGCGGTGCCCGGGCCTTCGAACATCGCGTCGTCCCCAGGGAGGTCGGCCCTCAGTCGGCCGTCTTTCGCCACCAGAAGAAAGCGAAGCCCGGTTCCGGCCGGGATTTCGATGCGCAGAAAATCGGGCCTGGCCACGCCAAAGACCACACCGGCCGAGAATCGCCCCTGTGGCCCGGACAGAGTGATGCGGCCGGAAGCCGAAAGACCGCTGGCCTGCTGGAGCCTTTCGACCTCGTCGGGCGTGGCTATGTGACCGCGGGCCGCGCAGGCGCCCAACGCCAATGACAGCAGGACACCCGCGGCCCGCGTCCTCAAGGCTTTTTCTGGGCGGCTCGCGACAACGCCTGAATCCTCTCTTCCACCAAGGCCCGGTCAAGCTCGCCGTCCTCGTCCTCGGCGTCCAAAGACACGCGCAGGTACTTGAGGGCCTCGGCCTGGTCACCCTTGGCGGCCAGGATCAAGCCCAGATGCGCGATCACCACCGCGTTCTTTTCCTGTGAGCCAAGGGCCTTGCGGACAGCGGTCTCGGCTTCGGCGTTGCGACCAAGGCGATGAAGCGCCCAGGCCAGGCTGTCGAGATAAGAGCCGTTGTCTGGGTCGGCGGCCAGGGCCTTCTGGATGAGCGAAAGGGCTTCAGCCACCTTGACGTTCCGGTCGGCGTTCATATAGCCCAGATAGTTGAGAGTGATGGCCGAATCGGGTGCCAGGGCCAGCGCCTTTCGGAAAGCCTCTTCCGCCTGGTCGAACTTTTTCTGGCGTTCGAGCACCGCGCCGAGACTGAAGAAGGCGCGGACGTTCGTCGGGTCTTTTTCGGCCACCCGGGCAAAAAGCGCCCCCGCCCGTTCCATGTTCTTGCCGCGTTGATGGAATTCGGCGGCGGCCAGAGTGTCTTTGGGGTCGTCCTTCGCCGCCGCGAGCAGGGCGTCCACCTGGGCTTGTGCGCCCTTCTCGTCTCCGGTGCCGCGCAGTGCGTAGGCCTCGAGGAACTTGAGATCGGCCTCGTCCTTGAAGGCGGGATCCTGCCGGGCCGCCCGTGCCTCCTTGAGCGCCTTCTCGAAGTCTTTCGCGGAGATGAGCGCGTCGATCCGATAGGTCACTAGCGAAACGTCACGTTCCTTCCCCGCATTCGCCGCTTCGCCGAACGCCTCGGCCGCTTCCTTGTAACGGCCGAGCCTCTGCCGCACCATTCCCGTATGGGCCCAGAACACCCGGTTGTTTCTCGCGATGCTTAGGGCGTCTTCCCCCGCGGTGTTGCGGCGGATCAGACCGTTGAGCTTTTCCTCGGCCTGATCGAGGGAACCGTTCTGTTCGAGAAGGGTGACGACCAGGAAGGCCGCCTTCAGATCCTTGGGGTCGCCCGCGGACAGGCTCTGCGCGATGGCCAGGGCCTCGTCCACCCGGCGCAGTTCCTTGAAAGCCCGCGCTTTGAGATCAAGGGCGAACCGGTTGCTCTCGTCCTGCTTCAGCATCTCGTCGGCCATGGCCAGGGCCTCGGGCCCACGGTGCGCCTCGATCAGAATCTCACCCATCTTGAACCGGGTGATGAGGTCCTGGGGGTCGAGTTTCACCGCCGCTTCGTAGTGCTTGAGCGCCTCCTCGGGCTTGTCGGCCTGCTGCTTGATGTCGCCGAGGAGTTGCCGGACGCGGGCATTTTGCGGATCGGCGGCGGCCGCGGTTTCGAGAGCTTGGATGGCGGCTTTGGTGTCGCCGGTGGCGAGCGACAAAGAGGCGACCTGGACGAAGGCGTCGGTGTTGCGCGGGTCCGCCACCGACAATCGCTTCCAGGTGTCGAGTGCCGCCTTGGCGTCGCGCAGGACCGAATAGAGCCGAGTGAGGTCGCGCAGGGGCGCGGGGTCAGTCGGATTCAGGGTCGAGGCCGTCTCGTACTGGTGCACGGCCAGACGTAGCTCGCTTTCGCCTCCGCCCGATTGCCCGTAGAACTGATGGACTTGACCGGCGAGATTGCGGATATCGGCCCGATTGGGCGCCACCTTGATGGCCTGAGTGACCGCGGCGATGGCAAGTTCGAAGCGCCCCTGGTCCATTTGAATCCGGGCGATCTCGGCGTGGGCATCCGCGGCCAGCGGGTCGGCTTTGAGTGTCTTGTGCAGAGCCTTGAGAGCGTCATCGGCCTTTCCGACATCTCGGAGCGAGAGTGCCTCGAGAAAGAGCCCATAGGCGGTCGACTGATTTGAAGGTTCTTGGAGTGGCTGGATCCACACCGCCAGGACCAGTAGGGAGAGGGGCATCATTGGTGCGGGATTGTGTCACGCAGACCGCGCTTGGAGGAAGAAACCGGGCGGAGGTTTGAGGGAAATGCTGTCCGGTCCCCCAACCCTCCGCCGGTCGCGACCTGCCTACGCTGCGTTCCTGTCCCGCAGCCGATGCTGGTCGCACAGCGCGGTCTTCAGTCTGCGCACGGCGTCGCCACCACCGTCGCCGCCCCGGAGGAGATCGAAGAACTTTCGTTCTCCAGGATCTCCCCAGGATCTTGATGGCATGGTGACGCTCGGCTCTCCCTTTTCGGTTCGCCACAGGCTGAAGCCGACGAGTTTGAGCCCGGCGAGCAGGCCGTCTTCGGATTCGAAGAGGATCTCCGCCTCGCTGATGAGGTTCTTCGGACCATTTTCCTTGTCAATGAACTCGATACGCATGTGTTCTCTCTCCTTGATGGTGTTCTTGTTACCGGCTTGCCCGGGGGAGTCACAACGGCGCTGAGCCTCCTGGCTCAACACCTCGGAGAGAGACGGCCCTGGATGTAGAAGGTCCTTGCTTTGGACTCTGGCGACCCTAACCCCTGCTCGATAGGGACGGGGTCCTTGCGTCCTCGGAAACTTGCCCTGAACCGCTTCCTCGGTCTATAAACGACCCGAATGCAAGAGTCGTTCCAGGAAAAACGCCGAGCCAGCGCGCTCCGTTCTAATCCCATGTGGATCCTGAGAATGCTGGCCGTTCTAGTGGTTATTGGCGTCTCCGTGGCGGTGTTCCGATCACTCAGCAAGCCCGGCCCGGCTCCCTCGACGGCCGGGGGGCAGCCGGCCAGGGCCGGATCGCCAGGCCCCGCGGTCCTGCTTTCTCCCCCTTCGCCCACCCCGGGTTACGCCCCAACCGATCCTCGGGCCGACAAGCTCGAAGCTCTGGTGTTTGAGTCCTTCAGCGCCTCCGGGAAAAAAGGAATCCGGCTCGAAGCCGAGGGTTCTTCGGGGCGGGAGGCTGAGCGCCGGTTCCTGGATACTGTGAAGGCCCGGATTCCCTTCATGTCCGAGGGCCGGCAGGCCACGGTCGAGATCGTGGCTGACCATGCCCAACATGTTGCAAGTCGCCCTTCGGCCTTGTTTCAGGGCCACGTCAAGATGACCACCGATGATGGTCTGGTGCTGGAGACCGAAGAACTCTTCTACGATGGCCGCGACGGCCTCGCCCAGAGCGAACGCAGGGTCACCTTCAAGCGCAAGGATGTTTCGGGGGAGGCTCGAGGCATGCTCTATGAAGGATGGAGCGACTCGATTACCTTCTTCAAGGACGTCAAGATCCGCCTGCGGGACCGGGACGACCCCGCGGCAGACATTGAAGCCGACGCCGCCTGCCTTTCGCGAGAGCGGAATGCCCTTTTTCTGGAGGGCAACGTGCGGGTCCAGCAAGGAGCAAACCGGACGCGCTCGGGTTCTTTGCAGCTTTACTTCGGCGCGGACCGGGCCATTTATCGTGCGCTCTTCCGCGACGGCTTCGAACTGGTCGCGCAGGGCGATACCGGCCCGCTTGGCTTTTCCTTCCCTCGGGCCAACGGTCGCAAGACCATCCGAGGCCGCCGCCTCGAGATGACCTTTGGGGAGGGCCGGGCGCTCGAGGAGGTGGCGGCTGGACCGGAAGCCGTGATGATCGTGGATCCTGGGCCTCAGGACCCACCCGAACGGCGAGAGATCCGCGGCGATGCGCTGATCTTCAAGTTCGGCCCGGATGGGAAGCTCCGGGAATATCTCGGCAATAGCGGCACCAGTGTTCGTTTCGTCCCTCTGAATCCGCGGGCGGGCGAGGCGAGGTCGATCTCGTCCACCGACTTCGTTGCGGCTCTCGACCCGAAAACCGGAGAGGCGGAAACCATATCGTTCGTGGAGAAAGTCGTATTCGAAAGAACGAACCAGCGGGGCACGGGGAACAAGGCGGAGTTCAGCGAGAAGACCGCAAGAATGGTGGTCTCCGGGGGCGCCTCTTTTGAAGACTCGCTCGCGAAGGTGTCGCTCCTCTCTTCCCAGATCGACATCGACACGCGGACCGGTTCTTTTCGCGCTTGGGGCGGGGTGAGGCATACGCAAAAAGGCGGCATCCCCGGCGCACCCTTCGGCAGCGCGGGCTCGGATCTTTTCGCGACCAGCCGGCAGGTGGTCCACGACGCGCCCCTCAAGACCACGCAGTACCTCGACCGCGTGGTGTTCAGAGCGGGCGAGGACGAGCTGCGCGCCCTCAACATCGAAACCGTCGAGACCCCTCAGGGCTCCCGGATCACCGCCGATACCGACGTTGAGATCCTGGTGGCGGGCGGTGCTTCCGGAGCGGGCCTGGACGCGCGGGCCGCCAAGATGACCTACACCCCCCAGGATCGGAAGTTCGCTTTCACCGGTTCGGCCTCGGTGCGCCAGAAGGATTTCGAAACCAAGGCTCCGGAAATCCTGGTCGGCCTTGGACCGGCGGGGAGTTTTGATGTTCGCAGTCTCGAGGCCCAGGGCGGGCCGGTCACCCTAAAGACTAAGGACCGCACCGCCGAAGGGACCCATCTTTTCTACACCACACTAGACGGCCGGGTGGCGATCACGGGGGCCCCGGTCAAGCTCGAGGACCTGGGACGCCGGGTCCAGGGAAAGTCGGTAACGTTCTTCACTTCCGGCGATCAGGTGGAAGTGGTGGGGGAAGAAGGACGCACCGAAACCCTGCTTCAGAGAAAGATCAAGAAACCGTGAGTTCGCCCCAGATTGTGCTTCGCGGGGAGGGCCTCACCAAGGCCTACGGCTCACGGGTCGTGGTCAAGGATGTCGACATCGAGATTTCGAGCGGAGAAGTGGTGGGCCTTCTCGGGCCCAATGGGGCGGGCAAGACCACTACGTTTCACATGGTCGTGGGTTTGACCAAGCCGCGCGCGGGCTCGGTGTTTCTGGGCCGCGATGACATCACCAGTCTGCCCATGTATCTCCGGGCGCGCGCCGGCATCGGCTATTTGCCCCAGGAGACCAGCGTCTTTCGGAAACTGACCACCGAAGAAAACGTGCTGGCCGTTCTGGAAACGCTCGGCTACTCGCTGCGCGAGCAGAAGACGCGAGCCGCCGAACTGCTTCATGAGCTCGGCATTTCAAGTCTTGCCCAGCAGAGAGCGGATACGCTGTCGGGGGGGGAATGCCGTCGGCTGGAAATCTGTCGGGCCCTCGCGGCCTCGCCCCTCTTTATTCTTCTTGATGAACCGTTTGCGGGCATCGACCCCATCGCGGTGGCCGATATTCAGAGGATCATCGCCTACCTCAAGATGCGCGGTCTGGGAATCTTGATCACCGATCACAACGTCCGTGAGACCCTCAAGATCACCGACCGGGCCTACATCATTCGCGAAGGCGAGGTCTTCCGCGCGGGAACGCCCAGGGCTCTCGCCACCGACCCCGAGGTACGGCGGGTCTATCTGGGCGATGACTTCGACCTGATGCTTCCGGAGCCGAAGGCGTAACCGATGGCTCTTCAGCAGCGCCTCTCCCTCTCGCCCCGGCTGTCCCAGCGCCTGGTGCTGACGCCCGCCATGCAGCAGGCCATCAAGCTTCTGCCTTTGACCACCCTGGAGCTGGCCGACGTGATCAATCAGGAGATGGTGGAGAATCCGCTGCTCGAGGAAATCCCCGACGACGAACCCACCGGGCCCACCCCGGAGACCGATGGCGATGGCGGCGATGGTTCCCTGGGAAGTGAGGCCGAGTTCGACGGCGATCCGGGTGAAGTGGCCACCGAAGCCGCGGCCGCCGAACCAGTGCTCGAAGCTGCGGCCGAGCCCTTGCCCACCGAGCAGACCGGCCTTCAGGACAGCGACATCGACAAGCTATTCGAGAATGTGATGGACGATCATGGCATTCGTGACCTGGCTCAACGCGACCCCGATTCCGAGTACTCGATTGAAAATCGCCTCTCGACCACCATCGACCTGCGCGACCATCTACTCGCCCAGTTGCGTCACGATGCCTCGCCCGGACTCGTACGCGATCTGGGCGAAGGGATCATTCAGAACCTGGACGATGACGGATTTCTGCGAACCCACGACCCCGCCTGTGAGTCGAACGATCACAACGCCTGCGGACGGATTGTGCCCACCACCCTCGACGAAATCTGCGTGGCCATGGGCCTTGATCCGGAGGCGCATCGAGCCCTGGCCGAGAAGGCGCTGCAGCTCGTGCAGACGTTCGATCCGGCGGGAGTGGGGGCGCGGGATCTTCGCGAGTGCCTCATCATCCAGCTTCGGTTCTTCGGTTTCGGCAACACTCCGGCCGTGACCATCGTGGAGTCGCACATGCGGGCTCTGGAGACGCGTGATGTGCCTGGTCTGGTGCGGGCTCTTCAGAAACCCGAGGCGGAAGTTCTGGACTGGCTGGATCTGATTGAAAGCCTCGATCCGCGGCCGGGCAGTACCCTCTCCGCCAAGGCTCCCTCGTATGTGGTGCCGGACGTGATGATCTTCAAGAAAGACGGGGCGTTCGTGGTGGAACTCAACGACGACTCTCTCCCGCGTCTCCGCATTTCGTCGAGCTATCGGCAGTTCCTGAGCGCAGGCTCGGCCGCGGACGATGAGGCCAAGACCTATGTGCGGGACAAGATGCGGAGCGCCCTCTTCCTGATCAAGAGCGTGGACCAAAGGCAGCGCACCCTCTATAAGGTGGCCGATTCCATCCTGAAGCGCCAGGAGGCCTTCTTCGAGTCCGGCATTTCCGCGCTCAAGCCCATGGTCCTTCGGGATGTGGCCGAAGACATCTCGATGCACGAGTCCACCGTCTCTCGCATCGTTCAGAACAAGCACGCCCACACCCCCCAGGGCGTCCTGCCCCTCAAGTTCTTCTTCCACTCGGGACTCAAGGGAGACTCGGGCGAGTCGGTCAGTTCGGTGGCGATAAAAGAGAAGATCCGCCACATGATCGATGCCGAGACGCCGGGCAAGCCTCTCTCCGACGCCCAGATCGGCCAGGTTCTCTCCTATCAGGGCACCACCATCGCGCGAAGGACGGTGGCGAAGTATCGCGAGGAGATGAGGATTCCATCCTCGTCCGAGCGCAAAGGCCGGCCGCGATGAAGAAATCCCTGCCCCCGCGCGTTCCGGTCAAGGCACTTCTCAGTGAAGAGGCCGCTCCCATGGGCCTTCGCCTGCTGGGGGGAAAGTCCGGCCTCAAGAATCTGATCGACCGATCCCGAGTTCAAAGACCCGGGCTGGCGCTCACCGGCTTCACTCGTTATCTGAGTTCGGGGCGGGTGCAGATCCTGGGCGGCAGTGAGTCGTCGTATCTGCGGACGCTTTCGGTGAAGCAGCGGGCCTCTGTCTTGCGCAGGCTCATGGCCCGGCCGCTTTGTTGCGTGGTCGTGACCCGTGGACTCGACATCCCTCCGGAACTCCAGCGGGAATCCCAGGTTCGCGGCGTCCCGCTGCTCGCTACCAAACTCGATTCGACGACGTTCATCAAGCGGCTGACCGAGTTTCTCGAGTATCGGCTGGCTCGAACGGCCCGGCTCCACGGCGTGCTCATCGACGTGCTTGGCGTCGGTGTGTTCATCCGAGGCGAGAGTGCCATCGGGAAGTCCGAGTGCGGTCTTGAACTGGTGGATCGCGGTCATCGACTGATCTCCGATGACGCGGTCGATATCAAGGCCACAAGCCAGAGGCTTCTCGGGGCTTCGCCCCAGCCCACTCGCGACCATATGGAGATACGCGGACTTGGCATTCTCAACATCCAAGACCTGTATGGCGTCTCCGCGGTGAGTCCGGAAAAGACCATCGACCTCATTGTTCGACTCGAAAGGTGGAATCCGAGGAAGGCCTACGATCGCCTGGGCCTCAATCGAGAAACCGAGGCCATCCTGGATGTGGAGGTTCCGCTGCTCCGTCTCCCGGTGGCGCCCGGGCGCAACGTGGCCCTTCTGGTTGAGCTGGCGGCCAAGAATCTGTTGTTGCGGGCCCGAGGTCACGACGCCACCGCCACCCTTCTGAGCCGGGTGGAAGCTCAGGAAGACGCCGATACCAGGAGCCGGAAATGAAGACGTCCCGAGTTCCGGCCAAGCGTCAGGCCGAGATCGTCCTCATCTCGGGCCTTTCCGGGTCGGGGAAGTCGCACGCCGCCAATGCTCTGGAAGACCTGGGCTTTTTCTGTGTCGACAATCTCCCCATTCAGCTTCTTCCCGGCTTTGTCGACTTCCTGAAGTCGTCGGCCATCCCGCGAGCCGCCCTGGTGGTGGACATGCGGGAGCCAAACTTCGTGGCTCAATTCGGCCGCGCCTTGGAGAGGCTCAAGCGTCAGGCGGTGCAGGTCAGGCTGGTGTTCCTGGAGGCGTCGGATGCCGCCCTGATCCGTCGTTTCTCGGAGACACGCAGGGCTCATCCTCTCGCTTCCAACCAGCCGGTACGCGACGGCCTTCGCGAGGAGCGCCAGGCGTTAACCTCCATCCGCCGCCTGGCCGATCTTATTCTCGACACCTCGACCCTCAGTGTGCACGACCTGAAGGGTTACATCCAGGAGCATTTTGGCGATCAGGCAGGGACGCACGGGCTTGTCCTCACCGTGCTGTCGTTCGGTTTCAAGCTGGGTCCTCCGACCGAGGCCGACCTCGTTTTCGATGTCCGGTTTCTGAAGAATCCGCATTTCGACCCGAGGCTGCGCCGGCTGAGCGGTCTCGACCCGAAGATCGTTCGCTTCTTGAAGCGCGCGCCGGGAACCATCGAGTTTCAATCGCGGCTTCTGGACTTCCTGAGCTTCGTGGTTCCGAAATACGTGGCCGAGGGCAAGGCCTACCTGACCATCGGCGTCGGATGCACCGGCGGCCGTCACCGTTCGGTCATGATCGCCCGGGAACTGGCGCACGAGCTCGACCAGATTCAAGGCGTCACCGTGCGGCTCCGGCATCGCGACCTCAAACAGAAATGATCGGCATCCTGGTGGTGACCCACGGAGACGTGGCGAAAGAACTGGTGAACGCCCTGAAGATGATTGTGGGTGAGCAGCCGAAGGTTCAGGCTCTCTCCATCGATTGGGAGGTCGATGTGGATGTGGCCAAGGGTCATATCGGGAAGGCGATCGCCCAATGCGGAAAGAAGGACGTTCTCATCCTGACCGACATGTTCGGCGGCACCCCGACCAATCTGGTCCTGCCTTTTGCCGGCGCCGACGTTGAAGTGGTGACCGGCGTGAACCTTCCCATGCTCATCAAGGCCTGTCAGATCCGCACCAAGCCGCTCGAGGAAGTCGCGCGTCTCGTCTGCGCCCAGGGTCGCGAGAGCGTTCAGGTCGCGGGGGATTTGATGGGTCCGCACAAGCCGTGAGGCGCAAGACCGTCCGGGTGGTGAATCCGCTGGGGTTCCATGCGCGCGCGGCGGCGCGATTCGTGGCGGAAGCCTCGCGATTCGCGGCCCAGATCACGGTAGTGTTCAAGGACAAGGAGATGGACGGCAAGTCGATTCTTGGTCTTCTGCTTCTGGCCGCTCCATGCGGAGCGAGCATCCAGATCCGAGCGGAGGGCAAGGACGAAAAGGAGGCGATTCGCGCCCTGGCCGCTCTGGTGGCCGCGGGCTTTGGCGAGGCGGCCAAGAGTTGAGG
Source organism: Vicinamibacteria bacterium (assembly GCA_031362685.1). Taxonomy (GTDB): domain Bacteria; phylum Acidobacteriota; class Vicinamibacteria; order Fen-336; family JAGNNV01; genus JAGNNV01. The sequence goes on along the minus strand of JANLSZ010000073.1, from coordinate 10,264 downwards.
CTTTCCGGTTTCGCCATCGCTCCCGGGCGGGTCATCGGGAAGGCCTTTGTTTTCCGGCGGGCCGAACGCCAGGTGCCGTTCCGGAATCTCGAGCGGGCGGCGGTGCCGGGCGAACGCGAGCGCCTTCAAACCGCGTTCCGCGCGGCCCAGAGCGAACTGGGCGACCTTCGGGCCAGGCTGTCCCGCGAGGCCGGTGAAGCGCACGCGTATCTCTTCGACGCCCAGATCCTGATGCTTCAGGATCCTCTCTTTGCCGGCCGCAGTCTCACCCTGATCGACGAGCGCCTGATCGGGGCCGAGTGGGCGCTCACCATCGTCTGTGACGAACTGCGCCGCCTCTTCGCACGCGCTTCTTCCGTGATTGCCGAGCGGTCCCACGATCTCGACGACGTGCTGGATCGCGTCCTCGCCCTGCTCGGCGGCACCAAAGGCGATCTGGTTCTGCCCGCGGGAGAGAAGGTCGTTCTCATTTGCGAGGATCTGAAGCCCTCCGAAGCGGCGGAGATCGACTGGTCGCTGGTGGGGGCCCTGGTCGCCGACCACGGGTCTCCCACCCATCACATGGCCATCCTGGCCCGGTCTCGCACCATCCCCTGCGTGCTGGGGGTCCGCACCGCGACCGCCCACGTGGCCAGCGAGGGTCTGGTTCTGGTCGATGGCGATGCCGGTTTTATCGACACGAACCCGCCTCCGGAAACATGGATTGAGCCGGTTGTGGATCCGAGGGTGGCCGGACCGACCGAAGGGCCGGTGGTCTCCCAGGATCGCGTCGAAATCATCCTGCGCGCCAACATTGAGTTTGCATCCGATATCGGTTCCGTGCGCGATTCAGGTGCGATGGGGGTTGGACTCTTCCGGTCCGAGTACCTCCTCTCCCGACAAGGCCGCGCGCCGAGCGAGGATGCTCAGCTCGAGATCTATCGGCGACTGGCCCTCGCGGTCGCTCCGCATCCTCTCACCGTGCGCACCTTCGATCTGGGACCCGAGGATCTATCCCCCGCCAGTCCGGCGAGCCCGAACCCGGCACTTGGTCTGCGTGCCTTCCGTCTCCTCTCAAGGGGCGGCGAGTATTTCCGGCCGCAGATCCGCGCCCTGCTGCGCGTGGCCGACGAGGTGGCGATTCGGATTCTGTTCCCCTTTGTAGGAGGCACCAAAGAGGCGGATGAGATTCTGGCTCTGGTCGAAGAGATCGGGGGTGAGCTGCATTCCTCCGGCCGCGCATTCAGGCGACCCCCGCTGGGGGCCATGATCGAGATTCCTTCCGCGGCTCTGGTGGCGGAGTCGCTCGGGCGCAGGTTCGACTATCTGTGCGTCGGCACCAATGATCTGATTCAGTACACCCTCGCCGTCGATCGCGCGGATCCGCGGGTCGGTCATCTTTACGCTCCGTTTCACCCCGGGGTGGTGCGGCTGTTGGGTGAAATTGTGGCGGCGGCGCGCCAAGCCAAGGTCGCGCTCTCCGTGTGCGGCGAACTGGCCGCGAACCGCGAAGGCGCCCTCCTGCTCGTCGGACTCGGCTACCGCGAACTTTCGATGGCGCCGTCGTCGATCAGACTCGTTCGCGAGGTTCTGGCTTCGACTCGAATCGAGGAGCTGGAGCGGGCGGTTTCTCAGGCGATCATGTCCGGCTCCCTTACCGCCGAAACAATCGGGCGTAAGGTCCACTAGAACTGCGAGGGTAAACCACGTGAACGAGAGTGCCAAGCGCATCGACAAGCCCTGGGGGTATGAAATCTGGTGGGCCCGCACCGACCGCTATGTGGGGAAGCTGCTGCACATCAAAGCAGGCGAGAGCCTGTCCCTTCAGTATCACAACGTGAAGGACGAGACGATTCTTGTTCAGTCCGGAACCCTCCTGTTCGAGACGGGCGCCAAGGAGGCTCCGACGGTCTTGAAGAAGACCGAGATGAAGCCCGGCGATCTCTTTCACATCACGCCCGGCACCGTCCACCGCATGACCGGAGTCACCGACGTCGACATCGTTGAGGTGTCGACGCCGGAGCTGGATGATGTGGTCCGGCTCGAAGATCGGTACGGAAGAGCCGGAACGAGCAAACCGTAAAGGAGGCCCTCTTGGCAACCGGTCGTACCTTTGCGATGGCCCTCGGGCTCGCCCTCGCAACTGCGCTTCCCGAGGCCTACGCGGCCGATCCGCTCCACTATGTGGTGACGGTTCGCAACGTCGAGGACCAGCTCGCCGACGTCAAAGGGACGATCGCGACCGCTGGGCAGTCGCGGATCGCCCTGATGATGCCGGTCTGGTCGCCCGGTTTCTACCGGGTGGAAGACTATGCCCAGAAAGTTCAGGGTCTGGAAGCCCGGGGAGAGGACGGCACGCCGCTGGAGGTACTTCACCCGAGGCCAAACGAGTGGACGGTCGAAGGAGGGAAGCGGGCTCGCATCGTGGTCACCTACCGGCTGCTGTGCGATCGCCGATCCGTGACGACGAACGAGATCACCCGCAGCTACTTCGTCATCAATCCGTCCGCCACGTTCGTTATCCCAAGGACCGTGGTGCAGGCCCGTCGATGGCCGATTCTGGTGAGCCTTGTGCTTCCGCCGGGGTGGACCGCGATGACCGCGTTGCCTGCGTCGAAAACCTCCGCGACCCTCGAGTTCCGTGCCCGTGACTACGAGATGCTGGTGGATTCACCAATTCTCTCCGGATTCCTCTCCGTGCATCCCTTCAAGGTGGCAGGCAGCGAACACACTCTCGTTGATGCCGGCGATGCGGGGGACTGGGATGGAGCCAAGGGGGCTCGTGATCTCGCCCGGATTGTGACGGAGACCCGACGCTTCTGGGGCTTTCTTCCGTTCGATCGCTACGTCTTTCTCAACGTGTTTCGTCAGGGCGGCGGCGGCCTCGAGCACAAGGACTCGACTCTCCTGACTTCAAGCGCCGCCCGGGTCACCACTCCTAAGGCCTATCTGAGCTGGCTCGGCTTCGTAGGCCACGAGTACTTCCACGCGTTCAATGGGAAGCGCCTTCGTCCGGTGGAACTGGGGCCTTTCGACTTCGACAAGGCGCCGACCACGAGCGGCCTGTGGATTTCCGAGGGACTGACCACCTACTTCGCAAACCTGATGGTTCACCGGTCTGGCCTGAGCACGCGCGAGGAATATCTCAGTGGGCTTTCGGCGCAGATCAGCTCGCTGCAGAGCCAGCCGGGCCGCCTTCTCCAGACCGTCGAGCGCTCATCCGAGGAGGTGTGGAACAACTCCAACTCCGGCGTCGGCCCGAACGCGGGCACGGTGAGCTACTACGTGAAAGGCGCCGTGCTCGGCTTTGTCCTGGACGCGCGGATCCGTAAGGCCACGAACGGCCGGAAGAGCATCGACGATCTTCTGCGGCTTGCCTACAAACGTTATTCCGGCGACCGCGGCTTCACCTCCGACCAGTTTCAGAAGGCGGCGGCCGGCGTGGCCGGCGTCGATCTCTCGGCCTGGTTCCGCCGGGCCACCAGATCCACCGAAGAAGTCGGCTACCAGGAAGCGCTCGATTGGTTCGGCCTTCATTTCCCAGAAACGTCGGACGCCTCGAAGCGATGGACGTTGACCGTTCGTGAAGACGCTACACCGGAGCAGTCACGCCACCTGGCCGCGTGGCTAAGAGGCTCCTGACGCGGGGTGGTTACTTCGCCAGTTTCAGGTACGTCTCGGAGACGTCGGTGAATCCCCAGTCCTTCAACTGTCGGGCCCAGGTTCCCAGGTTGTCTTTCGAAACCCTCACCAGTTCCATCCGGTTGAGCACGGGAACCTCCTTCTTGAGATGGACCTTGTCCACGATCATCCCCACCGAGACGTAGCCCCAAAGGTAGGTTGACTGGGCCAGGAGCACGGGGGCGAGCCCCTTCTCAACGTAGGCGAGTTCGGCGGGCAGCGCATCCACCGCGACAATCTTCACCTTCTTCGGATCGAGGTCGGTGAGCAGAGTGGGCGTGAAGAGCGGCCAGCCGCCGATCATGGCCCAGCCCTGAATCTCGGGATAGGCGTTCTGGGCCCGGATCACTTCGGCCGCGGAATCCTGAGGAGTCTCGACATGGTAGAAGGTGCCCACGATCTTGATGCCGGGGTATTTCGTGGCCTCCTGCTTGACCCCATCCACGCGCTTGCGGAGGTTCGGAGCGTTCTGGTTTCCGGCCAGGATGGCGACGCTGCCCTTGCCGTTCATCTGCTTCGCCAGTTCCGCCATGACCGTGATCCCGGTTTCCACATCGTTAACGCCGTAGAACGCGAACCGCTTCGACTGGGGCGCGTCGGAGTCGAATGTCATCACCGGAACCCCGCGGGAGACGGCGTCGTCGATGGCGCCCTGGGCCTTGCCGGCGTCGGAACAGGAAAGGAGGATGGCGTGGGCGCCCTCATTCACGGCCTGGGCGATGCGCTGTGCCTGAACCTGCCCGTCTTCGGCGGGTGGAGTGAGCCAGGCGATCTCGATGGGAATGCCGTGCTTTTCCGACAGCTCCTTCGCCGCGGCTAACGCACCGGTCCGGGCGGAGAGGAACACCGGGTTGGTCGAGCTCTTGGCGATCATCGCGATCTTCAGTCCAGCTGACTTGGCCGCGGGCTGGGCGGTCGCGGCCACCGCGGCGGGTGGCGCGTTTGTGTCCTTCGGGGCCGGAGCGCAGCTGAGGGCCAGGGGCAGAAGTGCCGCCACCCCCACGAATCGAAGGGACACTCTCAGGGCTTTCATGGGCATGGGCTCTCTCTCTTGGACTCAGGCTGGTCCATCCTATCCCGCGGCCAGGCCGCCACCCCGAACCGATAGATGGTGGAACTCTCGTATCGCTGCCCCGGCTCGAGGCGCGTGCTCGGAAACGCCTCCTGATTCGGCGAGTCCGGGAAATGCTGCGTCTCGAGGCAGAAACCGGAGTGGCGGCGATAGACCGCGTTGTTCTTCCCGATCATCGATTCATCGAGTGCGTTGCCGGTGTAGAGGTGCAGGCCCGGCTCGGTGGTCAGCACCTCCATCACGCGTCCCGATCCGGGTTCGAAGGCACGGGCGACGAGAACCAGTCCCTGACCCGAGCGGTTGAGCACGAAGTTGTGGTCGTAGCCACGGCCCGCCGCAAGCTGGGCGTCGTCATGGAGGAGCCGCGCGCCGATGAGGGTGGGTTTGGTGAAGTCGAAGGGTGTGCCCAGGACCGGACGCCGTTCGCCGGTGGGAATCAGGCCGGCATCGGTGGGAGTGAAGTGCGCCGCGTCGATGAACAGTTCGTGACCCAGAACGTCACCCTGATCATGACCAGCGAGGTTGAAGTACGAGTGATGGGTCAGATTGACGATGGTGGGCGCATCGGTGGTGGCCGAATAGTCGATGCGCAGTTCGTTGCGTTCGGTGAGGGTGTAGATGACCGTGGTCGCGAGGGTCCCGGGGTACCCCTCGTCGCCATCGACGCTGGTGTGCTTCAGTGAGAGTGCCGGTCCGTCCTTGGAGTTGATCAGTTCGCCGGCCCAGAAGGCCCGGTCGAATCCCCGAAGGCCTCCATGAAGGTGATTTGCGCCGTCGTTGGTGGACAGGACGTAGTCATGCTGGTCGAGACGGAACCGGCCTCCCGCGATGCGGTTGCCGAATCGACCGATCAGGGCGCCGAAGTAGGGGTGGGGCCCTTGATATCTCTCGAGAGTACCGAAGCCGAGCACGACATCCGCGAGATGTCCGTGGCGATCGGGTACCTGAAGGGCGACCACGCTGCCCCCGTAGTTCGTGATCGCGACCACAAGACCGCGTCCGTTCCTCAGAGTGAACAGCCGCGCTCCCCGATTGGCGTCGAGGCTCATGAAACCTCTGCTACCAGACGCTCACGCGCTCACTCCAGGCCGTCGAAGGTGGGCTTGAGCGCCGGATACAAAGAACGATAGCGGGAGTAGGCGGCCTCATAGGCGGAACTCCAGCCGGCGTCCGCGGGGTCTCGTCCGGTGATCGCTATGGTGGCGTCGCACGCGGCATCGACGTCAGGCCAGGCCTTGGCGCCGACACCCGCCAGCAGGGCTGCGCCGAAGGAAGCGCCCTCCGTGCTGTTCACCGTGACCAGTTCCACCTTCAAGACACTGGCCACGATTTTTCGCCACAGAGCGCTTCTGGCCCCTCCGCCCGCCACTCGAACCTGACCGACGTCAGGAAGACCGGCGCTCTTGAGAAGGGCAAAGCAATCCCTCATGGAAAACGCCACGCCCTCGAGCACCGCGCGCGTGAGGTGGGCTCGACGATGACGCACGGTCAAGCCGACAAACGAAGCGCGGGCCATGGGGTCGGGGTAGGGCGTGCGTTCGCCGGAGAGGTACGGGGTGAAGAGGAGCCCGTCACTGCCCGGGGGCACATCGGCGGCCTCGGCCACGAGAGTCTCGAAGGGCACGCCGGGTGCTACGGTGTCGCGATACCACTGAAGACTTCCCGCCGCCGAAAGCGTCACCCCCATGAAGTGCCAGCGTCCGGGCACGGCGTGGCAGAAGGCATGCAGCCGGCCCGCGGGCTCGACCAGAGCGCTCTCGGTCGTGGCGAACACGACTCCCGAAGTCCCAAGGGTTAGCGCCACCACCCCAGGACGAATGGCGCCCGCGCCCACCGCACCCGCCGCCTGATCACCCCCGCCCGCCATCACCGGAGTGCCCTCGCGCAACCCGGTCTCTTCCGCTGCCTTACTGGTGACGTACCCGGTGATTTCGGGGCCCTCGAATGTCGGGGGCATAAAGGCTCGCGGAATGTCGAGGCAATCCAGGACCTCGGTTGACCAGTCTCGAGCGCCGAGATCGAAGAGCAATGTGCCGGAGCCGTCCGCCTTGTCCATGGCGGGGATGCCGGTCAGGCGCAGGCGCACATAGTCCTTGGGCAGAAGAACCAGGCGCGCCGGGCCGTAGACCTCGGGCTCATGATTGCGAACCCAGAGAATCTTCGGCGCGGTGAAGCCGGTGAGCGCGTCGTTGCCCGTGACCTGAACCAGCCGTTCCCGTCCGCCCATGCGCGACCGGATCTCGTCGCATTCAGCGGCGGTGCGCTGGTCGTTCCACAAGATGGCGGGGCGAAGGACACGATGTTGTTCGTCCAGCAGCACCAGCCCGTGCATCTGCCCCGTGAGCCCCACCGCCGCGATCTCATCGCCCGAGGCGGAGGCGGCCGCCATGGCGTCGCGAACGCTGCGCCACGTCCCGAACCACCATTCATGAGGATTCTGCTCAGACCACTGAGGCTTTGGCCTCTGGACGGTGAGCGGCGTGCTGGCGGAGCCGACGATCGCGGCTGCCTCGTCGATCAGAAGCGCCTTGACCCCCGTGGTGGAAACGTCGATGCCGAGAAAAAGTCGACGCATGCGCGGTTCGGTCTCAGCGGAGGCCGAGGATGACTTCGAGGGTGAGCTGGTCGAGGCGTTCGTAGCCAAGGCCGCGCGCGCCCAGCGCCTTGCGATCGAAGGACGCCGCCTTCAACGAATCGACGGCGGCGCGGGAGTAGGAGGCGACCGCGGGCAAACCAGCCATGGGAACCGCGGTCAGGTTGCGCAACAACCCCTGAATTTCCTTGTCTTCGTTCCAGCGCCGCGCCTTCTCCTTGTAGATGAGGTAGCTGCGCATGCTGCCGCGGGCGAAGTCCTTCACCCCTGCGAGGTCCTCGGTGCGATAGGCGTGGGAGTCGAAGTGCCGACTCCCGGCGTAGCCCACGTCCTCGAGGAACTTCACGGTGAAGAAGCAGGATTTGATCGAGTGAGAACCGAAACGCAGGTCCTGATCGTAGCGGCCAAAAGCCTGATCGTTGAGATCGATATGGAAGAGCTTCTTCGCGTCCCAGGCCTGGGCGATCGCGTGCATGAAGTTCAGGCCCGACATGTGCTCGTGGGCCACCTCGGGATTGACTCCCACCATCTCGGAATGATCGAGGGTCTCGATGAAGCCGAGGATCGAGCCGGTAGTGGGGAGGTAGATGTCGTGGCGCGGTTCGTTCGGCTTGGCTTCGAGGGCGAACACCAGGTCGTACTTCTGATCCTTTGCGTAGTGGGTCAGGAAGTTCATGGCTTCGCGAAAATGCTTCAGGGCCTCGAGCGGGTCTTTGCTGGCGTCCGTCTCCACCCCTTCGCGTCCGCCCCAGAAGACGTAAACCGACGCCCCCAACTCCACGCCCAGGTCGATGGCACGCATCGTTTTCTGCAACGCGTAGGCCCGGACGGGCGGGTCGTTGGAGGTGAATGCGCCGTCCTTGAACGCCGGATCGCTGAAGAGATTCGTAGTTGCCATCGGGACCTTGATCCCGGTCGCTTCCAGTGCTCGCTTGAAATCGGCCACGATGCGGTCACGCTCGGCGCCGCTCGCGTCGATCGGGACGAGATCGTTGTCGTGGAAGTTGACGCCATAAGCGCCCACCTCAGCGAGCAGATGCACGAGCTGCACCGGGGTCATGACCGGCCGCACCGCTTCGCCGAATGGGTCGCGGCCCGGGTTGCCGATGGTCCACAATCCAAAGGTGAACCTGTGCTCGGGCTTGGGTTGATACAGGTCAGTCATCGTTCGTTCCTTGATGAGGCTTGGGTCAGGGTCTGGAACGATACGCCGAACCAAAGCCCCGCGTTCCGGTGGCTCATGCTCCTCCGGGCCCTTAGCCCCTACGCGGCGATTCCGGCCATCAGACGCAACAGCCCGTCCTGGCTCGCGTCAGCGCGCGAGACTTCACCGGCAATCCGGCCGCCCCGAACGACCAGGATCCGGGTCGAGAGTCTCAGCAGCTCGGGGAGTTCGCTGGAGATGAGCAGGATGGCACTGCCGTCCCGGGCCAGTTGGTCGATGAGGGCGTGGATCTCCGCCTTGGCGCCGACATCGACGCCGCGGGTGGGCTCATCGAGAATCAGGATCCGGGCCTTGGCCGCGAGCCATTTCGCCAGGACCAGCTTCTGCTGATTCCCGCCCGACAAACCGGCGGCCAGGGCGCCCTGACCGGGAGTCCGCACCCGGAGCCGCTCGAAGTAGGTCGCGGTCAGGTCGCGCTCTTCGCCGGCCTTGATGAAGCTCAGGCGGGCGAGCCGTTCGAGAACAGGCAGCGTGGTGTTGCTCTGGGCGCTCATCTGCAGAACCAGGCCCTGGCGCTTTCGATCCTCGGGCACCAGGCCGATGCCTTGCGCCATCGCTTCAGACGGAGTGCGAATCTCGACTCGCTTCCCCTGCATGAGGATGTCGCCCGTCGATTCGGGGTCCAAACCGAAGAGCGCCTGCGCGATCTCCGATCGCCCTGCGCCCACCAGGCCAGCCAGCCCGAGCACCTCTCCCGGGCGCAGCGAGAAGGCAACGTCATGGAACTTCCCCGGGCTGGAAAGGCGAGTCACCCGCAGCAACTCATCGCCCGCACCGGCGGATCCCGGATGCCCACCCGCCCCTTCGATCGAACGGCCAATCATCATCCGCACCAGTCCCCCTTCGTCCGAGGAAGCCAGGGGCTGGGTCGCCACATGCCGGCCGTCGCGCAGCACGGTGACGTCGTCGCAGAGCCGGAAGATTTCGTCCATGCGGTGCGAGACATAAATGGAGGTCACGCCCGAGGCTCGGAGCCGGACGATCAAATGGTAGAGGCGCTCAGCCTCGCGTTGCGAGAGGCTGCTCGTCGGTTCATCGAAGATGATGACCCGCGCGCCCGCGCCCACCGCGGCGGCGATTTGAACCATTTGTCGCTGACCCAGGGGCAGTCCGCCCACCAACGCCCGCACGTCGATAGTGGCCTCGATCGCTTCCAGCATCTCCCTGGCCCGCCGGTCCGTGGCTTCCCGGTCGACGAAGACACCGCGGGCGGGCAAGGCGGCGAGGCAAAGGTTCTCCGCCACCGAAAGGTTCTCGCAGAAGGAAAGCTCCTGGTGGACCATGCCGATTCCTTTGGCGAGCGCCTCGCGCGGACTTTCGAATCGCACCGTCTCTCCGAAGACCACGAGGTGGCCGGCGTCCGGCGGATGAATGCCGGCCAGTATCTTTCCGAGGGTGCTCTTGCCCGCGCCGTTCTCGCCGCAAAGGGCATGCACGGAACCGGCCGCGATGCCGAAGGTGACGTCGTGCAGCGCGCGCACCCCCGGGAAGGTCTTGCCCAGGCCCACGAAGCCCACCGCTTCGCTGGTCACGACTCCCGGTTCGCCGCGCGCGCCAGACGCCGGGCATTCAGCTGCGCGCTGCCCTGGTCCAGCACCACCGCGATGATGATCGCGCAGCCCACGATGATCCACTCGTAGTTCTGGTCGAAGCGCAGAGTGCGGATCGACTGCCGGATGAGCACGATCAACAAAGCACCCAGCATGGCGCTGAT
>JANLSZ010000020.1:0-11623 GCA_031362685.1 Vicinamibacteria bacterium | reverse complement strand
CTCGTGGCCCAAGGCCAGGCTTCGCGCTCGCCTCTGCCGTGGTCTCCGCCATGGCCCGAGGCCAGGCTTTCGCCTCCCCCAAGAGGGGAGGCTTCGCGCTCGCCGTCGTCACCCAGCGCCTGAAGGCGGAGCACGGCGGGATGTCGTGATTGCCCGGAACCACCAGCCTCGGGCAGGGGATGCGATCCAGGAAGTGCCGGGCGTCGATGAACTCCTTTCGCCTCGCCCGTTGGGTCAGGTCACCCCTCACCACCAGCAGCGAAGGGGTGACGCGGGCAAGATCCAGGATGAGGCCTTCGACGACCTCCTTTTGTTCGGCGCCGAAGTGGAGGTCGGAGACATGGGCGATGTCCTTCATGCCGCCGCCGCCGCCATGGCGGGTACAGGGACGAGAACGCGAAGGGCGCGCGGTCGGATGATGTAGCGAATGGGCGAGGTCATCCGTGTCACCTCTCCATCGAAGGAGACGCGAAGGGATGAACGCCGCGTTCGTATCTCGAGCTCGCGAAGGGTAGCGGAGTGGAAGTCGCGCTCCTGATCGAGGCGCCCGATCAGGGCTCGCAGAGCGAGTCGGAGGAGCCCGGTCCGCCCGCCGTCTCGGGGAACGTAGACACTCAGCTTTCCGCCTTGCAGACTGGCGCGCGTGCCCAGAGTCAGCAGACTCATTTCGTATCGGTTGTTTCCGACGAAAACGAAGGGCGTGGTCAGGGCGACCATCTGGCCTTCAGCATGCAGAGCGACGTGGAGAAGGGGGAAGCGCCTAAAGACGTTCGCCGAAGCGCTGAACATGGCCAGCCATTTGCCTCCGCCGCTCTGATGCCGCAACTCCTCGCGCTCAGCGACCGCGGTGGGGTAGAGGCCAATGGACGAGTTGTTCAGGAAGATGCGCCCATTCACCTCGCCGACATCCACCTCGATCACGTGCCCGTTCCGGATGGTCTCTATGGCAAGGCCGAGGTCGAGAGGAATGCCGGCGTCCCTGGCGAAGTGGTTAAGCGTGCCCAGGGGCAAGACGCCGAGGGGCTTGGCGCTCCCGAGGAGCGCCTGGGCGCCGGAGCCCAGGGTGCCATCACCGCCGCCAATGGCCACGATGTCCGCGTTCCCGGCGATGGCCTTTCGAACCACATCGAGAAAGGCGTCTTTTGAAGGCGCTTCGACGTTGGCTTCGAGCCCGGCGCGTTCGAACGCCTGGGAAACACGCGCGACTCCGGTGGGATCGTCCGCGCCCGCGTTCGAACCCGCGGAGGCATTCAGGATGACCGCGACCTTCATCTCGGCGGCGCTCCGCCGCCGTTCACTTTCCGCCCAGAAGCCGCGGAGCCGGGGACGAACAGGTGACACGCCAGATCGTGTGGCCCACGTCAGCTCCTCACGAACTCCAGCAGGTCGGCGTTGAGCTGATCCTTGTGAGTGTCCGCGAGGCCGTGGGGAGCGCCCTTGTAGATCTTCAGGATCGAGCCGTCGACCATCGTCGACGAGAGAAGCCCGGACGCGGCGATGGGGACCACCTGGTCGTCATCTCCGTCCACGATCAGGGTGGGCACGTCGAACTTCTTCAGGTCTTCGCTGAAATCCGTCTCGGAGAAGGCCTTGATGCAGTCGAAGGTGTTCTTGTGTCCCGCGCGCATGCCCTGGAGCCAGAAGGAGTCCATCACGCCCTGCGATACTTTGGCGCCGGTGCGGTTGGCTCCGAAGAAGGGACCGCTCGCGATGTCTTTGTACAGCTGGGACCGATCGACGAGGGAGCCGTGACGGATGCCGTCGAAGACCTCGAGGGGGAGACCGCCGGGGTTCGCCTTCGTCTTCAGCATCAGGGGCGGGACCGCCGAGATGAGCCCGACCTGGGCGACGCGTCTGGTTCCGTGGCGGCCGATGTAGCGGGCGACCTCGCCACCGCCGGCGGAGAAGCCGATGAGGACGACGTCCTTGAGATGGAGCTTCTCGATCAGTTCGGAGAGGTCATCGGCATACGTGTCCATGTCGTTGCCATCCCAGGGCTGGCTCGACCGGCCGTGGCCACGGCGATCGTGGGCGATGCAGCGAAAGCCCTTCGAGGCCAGATGCAGCATCTGGGCCTCCCAGCTGTCGGCGCTGAGAGGCCAGCCATGGCTGAACAGGACCGCGGGTCCGGCACCCCAGTCCTTGTAGTAGATCTCCGTCCCGTCGCGCGTCGTGATGGTGCTCATGAGGTTCCTCGGCATACGGTCAGAGCAAGTCGTGTGCCGAGTTCTCGTCTGGGCGATGGCGCGGGTCACCGCCGTCCCCGTGGTAGGCAGAGGAGGGTCGCGGCCCCCCTCTTGCCGGAAGAATCTACAAACGGGGCCGGCGCCGACACCCGGGAGCGGCCCCTCTCGATTGCGATTCGGAGATCTGCCCTCTGACCGGTATAAGCGCCCAGGCTAAGCGGGTCACCGCACCGACCCGTTACCTTGCCTCTGCTAGCTTTAAGGACTCGAACCCCACCTTCCAGAAGGAACACGATGATTGCAAAACTCACCGACGTGAAGACGCTGCGTCTTCGGGCCCGCAAGCATATTGAAAGTGGCGCGGTCACGCCCGGCTATTCAGCCGACCTGCCCGCGGTCCTGGCCATGCTCAACGATGCGCTCGCCACTGAGATCGTCTGCGTGCTGCGCTATCGGCGCCATCACTTCATGGCCCGTGGCATCCATGCGAAGAGCACGGCGGATGAGTTCCTGATCCACGCCAATGAGGAAATGGGACACGCCGACCTCCTGGCGGAGCGGATCGTTCAACTTGGTGGAGAGCCGGATTTCGCGCCGGATACCCTGGTGAAGCGTTCACACGCGGAGTATGCGGCCGGCAGTTCGCTCGCGGACATGATTCGCGAGGATCTCGTGGCCGAGCGGATTGCCATCGACAGCTATCGGGAGTTCATCGCCTACCTTGGCGACAAGGATCCCACGACGTCGCAGCTGCTGAAGGGGATCCTGGCCGTGGAAGAAGACCACGCGACCGAACTGTCCGACCTGCTTCCGGGCGCCGACACGAAGTAGAGGTGGCCGCCCTCCCGGTCCTCAAGAGAGCGACAGCCTGAACACCGAGGACGTGCTGTTCCGAAATGCGGAAGGCCGGCTTCTCGCCGTTTCCGTGGTCGACCGCGAGCCTCGCTCCCTGTCCGCGGTTTGCTGCTACTACGACCCGGGAGAATCCTCGCGGAGGTCTCTCGGCGTCTTCAACATCCTGACCCTCGTTGCCGAAGCCCGAAGGCCGGGCCTCGACTACGTGTATCTGGGCTACTGGCTCGGCAACTCGAGGAAGATGAACTACAAGTCGGCGTTCAGACCGTCGGAGATCTGGAGTCCGGTGCTTGGTTTCGTCTCGTCTTCTCAGTCACGTGAGTCGCCGCCTGCAGATGAGCCCTTGGTCGCCGGCCGATCTTGCGCACTCTTCGGCCCGCACGCCGTCTGCTCCTTTTCGGGACGACCTTCAACAGCCGCCCGGGAACCTCATCTGAAGCAGTAATTGACTGAATTGCAGCCGTGATCGGAGACGTACGCCGAGAACGAGCATGACCCGGACCCGCAGTCGTAGCCTGGACCCCCTGCTTTGAAGGTGTCCGCGGCGGGGTTGACGCAGTACTGAGAGTCGCCCCAACCGTCCAGGAAGGCCATCCGATTGATGCTTCCGGAGGTCGTCGAACACTGATAGTCGGCGGAAGTTCCGCCGAAGAGGTTGGCGCACGCCTCGACGCAGTTGACCACGAGCGGGTTCGTCGTCCAGTCGGGACCGTCCGAAACGCGGAAGGAAGGAGCGTAAGTGAAACGAGCGCGGTTTGCCAGTCCATTCACGCGACCGCGGAGCGGCAGTAGGCGGCCGGGCGGCCCACTGCAGGGGCAAGGGCGCGCGTCCGGCGCCGCCTCCGAGGGGCGTCGGACCCGCCAAACCCCTGCGGTGCCCGAGGCTTCGCCCGCGTGGGGTGCAACCCGCGTTTTCGCTTCCGCTTCCTACGCTGCCTCGTGGCCCAAGGGATGGCCGCCTGCCAGCTCGTCCGCGTCGTTCAGGTTCGGCGGGCCGCCGAGTCTCAGCACGTCTCCGGTGAACTGATAGAAGCGCTGTTGCTCGCTGTACGTACCGGGCCCGGTCGCGCCCTGCTGAATGTGGATCACGTACGGCGGCGTCTGGTTTTCGTAGGTGACGAAGCGGCCGAAGTAGCCGGCGATGCTCGTCCAGGCCTTCAGCGCTTCCTCCGGCGTCGGCTGCGCGCCTTCGTACCTGGTCCGTCCGCTGTTGTCCATCAGGATGACCATCATGTGTCCGCTGTCCGTGTAGATGATGTAGGAAGTGCCGGCCCGGTGCGTGTCCTTCCCACCCGGCTTGTCCTCAAGTCCGTGGAAAACTTCAGTCGCGCCCTTCGTCCGGTAATCGTCGGTGTAGAGCAGCTTCCAGAAGCCCACGAACTTCTTCTGTTCTGCCGACAACGGTGCGAGCTGCTGCCGTTCCCAGATCAGGCGATTCGTCGCCTTCTCTTTACCACCACCGCCCCTGGGCTCCGGCGTGAGAATGAGGCGGTCGCGCCCCTGCGGCGTCAGCACGAAATTGTAGTAGCGCTTCGCATCCACGTCTCCGCCAGGATTGATCTGCCCGACACGGTGATGGACGACGAATTTATCCTTGTCATCGACCGTGAAGGCGCCGAAATAGGCGGTATAGCCCTGCATCGCCTTGAGGGCGCCTTCTCCGGTCATCGGCATCGGCGGCCGCTCCCGAATCTTCGGCATGATATGCACGGCCATCTGCCCGGTATTGGAGTAGATGATGTAGCCGTTCGAGTTGAAGTTCGGCGTCTGCGACCACTTGCCGGTGGCCGGGTCCTTGGCCTCCGTCGTGACGAGCGCATACGTCCAGGGCGAACTTCGCCGTGTCGGCCATCGGTGCTTGCGCCGCAAGCGGCGCGCTCGCCGGTCCCGCCGCAACGCCGGTGTCGAACGCCCCCGGCAGCACCACGGCGGCCGCGACGAGGAGGATTGTCTTCTGGCTTCTGGTCATGCTCGTCACCTTATCTGCGCCGCCGCCACGATTTCTCCGGCTGGCCGTGGCCGCATCATGGGGACCGCGCCGAACCGTCGTAGTCTTGCGACCGGGGCGAGGTAAAGCTCCGGCGACCTTAGCTCTTGACGATGGTGGTGCCGCTCCCGCGGCTCGCCAGGGCGGCAAGCAAGAACAACATGATGACGCCCCCGCCGATGACGATGGGGTTCTTGTACCACTCCGCGCCACCGTCGTTCGTCGAGATGTTGATGTCGACCGCAGTCAAGATGCGGATGACGTCGTTTGCATAATCTACCGACTGACATTCCCGCCAAGGGCCCCTCAGGACTGGCGCGCCACTTGCTCGCTCACTTCCCAAAGCCACCCATCGAGAGCGGCGGGTGATCACATTTGTATTCTGAGGAGAAACAGATGGGTATCTTGAGGCGGAAGAAGGAGGATGCGCGGCCGGACCGGCGGCTCGTCGACCGCGCCCCGGGGCGCAACGCCCGGCGGTTGGCGACGGCACATCGAGTGAACCCGGACATGGGGTGTTCACCCCATGCCGCACTCACCGAAAGAAATTCGATTTCACCAGATCAACCACCTCGTCGCCTCGTCCGCTGAGAACCGCACGGGCCATGTAAAGGCTGAAACCCAGCGCCTGCTCCGCGCTGATGCTCGGCGGCAGCGAAAGCTCCTGCCGGTTGACGATCACGTCCACGAGGGCCGGACCGTCATGCTCGAAGGCTCGCGTCAGGGCCGGGCGCAGATCCTCGGGCTTTTCGACCCGCACGCCCAGGATGCCGGCGGAGTCCGCCAGCCGTGCGAAATCGGGATTGAGAAGGTCCGTGCCAAAACCGACCAGCCCCGCGGCCTTCATCTCCAGTTCCACGAATCCGAGCGAGCTGTTGTTGAACACCACCATTTTCACCGGAAGCCTGAGCTGCGGCAGCGTCAGGAGGTCGCCCAGCAGCATGGCGAGTCCGCCGTCGCCGGAAAGCGTGACCACCTGCCGCCCCGGAAACGCCACCTGCGCGCCGATGGCCTGCGGCACGGAGGCCGCCATCGAACCGTGCGTGAATGATCCCAGCAGCCGGCGCCGGCCGTTCATGCGGAGATAACGCGCCGCCCAGACGGTGGGCGTGCCGACGTCACAAACGAAAACCGCGTCCTCAGACGCGACCTCGTCCAGCACCCGGGCGACATATTGCGGGTGGATCGGCGTGTGGCCCGGCTCGCCCACCGCGAGATCATCGAGAGCTTTCCGCGCCTGCTGGTAGTCGGCAACACAGGCGTCCAGGTGCGCGCGCCCGGTTTTCTCCTGCAGCAGCGGTCCCAGTGCGGTCAGCGTGTCCTTCACGGTGCCGATCAAACCCAGATCCACCCGCGTCCGCCGTCCGATTTGTTCCCCACGGCGGTCCACCTGGATGACCTTCGCCTCCCTGGGATAAAACTGCGGGTAAGGAAAGTCGCTGCCGAGCACCAGGAGCGCATCGCAGTTCATCATCGCGTGGTAACCCGACGAAAACCCGATCAGTCCGGTCATGCCGACATCGTGGGGGTTGTCATGCTCGATGAACTCCTTTCCGCGCAGGGCATGGACAACGGGCGCCTTCAGCCGTCCGGCGATGGCGAGCAGGTCCGCATGGGCTCCTTCACAGCCGGCGCCGCCCAGGATGGTCACCTTCTCCGCGTCATTGAGAATCGCGGCGGCCCGGACCAGTTCCGAATCGCAGGGACGCTCGATGGAGGCGGCGGATGGAATCCCCAGGGAGAGCGGTTCGGGGGAGCATTCCCGCAGGGCGACGTCGCCGGGAATGACGATGACGGCGACGCCGCGCTTTGTGATCGCGGTGCGCATCGCGATCCCGAGAATCCGGGGCATCTGGTCCGCCTGGGAGATGAGTTCGCAGAAATGGCTGCAATCCTTGAAGAGATGTTCGGGGTGCGTTTCCTGAAAAAAGCCGCTGCCGATCTCCTGGCTCGGAATCTGCGCTGCGATCGCCAGCACAGGGACGCGGCTGCGATGGCAGTCGAACAGGCCGTTGATCAGATGCAGGTTTCCGGGGCCGCAACTGCCGGCGCACACTGCGAGCGTGCCGGTCAGGTGCGCGTCTGCCCCGGCGGCAAACGCCGCCGACTCCTCGTGCCGCACATGAATCCACTCGATTGCGCCCTGCCGCCGGATCGCCTCCGTCAGCCCGTTCAAGGAGTCCCCGACCACGCCATAAACCCGTCTGACACCCGCCGCGACGAGCGTTTCGACAAAGACCTGCGCGACGCTTTTAGCCATGAAATCGAACCTCGGAATCAGCGGTGGACGGCACGGCCGATCTGCCTTCGCTGGTTGTAATGGGTTCCGACCTTCGCATCGAGTTCGACCCGGCCGGCCTCGAACATTGTCACGATGTCGGAACCGCCAGACGCGAAGAACCCAAACTCCTCCCCCTTGGCGAGGACCGCTCCCACATCCGCTCCCACATCCGCAGTCAGATTGACCGAGGAGACCTGCGCCATGCCGATCGGCAACACGGCCACCAATCCCAGCGGGGAGTCGAGGACGATCAGCCCCCGGTCTTGCGCAAACTGGGAGCCAGTCCCATCAATGATGCCGACCGTTCCGTCCGCTTTCTTGATCACGTCCATCGTCACCCGGACCGGAATCTTCCGGGACTCCTTGACCACCCCGCCCACGGAACATGATACCAGTGGAAGCTGCGGTCGGTCAGGAAACTATGGACTCCCCGGGCCGAATCCGTGGTGTCGAGAAAAGCCCCCCAGTCGGCTGCAAACTTGCGGGTCCATTGCTGAAACGACGCACTCACTTCCCGTATCGTCGAGACGACGGGTCGGAGTACAGCGCGCAACCTCGACCTTGCCTTCCGGCATGGGGACTCCGGGAAGTTCGAGGGAGAGGTCGCGAGCGTAGCCCGGGCTGGCGCCGTTTGGGGTCCACTCATCGCTCAGGGAATCAGTGCGGTGAGGCTGCGCCAGGTTCTCCATGCCGCGGTTCGAACGATGCACTATCCGTTGAGCGAGCAGGGTTTCGACCTGCGGCTCAACATCGGCGATGGCTTCTCGCCGATGAACCTGGATCGCGATGCCATCGAACAAGCGGTTTTGAACCTGTTGACTAACGCCATGAAGTACTCCGGACAGAGCCGCCAGATTGACCTCTGTCTTTCTCGGGAAAGCAGAAGTGCGTTGATTCAGGTCGTTGACCGCGGCATCGGAATCCCCGTGAAAGAACAACAACGCATCTTCGAAAACTTCTACCGGGCACAGTCGCCTGAGAACCGCTCAATCTCGGGCACGGGGCTCGGTCTGGCGCTCGTGACGCACATCGCGACCGCGCATGGCGGCAAGGTCGAGCTATCGAGCCGTCCTGGCGATGGCAGCACTTTCTCGATTCGTCTGCCCATCAACGGCAAGGGTGGGAGCGTCGATTCATGAGCCTCGTTCTGGTCATTGAAGACGATGCCGCGATCATGCGCGGCCTCCGTGACAACCTCACGCTTGAAGCTCACGACGTGCTCACCGCAACCGACGGGGAAGCCGGATACCGTCTCGCCCGAGAGAAGACGCCCGACCTGATTATTCTCGATTTGATGATTCCGAGGATGAGCGGCTACGAAGTGTGCCGCAAGTTGCGCGCGGACGGCGTCTCATCTCCTATCCTCATGCTGACCGCGAGGGGCGAAGAGGCCGACCGGGTGCTCGGTCTTGATCTGGGGGCGGACGATTACGTCACCAAGCCCTTCTCCATCCGCGAGCTGCTTGCGCGCGTGCGGGCACTCCTGCGGCGCGGACAGGCCGCGATGCCCTTGCCGGATGATCTTCGCTTCGACGATGTGGTGGTGGATTTTCGGAAGTACGAAGCGGTGAAAGGCGGGGAACCCGTCGATATGACGCGGAAGGAGTTTGCGGTCTTGCGGCTCCTCGCGGCCCGGGCCGGTGAGGTGATTACGCGCGATGACCTCTTGAATGAGGTGTGGGGTTACGAGAAGTTCCCAACCACCCGAACCGTGGACAATCATATTGCCTCGCTCAGAGCCAAGCTGGAGGCCAATCCGTCCGAACCCCGCCGTCTGCTCACCGTTCATGGAGTGGGTTACAAGCTGGCGCGTTGAGCCGGGGCATTTCATGACAAACGTTTTGCGCCGCCGTGACACATCGCTCTCCGCGTCCCTGTAGCTTGGCGTGGTGAATGTGACCGCCGATCCTGCGGGTGGTCTCGGTCTCAATCGACTAAGGAGAAATCATGAAGCTACGCACTTTGACCACAACTGCATTTCTGACGTTTGTCGCAATCACGATGGCGGCGGCCCAAAGCGGCCACGACCGTTTCCAACAAGGCCTGCTAAAAGAGCGCGCGGAAGGGAACATTCAGGGCGCGATCCAGATCTTCGAAGGCATCATTCGTGACTTTGCTTCCGACCGTGCGCTCGTCGCCAAGACCCTCATCCAACTGGGTGGGTGCCATGAAAAGCTGGTGAAGCGCGGCGACACCGAGGCGCGGAGAGCCTACGATCGTGTCATACGAGAATTCGCCGATCAGGAAGATGCCGTCCGCGAAGCGCGAACGCGGTTGACCGCTCTTCGGCCCGACGCGCTCCCGCAGGACCTCGTGACCCGCCGTCTGGTAACCGGGCCCGATGTCAACGGGGCGTATTCCATCACCGCGGACGGTCGGCTGATGGCAAGTACCGCCTGGGACACTGGCGACCTGGTCATCCGGGAGATGTCGACAGGTCAGGTGTGGCGACTGATGGCCAAACCGGGAACGTTCAAGGACACCAATGAATTCGCTGAAAACCCTGTCTTTTCTCCGGATGCAAGCCAGCTGGCCTATGGGTGGTTCGATGGCAAACAGTATCAACTGCGTGCGATGCCCAGCGTGCCAGGGGCAAAAGCGCTTGTCCTCAGGAACATTCCGGAGACACGATATGTGCAGCCCGGTGCATGGTCGCGGGACAGCAAATCCATCTTGATAACCATGCAGAAGTTCGATAAGACCGAGCAACTGGCATTGGTCTCGGTGCCGGGCGGCGTCCTGAAAGTCCTCAAACCGCTGGAGCGGCGTAGTCCTGGCTGGGCGAAATTCTCACCGGCCGGCGACTACATCGCGTACTCCGCGCGGGAAGCCTCCGACTCCGCGGACAAGAGAAGCATTTACCTGCTCACCGCGGATGGCACTAGTTGTGAATTCTCAATAGGTTGTTCACCTGGGGTGAGTCCTAGGATGTTTGTGGTTACCACACCCAAACAGACCAAGGAGACACCCAGGTGAAGATTCACAGTAAAGCACGCACGACCGTTTTTCAAAGGGCCAGGATCGTGGAAAAGGTCCACGACGGGAGCTGGACGATCAAAGCCGCGGCCGAATCGAGCGGGGTCAGTAGACGGACGATCTACAAGTGGCTGGCCCGCGCGAAGCGAGAGCCAGGTTCGCTCAACGATCGTTCGTCACGGCCCCACCTCAGTCCGCTGGGACTACCCGAAGATGCCCGAGACCTCATCCTTTCCATGCGCCGTTTCAGGATGACCGGGGAGAGGATCGCCAAAAGCCTGAGGATTCCTCGGGCCACAGTGGCTCGAATACTCAAGGCTGCTGGAATGGGAAAGCTGAAAGACCTGGAGCCCAAGGAACGGGTGATTCGGTACGAACGGAGCGTTGCAGGCGAGCTGATCCATATCGATATCAAGAAGCTGGGGCGCATCAACGGCGTCGGTCATCGGATCACAGGCGACCGGCGCCATCGCGGTCATGGTGGATGGGAGTACGTCTTCGTAGCTGTGGATGACGCGTCCCGGCTGGCCTTCGCGGAGACCTATCGGCATGAAAAGGCCGCATCGGCGATTTCCTTTCTCCAGAAGGCGGCGGCGTTCTTCCGCCGTCACGGAGTCACGGTGAGAGGCGTCCTTACCGACAACGGGAAAGTCTTCGTCGGCCGTGATTTCCAGACCTGGTGCCTGAGGCTTGGGATCAAGCGGCAGCGCACGCGCCCGTACCGCCCACAGACCAACGGCAAGGCGGAGCGATTCATCCAGACCATCACTCGGGAATGGGCCTATGGGCGACCATTCACCTCCTCAGCCCAGAGGCGCCGTGCCCTCGACCCCTGGCTTCGCTACTACAATTTCAAAAGACCGCACGGCGGACTCAAGGGAGCCATACCCATCTCAAGACTCACTCAACCCGTGAACAACGTCGTGAGAAACCACAGCTAGGCCCAGGCGTTGCGGGCATCAACCGCTTCAAAACCAGCACCTCGGAGAACAGGCGAGACGCTTCTTCGAAGTGGCCTGTTCAGGAGTGCGGATGGTGATGCCATCTGCTTCCGTCTAACACCAGGATAAGCTGCGAAGCTCCATGCGAAGCTCGGCTTCGTCAGCTTCATCCTGTTGTTCGACAGCTCCTTGGACGAACGGACTTCGTGTGATCAAGCCTACGGTGACGTGAGAAGTGTCGATTCCCACGCCACCATTTGCCAGCGCCCATTTTGTCTGACCCAGACAGCGAGGAAGCGGATCGCAAACGCGCGCTGCTCGCCGTCCACGTCAACTTCCACATGCGCGCGGCCAGTGATGACGGCCGTCTCCCCGTAGACACGGGCCCGCACTTCCT
>JANLSZ010000005.1:0-19839 GCA_031362685.1 Vicinamibacteria bacterium | reverse complement strand
CGGAAGTGGTAACCCCGGAGGGATTCGAACCCTCGATCTTCGCCTTGAAAGGGCGACGTGCTAACCGCTGCACTACGGGGTCATTGCTTCGGAAGCAACGGCCGGGCCGGGGAGTTTACCGCAGCGGCGGGAGTTGTGGAGCGCCTATCGAGCTAGGGTGGCTTCGACCGGCTCAGCCACCGATTTACGCGGCCTTCGGTAGATTTTCGGATTCGGCGAGGATGCGCGCGGCGTCAGCTTGAAGGGCGAGGCGCTGCGCAGTGCGAGGGCTGACCAGGACGGCATCGGCGGTTTCGCCGTTTGAATCCGCGAATCGGAGCGAATCGAGCCACACGAACCGAAGAATGGCGGCGACTCCGATGGTGAGGGAGGCGAGGAAGAGTATTTCGAGAGCAGACATTGGGGCGATCCTCTTTCTTTGACGCGCCCAAGGTACCCTCGGTCGCATCCGGTTCGGGTCCGACCGAACGAAAGTATTTTCGCTTTGTTTTCGCCTGTCTGTCAAGCTGGGCGTCGAAAAACTAGAACCCGGGGTGAAAGAAGTCTCGAACTTGCTGAATCGATGACACTTGCCTTGCCGGAGGCAGGCTGGCCAGGAAGCGCTTGCCGTAACCCTTGGTGGTCAGGCGAGAGTCCAGGATGGCCAGAACGCCTCGATCGGTTGCCGTTCGGATCAGCCGGCCCAGGCCCTGTTTCAGCATCAGAACCGCCTCCGGGACCTGGTAATCGGAGAAGGCGTTGCCTCCCTGCGCGTTGATTCGCTCGATGCGCGCGGCGACCACCGGCTCGGAGGGCGAAGCGAAAGGCAGTTTGTCGATGATGACTGCGCTGAGCTGATCCCCCGCCACGTCGACACCCTGCCAGAAGGACGTGGTTGCGAGAAGCACCGGGTTCTTCTTTTTCCTGAAGAGTTGCAGCAGACGCGCGCGCGACTCTTCGCCTTGAACGAGGATCGGATACGGGATTCTCGCGGCCAGACGTTCAGCCGCGGCCTGGAGATTCGCGTACGAGGTGAAGAGAACGAACGCGCGGCCTTCGGTGATCTCGACGATGTCGGCGATCTCGTCCACGGCGCGGTCGATGAAGCCGGCCTCGCGAGGGTCAGGGACTCCGGGAGGCAGGTACAGCACCGCCTGCGCGGAGAAGTCGAAGGGGGAATCGAGGGCGAGGTCCGCGGTGTGGTCGCCTTCAACGCCGAGACGCGAGCGGATGTACGTGAAGTTCTTGTCGACGGTGAGCGTCGCCGAGGTGAGCACCGCGCCGAAGACCTGATCGAAGAGTTTTTCCTTCAGGATGCCCGAGACGTCGATAGGAGTTGCGCGCAGAACCACGTTGCGGCCACGAGACTCCGCGAAATAGACGTGGGTGTGATCCTCGGCTTTGAGGATGAAGAGAAGGTGATCGCGCAGTTCCATGGCGCGGCCTTCGAGAGCGCGGACGGGCTCGGGTCGATCCACGAGAACTGCGAGCGCGGTCTTGACGCCCTCGAGCCGCAGTGCGAACGCGTTCGCGTCTTCTTCGAGCGCGGTCGTCACCCACTTCGCGCGAAGCCTCTTGCCCGCTTCGCGGGTAAGGACCTTGAAGAAACGCTCGGCCCGATTGCGGAGGCTCTCGACTTCGGCGAGGACTTCAGGCGAGTTGATCCGGGCGGCCGCGAGTTCGCGTTCGATGTCGCGGCACAGTTCCTCGGTGCGATTCCACGAGACCTGTGCGCCGAAATGCTGGGTCGCTGCGGCCTCCAAGGCATGCGCCTCGTCGAGAATCAGAACGTCGTAGGCGGGGATGACTTCGCCGTAGTCGTTCTCGCGTATGGCGAGATCGGCGACCAGAAGATGATGGTTCACCACCACGATCTCCGCCTCGGCTCCGCGCTTGCGCATCTCGGTCACGAAGCAGCGCTGGTATTCGGCGCACTTCTGGCCGATGCAGTTCTCACTGGTGGCCGAGATCTCGCGCCAGAAATGGACCGAGTCGGGCAGACCGTCGATCTCCGAACGATCGCCCACCACCGTCGTCTTCGCCCACTCTTCCACCGAGCGGAAGAACGGGATCTCGTCCATCTTCTGGAACTGGCCCGAGGTCTGGAAGGACGCGAAGCGAAGGCGGCAAAGGTAGTTGCCTCGGCCCTTCATCAGGGCGACCTTCACGTCGCGGCCCAGCGCCTCGGCCACGAGCGGAATGTCTTTGTCGACGAGCTGATCCTGGAGGTTCTTGGTGCCGGTGGAGATCACGATGCGCTTTCCCGCCGCGATGGCGGGCACGAGATAGGCGACGGTCTTGCCGGTGCCGGTTCCCGCTTCGGCGAGCAGTATGCCGCCGTTGGTGATCGTTTCGGCGATGGCGAGACAGAGCTGCTGCTGCGAGATGCGTTCCTCGTAGGCCGGGAAGACCGACGCGAGCCGGCCGCCTTTGCCAAAGAAGTTGGCGTCGAGTCTCATGCGGTCAACTCAGGGGGATTCTGGGTGGGAGTGGAAGGCCCGGGTGCTTTGGCCGCGGCGTCACCAAGCGTGCGCGCTGTCCTCGCGCGGGACGAGGACACGAATGCGACCCGAGAGATTGCTTCGGGCCGGAGCAGGAACGAATGCGGCCCTCGCAATGACGGTGCTTTTTCAAAGGGCCCTCGCAATGACGGTGCTTTTTCAAAGGGCCCTGCTGAGGAACCCGTGCGAGAAAGGCCCATTTCAGCCCCTTTTCGTCATTGCGAGGGACCCGCCGTTTTGGAGTGGACCGAAGCAATCTCCCAAGCTCGTGAGATTGCTTCATTCGATCCCGGAACTCCGGCTCATTCGCAATGACGGTGCTTCCGGTCGATGGGCAGATTGCTTCGGGCCGGAGCAGGAACGAATGCGGCCCTCGCAATGACGGTGCTTTTTCGAAGGGCCCTCGCAATGACGGCTCTTGGTGAGCAGACCTGCGCTCACGCGGTGGCGGACGGTTGCAGCGACGGGTAGAGCGGGAAACGCGCGCACAGCGTTTCGACCGACTGGCGGACTTCGGCGAGGGTGGTGTCGCTCGATGCTCCCTTCAGTGCCTTGCCAAACAGCCGGCCGATCTCTTCCATCTCCGGCGTTCCCATCCCGCGCGTGGTGAGGGCGGGCGTGCCGACCCGAACCCCCGATGCGGTCATGGGCGGATTGGGGTCAAAGGGAATGGTGTTCTTGTTCACGGTGATGCCGGCGCGCTCGAGGGCTTTTTCGGCGACCTTGCCGGTGAGACCGCCGGAGAACACATCGATGAGCAGGAGGTGGTTGTCGGTTCCCCCCGAAACGATGCGGAAACCTTCGTCGGCGATCGTCTTCGCGAGCACGCTGGCGTTCGCCAGCACACGCTGCTGGTAGGTCTTGAAGTCCGGCCGGAGCGCTTCCTTGAAGGCCACCGCCTTGGCCGCGATCACGTGCATCAGCGGTCCGCCCTGCACTCCGGGGAAGACGGCCCGGTCGAGGTCTTTGGCGAAGGCCGACGTGCACATGGCGAGGCCCCCGCGCGGTCCGCGCAGCGTTTTGTGAGTCGTGGTAGTCACGAAGTCGGCGTGGGGGATGGGCGAAGGATGCAGGCCGGTCGCCACCAGGCCGGAGATGTGCGCGATATCCGCCATGACCAGAGCCCCCACCTCATTGGCAACCGCGCGGATGGCCGCGAAATCGATGAGGCGCGGATAAGCGGAGGCGCCGCAGATGATCATTTTGGGCTTGGCCTCCATGGCCTTGGCCCGCAACGCTTCCATGTCGATGCGCTCGTCTTCCCTGCGCAGACCGTAGGGGACGACCTTGAAGTACAGACCCGAGAAGTTGAGGGGATGGCCGTGGCTCAGATGACCGCCGTGCGAGAGATCCATCCCCATGATGGTGTCACCGGGCTTGAGGGTGGCGAGGAGGACCGCCATGTTGGCCTGGGCGCCCGCATGCGGCTGGACATTCGCGTGATCGCAGCCGAAGAGCTGCTTCGCGCGGTCGCGGGCGAGATCTTCCACGACGTCGGCGAACTCACAGCCGCCGTAGTAGCGTTTCCCGGGATATCCCTCCGCGTACTTGTTGGTGAGGACGGTTCCCATGGCCTGAAGCACGGCCTCGGAGACGAAGTTCTCGGAAGCGATCATCTCGAGCTGAGAGCCCTGCCGCCCCACTTCATTCTGAATGGCCTGCGCGACTTCGGGATCGGTCTTGTGAAGAGCATTCATGAAGCCGATGTTACTAGGCGCATCACAAGCAGCCGGGTAGAGGCAGCCGATTTTCCCAACCGCCAGGACCCGGCGGCGGCGGATGCGCGGAGATCAGGGATTCGCGCGGTCCATTCGATACATGGTCAGGTGAAGGCCTCTGATCTCGGCCGCGCCATGCACCCGCTGGCCAAGGCGCTCGGCCACCCGGGCCGAGCGGTGATTTCCGGGATGGATGAGGCTCACCAGATGAGACCAGCCCAGCGCGCCGAAGGCGTGGTCCATGGCCGTGCGGGCGCCCTCGGTGGCGAGCCCCTTTCCCCAGAACTTCCGTGCGATGGTCCAGCCCAGCTCGCGGTCGGGCCAGCCCTCGGGATAGTGAAGCCCGATCCGGCCGACGAACGCGCCGGTCGCGCGCTCCTCGACCGCCCACGTCCCATACCCGCGAAGCTCCCAATGGCCGAGGAACATCGACATCTGACGCCAGGCATCGGCGCGGGAGAGCAGACTGCCATCCGCGCTCAAGAACTCCATCACTTCCGGATCGGCGCACATGGAGGCGTAGGCATCGATGTCGTCGGCCCGAAAGGCTCGAAGGGTCAGACGGTCGGTATGAAGAATGAGGCCAGGCATCCAGAGACTCGCGCGCGCTGAATCTACTCCGGCCCGAGCCATCCGTCGCCGGCGCCCCCTCCACGGGAGAACGTTTACAATCCCGCCGTGGCTTCTCTTTCTGCAGGCGCGGTGGACCTGTACCTGCGCCTGCTTCGGGACGAGAAGGCGCTCGCGCAGGAGATTGAAGAGACCCTGGAGGCTCGACTCCGCGCCCGCTCCGCGACGTTTGGCGGTCGCGTCCTTTGCCCTTTCGCCATGCCCCAGTTCGTGGCGCGGGAGGACTACGACCACGTCCGTACGGCGGCGCGCGGCATCTACGGAGCCACCATCAAAGCCTGGAAATCCCTGGGGCCGGCGCTCCACGATCTGGTCGGCCTCAGCGCGGCGGAACGCGACATGGTGGCCCTCGATCCGGGCGTCACCTCGCCCTCCCCTCTCTCCCGGCTCGACTCCTTCCTCACCCCCACCTCCTATCAATTTGTGGAACTGAATGCCGAAACCCCGGCGGGACTCGGATACGCCGAGGTCCTCTCGGATGTCTTTCTGGATCTTTCCGTCATGCGCTCACTCCAGAAGACCTACACCATTCATCGCCCGCGCCCTTGCGTGAAGCTGCTCGAAACCCTCATCGCCTGCTACCGCCAGGCCGGAGGCGACAAGGCCAAGCCGACCATCGCCATCGTGGACTACGACGAAGTCCCCACCCGAACGGAGCATCACATCCTCCGCGACCTCTTCGAAGCGGCGGGAGCCTCCGCGATCGTCTGCGATCCGCGGAAGATGACGTTCGAAGGCGGGTCGCTGCGTCACGACGGTGTGGTCGTCGATGTCGTCTACAAGCGCCTGCTCGTGAACGAACTGCTTGAAAAAGCCGGCGAAGTGAAGCCGCTGCTCGACGCCGCGCGCGCCAAAGCCTGCGTCTTCGTCAACCCTTTCGGCTGCAAGCCCATTCACAAGAAGGCCATCTTCGCCATCCTGACCGACGACGCGCATCAGCACCTCTTCAACGACGCCGAACGGGCCGCCATCGCACAGACCGTTCCCTGGACACGCTCCGTGCGCGAAGGAAAGACCACGTACGAAGGCGCCGAGATCGACCTCGTCCCCTTCATGCGGGATCCCAAACGGCGCGATGAACTCGTGCTCAAGCCCAACGACGAGTACGGCGGCAAGGGCGTCTTCCTCGGTTTCGAATCGAGCCCTTCGCAGTGGGACGCGGCCATCGCCGCTTCGCTCGCCAGTCCCTACGTGGTTCAGCGCAAAGTCACGATCAGCCATCAGCCGTTTCCGGTGATCGCTCCGGGGCTGCCGGCCAAGGACCTGGTGGTGGATCTCGACCCGTACCTCTTTTTCGGCGAGGTCGAAGGATTTCTCACCCGCCTCTCCGGCTCATCTCTCGCCAACGTGACCTCGGGCGGCGGCCAGGTCCCCGCATTTGTGGTCGAAGGAAGAATCTAGGCTTGCTTTCAGAAAAAATCGTCACCACCTGCGGACGCATGGGCGAAGCCGGCGAAATGGCCTGCCTCGACGACTGCGCCATGAACGGTCTTCATTCGATCTTTTCGTACCACAAGGTCCAACCGGGCGAAACCCTGCCCAAAGCCGACGAGGCAATCTGCGACATCGCCGTCCTCGACATGCACCACGGCTGGCCGAATCTCGGCCACAACTCCATCGTTCAGGCCGTCCGAGAGGCGGCGTGCGACTTCGAACACGCCATTCGCAAGGCCCACCTGCACGTTCGCGTCTTCTCGTTCGACGTGCGCCAGCATGGTTTGCTTCCGGAACCTCCCGGAGGCCGCTTCGCCCTCTATCTGGGCACCGGGGGCCCCGGACACATCGACCCCCATCTGAATGACGGCGTATCCAGTTTCTCCCAGGGGGTGAAAGAGGATCCGTCCTGGGAGGCAAAGGCATTCAAGCTCTTCGACGCCATCCTCGCCGACCCCAACGCCAGCCTGGTGGCGGTCTGCCACTCGTTCGGGGTCTTGTGCCGCTGGTCGGGGATCGCCCGGCCGACCGAGCGCGGGCCCGAGAAGGGCGGCAAGAGCGCGGGCATCGTCGAGAATGCTTTGACGCCTTCGGCCGCGGCCCATCCCTGGTTCCGGGGCCTGGCCCGCGAGACGGGTTCGTCGCGCTTCCAGGTCATCGACTCTCGTCTGTTCGACCTCACCCCCGACCCGGCCACGCTCCAGCAGGCCGAACCTTTGAGTTTCGAGACCCTGGCCCGCGATGGATCCGTCGGGGATGCCCTGACCGGCGTGGAGTTTGCCCGCGATCCTTCGGGGACCATGCCCAGGATGTTCGGGGTGAACCACCACCCCGAGATCATGGACGGCGGCCGGCAGAGGATCCTCATCGAGGATCTCTGGGATCGCCGGGAAGTCACGCGCGCCTGGTATGAGGAGCGCCTCAGTGTGGTCTCTCAGGGCAACCGCGATGCCGCCCTCGCCCAACAGCTGGCCATCACCACCGGTTTCACCTTCGTCTGGCCCCTGCGCTTTCACCTCCTAAAGAACTTGCGCCAGCGCGCCCTTCGCTTGGGCCGGGTCTTCGAGATGCACGAAGATGCCATCGTCGAAAAGCGCTTCGCGGAAAGGCGGGGACCGGGAAGGTCCAGCCATGCCCCGATCGGGCCCGTGCCCCTGGCCCATGATTTACCCGTAATAGAGGAGCGAACATGACGCTTCCCAAACCACCGTACCCCTGGGACATCACCATCGACGAGGAGTTGCGTCAGTTCGAACTCCTGAAGCCCCGCCTCGAGTCGGTGTGGAACTCGATGACCCACAAGGACGACGAGCCCGCCACCTCCGTGGTGGTTCCCTCCCTCTCCCTCGATCAAGCGGAGCTGCGGCGGCTTCCCGGTTCAAGCTTCTATGAAGAGCGCCTGCTCTTTCTCCTGATCCGCCTGCGCAATCCGCGCGCCCGAATGGTCTACGTCACCTCCCAGCCCGTGCACCCGATGATCCTGGAGTACTACTTCCAGTTCCTCGCCGGCATCCCCGCCTCGCATGCGCGGGCTCGACTCACTCTGCTTTGCGCCTATGACGATTCCGCCCGAGCGCTCACCGAGAAGATCCTGGAGCGGCCGCGCCTGATCGAGAGGATCCGTCAGGGAATCCTCGACAAGGACCGCGCCTATCTCACCGTCTTCAATTCGACTCCGCTCGAGCGAAAACTCGCGGTTCTGCTCGGCATTCCTCTCAATGGCGTCGATCCGGCCTTGAACCACCTCGGCACCAAGTCGGGAAGCCGCAAGGCGTTCAAGGAGGCGGGAGTGGGGCTCCCCTTCGGGTTCGAGGACCTGAGAACGGAGGGCGACATCGCCGATTCGCTTTACGACATGAAGAGGCGCTACCCCCAGCTGAAGCGCGCGGTGGTCAAGCTCAACGAGAGCTTCTCGGGCGAGGGGAACGCGCTCTACCGGTATCCCGAGGAGTTCTCGCGCGCGGCCATCAAGGACGAGATCCGGCAGATGCAGTTCTCCATTCCGAAGGAGACCTCCGAGGTCTATCTCAACAAGTTCGTCCGGATGGGCGGCATCGTCGAGGAGTACATGGACGCGAACGAGAAGGTTTCGCCCTCCGCCCAACTCCGCATTTCGCCCAGTGGCGAAGTGATGCTCATTTCGACTCACGATCAGATCCTGGGCGGCGCCACCGGCCAGATCTTCCTGGGCTGCTCCTTCCCGGCCGACGACGAATATCGCCTGGCCATACAGCATGCGGCCCGCTCCGTCGCCGAAGTTCTGGCGAAGAAGGGCGTGGTCTCCCGGTTTGCCATCGACTTCCTCGCCTTCCGCGACGGCGGCCACAGTCCCTGGTCCATCGCCGCACTCGAGATCAACCTGCGCATGGGCGGAACCACTCACCCGTTCCTGGCCCTGCAATTCCTCACCGGAGGCGTGCTCGACGAGAACACGGGGCTCTTCCGCTCACCTTCCGGTCATGTGAAGTACTACCGGGCCACCGACAATCTGAGGTCGGACCACTACCGGGGCCTCCTCCCCGAAGATCTGATCGAGATCCTCACCATCAACCGCCTCCACTACTCGCACGCGGAGGAGTCGGGCGTCCTGTTCCATCTCATCGGCGCTCTCTCCCAGCACGGAAAGCTGGGCATGACGGCCATCGCCAACTCCCGCATGGAAGTGGAGAACATCTACAACCACACCCTCGCGGTCCTCGATCGGGAAACCTCCATCGGCCACGTCACCGGCGAGACCTCGACGCACTAGCCACGACCGTCATCTTTTCCTCTGGTGGGTCGGGCGGCAACCCCAGGGTTAGATCGAAGAGTTACGTCAACCCGGGAGTCAGCAATCTCCGGGCCAGCGCGAGGGCTTCATCGCGGGTTTGAACTTTCGAGTCGAGCTGCTGTTCGTAGACCTCGGCCAGAACCTTCCCCACCATGGGTCCCGGATTCACCCCCAGGCCCAGGATGTCGCGCCCCTGAAGAAACGGTATCGGCCCCGACCGTTCCACCGCGAGCTTGCGCACTTCCTCGATGAACCACTCCATGGCCACGGGCGGGAAGTCACCGGTTCGGCCAAGACAGTCGGCCCGGGCGACCCGGTAAAGAAGATCCGCCTCGACCCGGCGCGCGAGCCTCCGGATGGCGCCCGCGCTGACCTCGCTGCGCGCCTGATAGAAGGCGCCCGGCTTCAGATGATCCTTTACCAGGGCCACGATCTGATCGCGCAGGGGGAAGGATCCGCGGGTGTGCACATTCCATCGATCCAGAAGGGCGAGGGTCGGCGCCACTCCCGCTTCCTCATGACCGCGCGAGCGGATTCGCCCCTCTTCCACCTTGGTGGTTGCGGGTTTTCCGAGGTCGTGACACAGGGTCCCCAGCATCACCGCGAGCGCCCGCGGCTGATCGAGGCCATCGATCAGAAGGCGGGCCTCGTCGATGCACAGAAGGGTGTGAGTCCACACGTCGCCTTCGGGATGCCATTCGGGATCCTGGGGGGTAGTGGCCAGAGGAAGGAGTTCGGGGGCGATGGTTCGAAGCTGATCCCACTCGGCCAGCAGCCGAAAGGCGATCGAGGGCCGTCGCGCATGAAGCAGGGCCTTTTCGATCTCTCCGAAGATGCGGTCGGCGGCCAGCTCGCCCAAAGGCATGGACGCACACAATTGCGCGGTCTTCTCCTCCACGGTCAGGTCGAACCTGGCCGCGAACTGAGCGGCTCGGAGGGCTCTTAGCGGATCGTCCACGAACCTCGTCTCGTCCACCACCCGCAACACTCGCGCCTCCAGATCCCGGGCGCCTCCAAACGGATCTTCGATGACGCCGCTGGCGAGATCAAGCATCATGGCGTTGATGGTGAAGTCGCGGCGGCGGGCCGCCTCGTAGGTGGTCATGTGCGGGTCGGCCTGCGCGTCGATGCCCCGATGCCCTGGACCCTTCTTGGAATCGCGTCGCGGCAGAGCGACATCGATCTGTCCGGCCACGCCTTCAAGTCCGGCGACCTTGAACACCGGGAATGAGTCGCCCGCGGGTTCGATTCTGGCGATGGTCGTCAGCGCCTTCAGCACGGCCTCGGCCGAAAGTCCGAATACCTCGAGGTCGTAGTCCTTTACCGGTCTTTCGAAAAGAGAATCGCGGACCGCGCCCCCGACCAGAAAGACCCGTCCACCGGCCCGGCCGAGGGTTTCGCCGCACCGGGCCACGCCCTCGGGGATTTCCATCTTGGGGGCGGGATTTCTCACTTGGCAGATTGTAGGTCCTCGGATCTAAGATCAGGCTTTCATTCGCGATCCCTCCGAAGTGAGATCGCGGCCAGTCGAAGAATCTTCCCACGGGAGGCCCGCCATGAACCGCCAGTCCTTATCCAGCATTCTCACCGCCAGCATCGCGATCGGGTTGATTCTCGGTGTGCCGGCCAGCGCCAAACCGAAGCGTCCCTCCCTCGGTGTCCGAGTTTCGCCGCGCATGGCCTTCTCTCCCGTAGGCGTCATCGCCATGGCCGAACTGATCGGGGGGGAAGACTCGGAAGATTTCTATTGTCTTGCCATCGAATGGGACTGGGATGACGGCAGCAAGAGTCTTCAGGATTCCGACTGCGAACCCTACCAGCCAAACACCAAGATCGAACGCCGGTTCTCCTCGGAGCACTATTACTCCCGGGCCGGCAGTTTCAATATCCGGGCCGCGCTCAAGTCGCAGGACAAAGTGATCGCCGCCAACGCCTTTCGTCTGATCGTTCGCCAGGGTCTGCCGACCGATCGCGGAGACCAGTAGCCGGAGCGCCCGTTCCCTGAGCGGCTCGCCCTGAGCGGAGTCGAAGGGAGCACGAAGGGTGGTCCCTGAGCGGCTCGCCCTGAGCGGAGTCGAAGGGAGCCGAAGGGTGGTCCCTGAGCGGAGCCGAAGGGTCAGTCGCGAAGAGCAAGGCGGACAAACCCGATACCCCCCGGTTCCCCCCCGACCAGGGACAGGTCGTAATCACCCGCCTTATCAACTCGGAATTCGCCGCGAAGGTCCAAGCCGCCAACCCTCATCGGCACGCGAACCGTTCGCCCACCCTGGCGATGCCGGACCAGGAGCGACGGTGGTTCGACGGTAGTGGAGCGGTTGGTCAACCCCAGAGCGACCTCGTATCCCCCGGCCTCCAGGTTCATCGCCTTCGCGAACACGAGACCCGCCGGAGACCGGTGAGGCTCGTAGAACAGGTCAAGGGGCCACTCCGCCTCGGTTGTCGCTTGAAAATGGAGCGAGGGCAGGAGCAGCGACGGTGAACCCAGCAGTCGCGTGGCATCGCTTTCGGGCGAGCGGACTCTGGGGGTCAGGTGGTCGGCGAAGATCGCCGCGCCCATGAACGCGGCCGAGACGAGAAGCGTGTCGCGATTCCGCAACGCCTTCACATCGCGTTTCGGCCGCCAGGTGGTGAGAAGCAGAGGCAGGCCGAGAAGGGCGGCCCAGGGCCAGGCGAGAACCCGCGTCGGTCGATCCTCCGGAAGAACGAATGAAGGCAGCGTGGCCGTCCATTCGCGCGCTCCGGACTGGGTCCGGAAGAATGGAGCTACACCATCGCGGTCTCGATGGACGGTCTCGATATTGAAGGCCCCGCCCAGGCCGCACCACAGGCTCCACCCGGCAAGAAGTGCGGTCGCGGGCCTGATTCCCCGCAGGAGCGACAAGGCAAGACCCGCGGTCATGACGGGAACCAGAGGCACGAGAAAACGCGCGGGAGGATTGAAGCCGCCGCGCCACATCGGCCAGACACTCGCGGTGGCGATCACACCCAGAGCGGCGATGAGCCCCGCAAAGGCGAGGGCGCGTTGCCGGCGCCAGAGTTGGACGAAACCGGCAAGGGACAAGACGAAGATCGGCGCATAGACAAAAAGGCCAAACTCCTGATCGAAAAAGAGCCCGGGCAAACCCTCGGGGAGAATGTCGAGACTGAACTCCCGGTTTCGGCCATAGACCCTCCGCGGGTCGAAGAAGCCCCACAGCTCCAAGTGATAGAGACCAATGGCCAGCGCGGATCCGATCAGGATCAGCAAAGGCGCAACCAGGCGGCCCGCCCCGGCACGCCCTGCGGGTTCTGAACGGAAGTCACGCTGTAGCCTCCACCCCAGCGCTCCGACCACCGCCAACGAGAGAATGGCGTAGCGCACGTTCAACCACGGAAGGGCGGCCGCGCACAGGGCCGCCACTCTGGCGGCACGGGAGGTGCGGCCGAACACCGCGGTCCGCAGACCGACACACAGCAGAATAGCGGCGGGAATCTCCGTGAAGATCAAACCGGCGAAATGAATGATGGGCGGCGACAGGCCGACCAGCCACGCCGTCCCTTCGGCCAACCCCTCCTCGCCGGTCAGATCCATCACCAGCCGCCGCAACTCGTAGACGAGGAGGGCGGCCAGCAGCGCCATGAAGAACGAGGCTCCGGCGTGTCCGAAAAGCGCATAGGCAGGGAGGATCAGCACCGATAGACCGACGGCATGAAGCGAATAGATCTGGCCCAAGGGACCGCGAATCCGGAAGTGCGGCTCGAGCGGCCGGGAAAAGAAGACGCTGTACCTCTTCTCCTTGAAGTCCTGATCGAGAGCGAGATCGTGGTCGCGGATCAGGCTCTCCGCGACCATCAGATACTGCGGCTCGTCCCCCTCGGGGCCGACCCTGGTCTGGGCCTGATGGGCAACGCCGGCATAGAGCGCAAAGAAGGCCGGGAGGAGAAGTGCCTTGTGGGGCTTCTTCCGAAGCGCGGTCACCGCGAGAAACAGAGCAGTAAACCCAACCGCAAACAGAGGTCGGCCCGAGAAGAGGAACAAGGACGATAACGGCGCAAACAAAGCGCCCAACAGGACGGCACTCGCCGGAAGCAGGAAACCGCCGAGGCCGGTCAGGCCGGAAGCCCAGACCAGGGCGCCGGCCAGCACGCCCAGGGCGAGACCCGCTAACGAAGGAACGCCGATCAGCGCGCCCCCTGGATGGCTTGCCGCTCCACTGGCGGCAAGGACCAGAAGCAGCGCCGCCGTCCCCGACGAAACCCATCGCCCAACCGTCGAAGAAGGAACCCCCGAAACGGGGGTTGCCTTGGGGGGGTGAATTTCCATGCGGAGGGAACATTATTCCCTCCTGGCAAAAGACGTTAGCTGCCTTCTCGTGCTACGGTTGACTCCCAGGATGCGGGCTCCGCCACCGAGACGGAGCGGCTGCCCGGTTTTTGTGAATTCTTCCCAGATGAAACGGGAGGGTGATTGATGATTTTCAGGTTTCGTTCCGTCGCCATCGTGTTCGCTTCGGCCGGGTATGCGCAGGCCGCATTGAGTGGTGATGAAAAAGCCGGTCAGTTGCTGATTGGAAATATCCCGGCCTCCGCCTGGGCGCGTCCCGCACTTGTCACCGCCGCACCGCAAATCCCGTCCAAAGCCGGGCCCGCGCTCGCAGGCTTCCTGCCCGCCCTGCCGTCGTCGTTCTTTGGAAACGCGGATGGCAGCTCCCGCCTTCTGTTCCTGTCTCCCCTCTCTCCACTTCGCGCCGCATTGCGCGTGGCCGCTCAGGATCTCGCGACCCAGACTCTGACCGCGTTCGACGTTTCGGCGATCGGCGCAGCCGATCCGGTTTCCGTCGCTCCCGGCGCAGACGACGCGCAGACCTCGGCCGATGCTTCAGCGGTCACCAAGCGCCGCGAAGTCCTGTTGCGGCAGCGGCGGAAGTCCGTCCTGAACGAACGGGACGCGGGCGCGGAACGAGCCCCGGCTGCCCAGGCGATCGAATCCGATCTTGAACTCTCGGGCCTGTCGGGCCGGGTCGAACTCCTCACCCTGCCCTCGGCTCCAACCGCGGCCGGAGGCGCTTCGACGCAGGGCTCCATGCCAAATGGCGCGGGTCTGGTCAGAGTGTCGGGCTATCTCACCGACGATCTGAGCTTCGCCCTCACCGGCCTCGCCGCCGAGAGCGCGGCCACCACCTGGCGGGGCGGGGCCGAGTTCGAACTCGCGGCGGGGGACCGGAATCGCCTCGAGGTCGGAGCGGTCTACGGCACGCGGTCCAATGCCGCGAACGAAACCATCGGAAGCGAAGTCGATCGTCGCTCGGTCGGCGCCTTCCGGCTCGTCCATGCGCTGAAGGTTTCCGAAAGCATCAGCACCAAGGCGGGAGGCCGCATCATCGATGCGACTTTCCTCGGCTCGCCTCGATCGATCGACCCGGAGTTCTCCGTCCTTATCGAAGAGCCCGCGGGCTTTGGCCGGACCTACCTGCGTCTCGATCTGTCGGGCGACACTCTTTTCCCCGGACTCGAAGTGGTCACGGGCCAGAGCGATCAGATCGCCTTGTCCGAAGGCCTCCCGCTCTTTGCCCGCGACTTCGAGGCTCAGCGGACCTGGAACCGCGGTGGCGCGGTGGGCTATCGCGAAGCGGGAATGAAGATCGAAGCTCGGATTCAGGATCAGACGGTCACCCACGCCCTCCTGGTGTTTCCGCTGTCGGTGGCGGGCGCTCCCCTGGTCGGAAACGGCAACCGCAGCCGGGTCCAGATGGGATCGGTCATGTTGGAGAAGACCTTCGCGCACGGCCAGGCTCAGACCGGAATCGAATACGGCTTCGGACACTTCGCGGCCGACCAGACTCACTCGGATCGGGTCCGCGACTTCCACCAGATCACCACCCGGTTCGACGCCTATCTGCGGCGCTCGGGAACCGGGGTCGCCGTGTTCCACCGGTTCCATGAAGGGGCGGCGGTGGCGAGCTACGAGGGCGACACCAGGCCCCGTATGAGAGCTCAGCGCTACCTGGTCGAGCTGCGGCAGGACGTGCCGTTTGTCCCCGCGATGATCGGCGCCGACATGGCCCTTCTCGTGAGTCTGCGCAACGTGTACTACGACGATGTCGACCGGAGGAACATCGATGAGTTCGCGGTGCAGGCGCCGCCCCGCCGCGTCACCGGCGGCATCCGGGTGAAGTTCTGAGGGTTACCGGGAAGAGCCACCCCGTGTTCACCCTGCCCGCTGAAACGTACACGTCGCTGCGCAGGCGATTCTCGCGACGGGTGTCGCGACGCAATCGAATCCTCCTGATCACCGCAGTCCTGGCCTCGCTCGGCATCCTGAGCCTGGTCCAGCGTCTCGGGCCCAAATGGCGCGAGGACGGCGTCTCCTGGCGGTCGGTCAACGGTCAACTGCTGGCCGATTCGGTGGTGGCGGGCTCTCCGGCCTCGCGCGCGGGCATTCTCCGCGGAGACAAGCTGGTCGCCATCGCAGATCACCGCGTTTCGACGGCGGAGGATGTGGCCCTCGAACTCTCACGGTCGGTCGCCTCCGGCGCCGACGTTGAATACCGGGTCGATCGCAACGGAGCGCAGACCTCTCACCACCTTCAGCCCATCACTCTTCCCGCGGGGGATCGGCGGCTCTACACCTATCTCTGGCTGATGGGTTTCTTCTGCCTGGGTCTGGGCGCCCTCGTGGCCATGAGGCGTCCGGGCGAGCGATTGCGCCTGCACTTTGCCGCTTTGTGCGCGCTCTTCTTCATTGTCTACGCGGTCTCCGACTCGGGTCGCCTTGATGCGGTCGATTGGGGCCTGCTCCTGATCGACTCGATGGGCATCGCCCTTCTGCCTCCCTGCTATCTCCATTTCTGCCTGAAGCTGGCCAAAACGAATACGCGGACAAGGACGGTTCGGGTTTATGTGGCCGCCCTCGGTTTCATGGCCTTGGAGCTGTTCGGCCTTCTCGGCGCCGGATCGAGTCCTCTCGCCGAAACCGTTCTGGGCTGGACCGACCGCCTCGAGCCCGCATACTTCAGCGTCTTCTTTCTCGCCGGCTTCGTGGTTCTGTGGCGCGCCTCCTCCCACGCCCGGGTGGGCCTCGAACGCCGGCGCATGCGGTCCCTGGCCCTGGGAACTGCCGCCGGTATCGGCCCCTTCATCGCTTTCTATGCGGTGCCCTTTGCCCTCGGTCGCCCGGGCGGGACGGTACCCGAGCTCTTCGGCGCCATTCCTCTGGCCCTCCTGCCTCTCTCTCTGGCCTACGCGGTTATCCAGAATCGCATTGTCGACATCGGCTTCCTGTTCCGGCGGCTTCTGGTTTCCCTGATCGCGGTCACCACTGTCTTCGGGGTCTGTCTCCTCGTTCTTGGCCTGCTCGGCGGTGTGAACCGAACCGACACCGCGCCTCTGATCGTGGTGATCTGCCTGGTCGCCCTGCTCTTCTTCCCCCTCAAGAACCGGATTCAAACCGCGGTCGATCGTTTGGCCCTAAAAGACCGGTTCGACTCGCGCCAGACTCTTCTGCGCCTCTCCCCCGAGCTTTCCACCGAACTCGATCGCGACCGTCTGGCCGAGCGCCTTCTCACCGGCGCCCAGCAGGCGTTGAGCGTCACGCGGGGCGCTCTGTTCGCGCGCTCGACCGGCCGCTTCGAAACCGTCCGCCACTTCGGCCTGGCCGGAACGCCGACGGTGGAAGGCGACCCTTCCATCCTGCGCGCTTTCCAGATCGATCGGTCTGAGTCGGGCCTGGACTCGGTCATGAACAACGACGGCGATTCGGGTTCGGATCTGTTCGCTCACTACTTTCCTCTGGTGGCTCGCGGTGAGGTCGTGGCCGTGCTCGGGCTGGGCGATCCGTTGGCCGCGGAAACCATGGACGAGGACGAGGCGGAACTGATCCGCTCGCTGTGCGCAGTCTCCGCCACCGCGATCCTCAACGGGCGTCTGTACGAGAGGCTGGAAGACAAGGCGCGCGAACTCACGCGTCTCACCGACTATCACTCCAACATCGTCGAGAGCATGGAGGCGGGAGTGGTGGTCATTGGCGC
Source organism: Vicinamibacteria bacterium (assembly GCA_031362685.1). Classification (GTDB taxonomy): domain Bacteria; phylum Acidobacteriota; class Vicinamibacteria; order Fen-336; family JAGNNV01; genus JAGNNV01. The sequence continues at coordinate 2,801 of JANLSZ010000005.1, read as the reverse complement.
CGACCACCGGATCGAACGGTGGAACCGCGGGATGGAACGCCTCGCCGGAGTGCCGCGGGACAGCGCCATCGGCAAGACCCTGGCCGAGGCCCTCTCCAACGACGCCTCCACCGTGCTGGCCCCCATCCTTCCCGAGTCGGGGGGCGAGGCCGAGTACCTCTACAAAGTGACCCTCACCCTTCAAAGCGGCCGGGCCATCACGGTGAACGTCAATGCCGCGCCCTTCGACTCATCCCTCGCGGACGGCGCCACCCCCCGCGCGCGCGCGGTCCTGATCTTCCACGATGTCACCGACCGGGTGGCGCTCGAGCGTCAGGTTCAGCAGACCGAGAAGATGGTCGCGGTTGGGCTCCTGGCCGCCGGAGTCGCCCACGAAGTGAACACGCCTCTGACCGGCATCTCGTCCTACACCCAGTTGCTCCGCTCGCAGATGGATCCGAAAGACGCGCGGGTGGAGTGGCTCGACAAGATTGAAAAGCAGACCTTACGAGGAGCCAAGATTGTCAGCAACCTCCTGAACTTCGCTCGGGCGGGCGGCAGCGACGATGCCTCCCTCGACATTTCGAAGGTGATGGTCGACGTGCTCTCGCTGGTCGAGCATCAGCTCGACAAGTCGCGGGTGCGGGTGGTGAAAGAACTCTCACCCGAACTGCCCACCGTGGTGGGAAGCGAGAACAAGATCCAGCAGGTTCTCTTCAACCTCATCCTGAACGCGCGGGACGCCATGCCCAGCGGAGGTTGGCTGACTCTGAAGACCTCGGTCGAAGGTCGCGACGTGATCGTGGAAGTGAGCGACACCGGTGAAGGCATCCCCGAGTCCGATCTGCCGCGCATCTTCGATCCCTTCTTCACCACCAAGGAGGTGGGCCAGGGAACCGGACTCGGCCTCGCGGTGTCGTACGGCATCGTCCAGGAGCACGGCGGAACGATCCGGGCTTCCAGCTCGAAGGGCCATGGATCGCGCTTCGAAGTACGTCTCCCCGTCGAGCGCCGGCCCGCGATGGCCCGCGCGCTTTAGTCTCCTTCACCCGAGTCCGGCAAAACCATGTCCCTCCCGAAGATTCTTGTCGTGGACGACGAAGAGGTCATGCGCGATGTCCTCGGCAGCGTGCTCGGCGGCGAGGGCTACTCCGTGCTTTTCGCCGCCACCGGGCCCGACGCTATCGCGATGGCAAAGGAATCCCCGGTTGATGCGGTCATCCTCGACCTGATGCTGCCGGGCATCTCGGGCCTCGAAGTTCTCGATGAGTTGAAGCGGCACGACGCCGATCTTCCCGTGCTCATGCTGACCGCGCAGGCCTCCATTGAGACCGCGATCTCCGCGATGAAAAAGGGCGCATTCGACTATCTGACCAAGCCCTTCAAGCATGACGAGTTGCTCATCCTCCTTCAGAAGGCGCTGCAGCAGAGCGATCTGGTCGATGAGAATCGCTCGCTCAAGCTCGCGATCCGGCCTCAGGGGAATTTCCTCGGCCTGGTGGGCAAGAGCCCGAAGATGGAGCAGGTCTATGCGCTCGTCCAGCAGGCGGGTCCGGCGCGCACCACGGTTTTGATCGCCGGTGAAAGCGGCACCGGCAAAGAGCTGGTGGCCAAGGCCCTGCACGCTTCCTCGCCGCGGGCCGACAAGCCTTTCATCGTGGTGAACTCGGGCTCCCTGCCTCACGAGCTTCTCGAATCGAACCTCTTCGGTCACGTGAAGGGCGCCTTCACCGGCGCTTTCTATTCCAAGAAGGGCCTCTTCGAACTGGCCGACAAAGGCACGCTCTTCTTCGATGAGATCGGGAACGTGAGCATGGAGACCCAGGCCAAGCTGCTCCGAGTCATCCAGGAGCGGGAGTTCATGCGCCTCGGCGGCACCGACATTGTGAAGGTGGATGTGCGCATCATCGCCGCCACCAACATCGACCTGCGGCGCGCGGTGGCGGAGGGGCGGTTCCGCGAAGACCTCTTCTACCGCCTGAACGTGATCACCATCGACCTGCCCCCGCTGCGCGCGCGCAAGGAGGACATTCCCGCCCTGGTCCAGCACTTCATTGCGAAGTACGCGAAGGACAACAGCCGGAATGTCCACGGCTTCACCCGCGACGCCCTCGAAAAAGTCATCGACTTCGACTGGCCGGGGAACGTGCGCGAACTGGAGAACACGGTGGAGCGCGGCGTGGTCCTGGCCGCGGGCGATCGGATCGACGAGACCGAACTGCCGCCCCAGGTCCGCATGCTCCAGCCTTCGCACGGCTCGGCCGGCGGCGAATCGGTCGGCGCCCTGGACCGCGACAGTTTCAACCTGAAGCGCGCGGCCGCCGACTTCGAGCAGCGCATGATCGTGGTGGCCCTCGACGCCGCCCGCGGCATTCAGAAGGATGCGGCCCGGATCCTCGGGGTGAAGCCGACAACCCTGAACGAGATGCTGAAGCGGCATCGCATGGTCGCACCCCGCAAGGGCCGCCCCGGAGGCGAAGCCGAGGAACCGATCGAAGGCGAAGAGCCGGACGACAGCACCGACGAACGAACCCACTAAACAACGCGTCATTGCGAGCCCAGCACGTCCTGTGGACGTGACGGTTGGGAGAAACCCCATGACCGTCATTGCGAAGGCCGCTGTCCGTTCGCATGGCCTGAAGCAATCTCTCGGAGGGATTGCTTCAGTGGCCCAAGGCCAGGCTGCGCGCTCCGTGACTTTTGGAAGAAACCCACCGTCATTGCGAGGGACCCGTCGTTTCGAGGTGGACCGAAGCAATCTTCCGAGCTCGTGAGATTGCTTCATTCGATCCCGGAACTCCGGCTCCTTCGCAATGACGACG
>JANLSZ010000387.1:0-6591 GCA_031362685.1 Vicinamibacteria bacterium | reverse complement strand
CGGAAGTTGGCCCCGGCTCTGGCCGGCCGGTGCGTGGCCATCATCTTCTCGGGCGCCAACGTCGACGAAGCCACCTTGAAGCGGGTTATGGATCGCGAGATCTAGCCTCCCGGCCCGATCACGCGGAGGGCGCCCGGGGTCTCATCAGAAGCGGGGCCTCGGCTTCCAGCACCGCTTCGGGCTGAACGGTCACGTGCTCGATGCCGTGCGCTTCGGCCACGCGCTCAGAAACCGCGCGCGCCACTCCGGTTCCGTGGGCCTGGCCATCGAGCACCACGTGCACGGTCACCACCGGGAAGCCGTCGGAGATCGTCCAGACATGAAGGTCATGCAGATCGCGCACCCCGGGGGTGGCCCGGATGGTGGCTTCGATCGCGGTGGCGGAAACCCCCTCCGGGGTCTGCTCCATGAGCACGGCCGCCGATTCCCTCATGAGCCTTAAAGCACCCCACAGAATCAGAATGGAGATGAGAATGGACGCGATGGCGTCGGCCTGGGGGAAGTTGAACTTCAGCACCGCGATGGAGGCCACGATGGCTGCCACCGACCCCGCCGCGTCCGCCATCACGTGAGCGAGGGCGGCGCGTACGTTGATGGAGGCATGGGCTTGGCGCATCAAGGCGATCCCCGAGGCAATGTTGACGAGCAGGCCCATGACCGCGGTCGCGAGCATCCAGTCCCCGCGAATCTCCTGCACGGTCTGGAGACGACTGACCGCCTCGATGACGATGCCGATGGAGGCGGTGAACAGACCGCCTCCGCTGATAGCCGCGGCCAGGACTTCGGCCCGCCGGTAGCCGAAGGTATGTGAAGCGGTGCGCGGACGGGCGGCCAGTCGCTGCGCAAAAACCGCCAGGCCCAGAGCCCCTGAGTCGACCAGCATGTGGGCCGCGTCGGAAAGGAGAGCGAGGGATCCCAAGACCACGCCGACGAGAGCCTCGACAAACGCGAAGCCCAGAGTCAGGGTCAGGGCGTGGGTGAGTGCCCCGCCCGCGCCACGAGAGTGGGCATGTGTGTGAGGACGACCATGCGCGTCGCCTGGGTGATCGTGCGCCATGTTGCGAGGTGGAGCCTATGCGCAAACCCGGTATCTTCGGACCCGAGCCGGGCCTGTTCGCACCTGTGGCATACTTCCGCCACCGCTGCTGAACACGTCGGTGTGCTTGCGCGGCGGCGAGGTTGGCGAGGTCAGGTTGCCAGCATGACCCTCGGCCTCAACCGCAAGGGCTGGCAAGCGAGGTCTAGAAGATGGCTAAATACATCAGTCTGTTTACCTACAACGCCGACAGCACGAAGGCCATGATCGGGAAACCTCAGGACCGCGAGGCGGCGGCGGCGAGGCTAGTCAAAGCCAGCGGTGGCCGCCTGGAGTGCTTCTATTGGATGCTCGGCGCCCACGACGGAGTGTTCATCGCCGAGTACCCGGACGCGCTCAGCGCGGCCGCGGCTTCTGCGGTGGTCGGGGCCTCGGGGGCGCTAAAACAGATCGTGACCTACCCACTCTTCGGTAAGAACGAAATCCGCAAGATCCTCAAGAAAGCCAAGGCCGGGGCTTCGGCTTATCGCAAGCCGGGCGCCTGACCGGCTAAGCCCAGACGCCCAGGGCCTTGCGCACGGCCACGAGCTGGCCCACGTGGTACGAAACGTGATCCGCCGCGAGCAGGATTGCGCGAAGGTAGGTCTGATTCGGCTTCCCGGTTGGCACACTGGCCGTGAGGTCGTCCACCTCGCGCACCAGCTGCTGAAGCCGCTCGCGTGACCGCGTGCACGCGCTGATGCTTCCGGACCACGCGGCGTCATCGGCCGGCGCCTTCGCCTTGGGCCAGTAGTCGTCCGGCCAGGTCAGGTCGTGAACGTATTTCTCGTTCAGGCAGAAGTCGAGGATGTCCTCCTGCGCGATCCGAAGATGCTCGAGGAGTTGCCACGGCGAGTACTCGAAACCAGTCGGGCACGCGCCCCGGGCATGCGCCTCGATCCCGGCTACCGCTTTGTCGAAGCCGACATGCGCTTCTTTCCAGTCCAGGACGCGCACCAGGTGCTCACGGACGGCGTCATTTGGCTCGCGCATGTTGGGTTGTCTCCTGTTCGTGCGGGTAGATTCGATTCGCGGAACCCTGTTCTATTTGCGGGCGGTCAGTATGGCGTCGAGCAGGTCGGGAGCATCGGGCCGGCGTTCGAGATGCGGATAGCGCAGCCCGCCGCGATAATCGACGGTCACCGTACGATAGCGGTCGCCGTTCTTCACCAACAGCTCGATCGCGACCGCGCCCGGTTTCGCGGCGGCGGCGATCGCGTCTTTGAGCAGGTCGGCGTCGTAGGCAAAGCCGTTGACGGCCACCAGCTGCGTCCCGGCAATCAACCCGGCCTTGAACGCCGGCCCCTCCCATCTGACCTCGGCGAGAAGGGCGTCCTTGTCGATGATCAGGCCCAGTGAGTAGTTCAGGTCGGTGATCTTCATCTCCGTCTCGAGCTCCTTCGAGAACTCAGAGGCGGTGTCGGTATAGATGAGTTTGTAACCTCCGCGTCCGAGGCCGTCGAGCGGGGCGCCGGGGCCATGTCCGTCGAGCCGGCTGCGGAGGAAGGCCGCCCAGTCATGCGGAAACACCGTGTTCAGGGCCCCCACGACATCGGTGAACGTGTAGGTCACGGGTGCGATGGCCCCGTCGGAAATCCCGAGGAACGCGCGGGCGAAGTCATCAAGGGACTTGGCCCCTTTGGTCTGCTCGCGAATCAGGGTATCCGCGTCGAGCCAGATCAGCTGACCCTCCGAATAGTAGTCCTCGCTGCGCTGCCAGGAGCGCCACGGGAGCGGTTTGCGGCTCGCGATGGTGGGGTCGTGGGTGGTGTCCTGCATCGCGCGCCAGGCCCGGCCCGGGTCGTGGTCGTAAGACGCCGCGACCTCCGCGATGCTGTCGAGGGTCTGTTGTTTGGTGAGCAGGCCCGAGCGGGCGGCGAGCACGTAGCCCCAGTATTGGGTCTGGCCTTCATAAACCCATAGCAGGCTGTCGCGCATGGGCACGTTGTAGTTGGGAGTCCACAGATCGGCGGGACGGCGGAACTTGCCGTTCCAGGAGTGCGTGAATTCGTGGGCCAGCAGGTCGCGGAAGGCGAAGGACTTTTCCCAGTCGGTGAAATACTTTGGAGCCACGCTGTTTTCGCTCGAACGGTGGTGCTCCATGCCGATGCCGCCGAGGGTTTCGGTCAGGGCCACCAGGAAATCGTAATGGTCGTAGTGATGGGAGCCGTAAAGCCGATAGGCCTGTTGCACCAGGGCACGATGAATGGCGAGGTGCTCCGGCTTCACCTCGAGCAGGCTGGCCTTGTCGGCCACGATGTTCATCCGCACGGGCACGGCGGCGCCCGGATCGAGATCGAGCTGCCGAAAATGCCGTCCCGCGAAAATGGGCGAGTCCACCAGCGTCTCCACCGACACGGGTTTGAAACGCACGACGCCTTCCGTGGTCGCGAGCGGCTCGAGCGACGTGCCGAATCCCCAGCCCGCGGGGAGCTTCACCCCGCTCGCGATGGCGATCCGGCTGGCGTAGTAGCCCGCGGGGTAGAGCAGCATCGCTTCCCATTGCAGGTTCAGCATGTCCGGGGTCATCACAATGCGCCCCTCCCGGCTTCGCGTGGGCGAGAGGAATTGAAACTCCAGCTCGAGCTGGGTGGCGCCGGCCGGCACCGTGACATGGAAAGCGGCGAGCTCGACGGTGTCGCGCGTCCATTCCACCCTCTGACCTCGGGCGGTGATCACGAGGCCGGCGAATTGGTCGAGCGAGCCCACGGGCGAGTGGGCGCCGGGGATCCAATGCGCAAAGAGCAGGGTCAGGGGGCCCGGGGTGGCGACGGGAATGATTTCGCGGCCGCGGAAAATATGCCGGTCGAGATCGGTGGCGTCGATGGTCAGTTGGAGTTCGCCCGGATAAGGCACATCCCGCGGGGCGGCGATTGCCGCGGGCATGCCGGTCAACTGAAGGGCCTCGGCGCCCCGAGCGATTCCGGAGAACGCCAGGGCCGATAGCATGAACAGGGTTTGAACAGCGGGTTTCTTCATGATTACTCTCCGGAGGTCTTGATGTTCATCTCCGTGCGCGCCGGAGAGACGTAGGCGGTCACTGAACTTTCGTGGCCGGAGCCGTCCATTGCGGCCACCCCGAACACGTAGTCGTCGATCTGCAGGTTGGGCAGGAGCAGGTTCGTGACGTTGCCCACCGTCAGTTCGTGCTGCCAGTCGGGACCCCACGCCTCGCGCCAGAACACGCGATACGCGACCGCGCCCGGTGAGGCCACCCAGGTGAGGTTCGCGTCGTATCCCGACGGGGCGCGCGTGATCATCGGCTGGCTGCGTTCATTCACCACCGAAGGAGGCGGTGGCGCGAGGGCGAGGGTTGCGGCGGCCGCGGCATTGACCCGCGCGTTCTGGGCGAGGTAGGGGAGCGAGATGCCGTCGAAAGTGTCGCGCACGTCGTGCTGCTTGGTGAAATTCTCCCGCGATTCACGGAAGCCCACGGCCGCGAAACCGAGCTGGTTGTAGGCGGAATGATCACCGCCGCGTCCGAATCGGTCGGGCCGCGACATCGGTCGGACCTTGTGCGAAGGCACGTAGCGCGCGCCCCAGCGCTGCACGAAGCGAGCGAGAGCGCGCGAGGGCGAATCCTCCGGGCCTTCGGAGTACACGCGGATAGTGGCTCCATCGACGATCCCGCTGCCGCCCTTGTCGTTCCCGACGATGTCGTTGTTCAGGATGGCCTGGATGGGAATCTTCTGATCGGCCGCCTTCTTCGCGTGCAGCCAGGCGCCCATGAGGCCCTGCTCTTCGCCCACGTGGGCCATGAACACGAGGGTGGCATCGAACTCGATCCCGCTCTGGGAGAAGACACGCGAGAGCTCCATGGCGAGTGCGGTGCCGCTGCCGTCGTCGTTCACGCCGGGTGCTGGGTTGTCGAGGGGTGCGGCCGGGTCGGGGGACGTGGTCCTCGCGGCGGGCGTGCCCCCGGCGTTGCTGTTGCCTTGTCCGCCCGCGAAGGCCACGGTGTCGTAGTGCCCGCTGATGTAGATGCGGCGCGCGCTTTTTCCAGGCAGGACGGCCATGACATTCCGAATCTCGACATCGCGCGTGATGCGGCCCTGCTTGAGGACGGTGTAGCTGTCGAAACTCACCTGAAGCTTCGGACTGTAGCCCTGCATCTCCTTGAGGATCCATTCACGCGCGGCTCCGATGCCGCGGGTGGGGGAGTCGGCGGACGACAGGGTGCTGCGCGTTTCAAAGCTCTCGAGCTTCTTGAGAAGGCCGCCAAGACGCTCCTCGGAAACCGACCCCACGAGCTTGACAATCTGAGGATCGAGGTCCGAAGCCAGAGCGGCGGGCAGGGTCGTCGAACTCGCGAGAGCCACCAGCGCGGCGATGAACGTCAACGGGGTCTTCTTCCTGGGTCGCAACCGCATCGGATGCTCCTCCTTTGATGGGAACGGGCGGATGCTAATCGACGCGAAGCCCGGCCGGAGGCGCCTGTATATTTACGAACGATCGGCGGCAGGGTGTTCACGTGGACCGTTCAGAGGAGACATCGCGAATGAAAACAACAGTGGTGCGCGCCCCATCGGCCTTCATCCTGAGGTCTCGACCCTGTTCGTGACCAGAGATCAGATCTTCGACCATTTCAAGATGACCCCGCACCCGGAGGGGGGCGCCTTTGTCGAAAACTATCGGAGCGATCTCGAGGTTTCGGCACCCGGATTCCCGGCCCCGCGCCGCGCGTCCACCGGCATCTACTTTCTTCTCGACCGAGGAGAATTCTCGGCGTTTCACCGGATCCGGTCGGATGAGACGTGGCACTTCTATCTGGGCGGGCCGCTTCACATCGTGGAAATAGACCACACCGGCCGGCACCGTGAGACCATCCTGGGTCGAGACATTCACGAAGGTCAAAACCTGACCCACGTCGTCAAGGCGGGCCACTGGTTTGCTTCCTATCCGTCTCCCGAATCCGACTTCAGCCTGGTCGGTTGCACGGTGGCGCCAGGGTTCGATTTCCAGGACTTCGAGCTTGCCGATCGCCGGGAGCTGGCACAACGCTTTCCCGAACACGCAGCGATCATCGCGAGACTGACGGCCGACCGACTTCGGCCGTGACTTTCTTGTGAGAAACCCCGCCTCGGTCACCCCCGGCGAACCCCCTGAAGGGGGCAAGCGCCGGGGTCCAGGCGGATCGAGAAGTGTCCGAAATGGGCCTTTCTCGCTCGTTTCTCAGCAAGGCCCCATCGTTCCGACCGGGAGCGCGCGAGTCTGGCCCTGGGCCAGCGCGAAGCCTGGCCGAAGCGATCTCTGAGGCCTGGTAGTGGTGGCCCGCGGGGCCGATCGCCGAGGTGGGCTCGCGGCGCCGGGACCGGCTTCGTGGCCCGAGGCCAGGCTTCGCGCCGCGTCGCCACTGGAATACCGGAACGAATGACTCGTGTGGCTGCTGAGTAACCTTGCTGCGACCTATTGTTTCTATGAGACTTGCGGAGACGGTAAAAGTTGGAAACCGAGGCGAGCAGCGCGCTTTCGCAGAGCCAGGACCTTGTCCGCCTCAGACCGTGTCTCGAGGTTCT
>JANLSZ010000371.1:0-1754 GCA_031362685.1 Vicinamibacteria bacterium | reverse complement strand
TCGACCCTGCGGGGTTGGAGCCGGGGACGCGGCGGGGGCGGGCTCGGGGATCTCCGGCGGCTTCGCGGGCTTGGGAGGTTTTGGAACCTTGGCCGCCTCGATGGCCTTGGGGAGGGCGGGCAGGGGGTCTGCTCCGAGCGGGGTCATCGTCGACCGGAATCGGCCATCGATCTCGGGCGCATTCGGGAAATCAGGTTCAGAAACCTCGAGGTCGTCCTCGCTCGAGACCTTGATGTCGCCCAGACGAGAACGCAGTTTCAGAAGCGCTCCGCCCAGTCCGATCGTGGCCTTGAGCAGTCGCTTGCCCTGCTCGGACGACTTGAGCGCTCCCACGTTCCCCTCCACGCTCCCGCGTTCGACGCTGGCATCGATGAGCGCGTCGATCGTGTTGGGCAAGCCCAGGCTCACGTCGCCGATGTCCACCTGGATGTCTATGGGGGAGAGAAGTTTCCGGATCGGCTTCACCGACACGTCGCCTCGCGTCACCACCACAGTCAGGGGCCCCGCGAAGTCGCTCGCATCCACGTCCTCGCTGTCGGTCTCGAGCTTCGCGCCCTTCAGGAAACGGTGCGCGTGGATGCTGCCGTGCTCGTTCTTGACCTCGAGCATTCCCCCCACCTCCGAAGCCGCGACCTCGTCGTGGGTGTTCTTGATCAGCACCGCCGCCGCCGCCTTGAGGAGGCGCACATGGCCGCGCCGATTCTCGATGTTGACGCGGCCCAGGACATTCTGGATGTCGATGTCACCCTGGTTGTTCAGGGTGACGTCGCCCTTCACGTCGTCGATGCGCAGGTCCGAGTGCTCGCCTTCGGCCAGGAGAGAGCCCGTGATCTTGCGGGCCTCCAGGTCGGAGAACTTGAGGACGGCGGTGAGGCCGGCCAGGTCCAGGGCGCTCAGATTGCCGTGCGACACATCGATCTTCGAGGAACCCATGAGCTTCTCCACGTGAGCGTCGCCGAACTCGACCTCGACCCGACAGCCGAGCGCGGCCGAGATCACTTCGAGGTTGCCATGCCGATTCTTGGCCACGCAGTCGCCCGTGACATCCACCACCCGCATCTCGTCGAACTCGCCCGAGACGTTCACCGCCTTCGCCCCCTCGACCACGATCTTTCCATGTCGATTGGTGATGCGGGTGTCGAGGGAAGCGGGGGTGTCGATTTCGATGTGGGTCTTGACCCGGTAATCCGCCTTGGAATCGCGGGTGGTGGAGATCTTCAGAAGACCGCCTTCCCGGTTGATCACCAGCTTCACCTTGTCCGCGATGGACTCGGCGCTTTCCGAACGGCTGGTGAAAACTTCCTTGCGCAGGCCAATGCCGATCTGAGCCTTGGGGTCGGAGGTCCGGCGGACGGTCACGTCCCCGTATTCGTTCGAGACTTCGAGGCCCGTGATTCCCGCCGCCTCGGCGGTCTGGGAGTCGGTGAAGTCGTGCGACGGACCTCGGAACCTGGAAATCCTCGAGAAGGGAAAGTCGCCGTCGATCTGAATGCCCTGAAGGCCCTTGAGGACGTCGAACCCCTCCTCGTTCAGGGCCTTCCGGGTGATGTTCACCCCCTCGATGATCAGTCCGAATCCCAGGATCATGAAGAGCAGGACGACCTTGCGGAATTTCACCGGTCACCTCCGCTTCCTTGCGCGGCCCGGGAGGCCGCGATCTCCGCGACTCCCCACACCACCAGGAACCCCGGCCAGATCTTCTTCAGAAGCGGAATCGCCTCGACCAATCCGAGATTGGAAAGGAGGAACACCGC
>JANLSZ010000341.1:0-10110 GCA_031362685.1 Vicinamibacteria bacterium | reverse complement strand
CTTCCCGTGGTCATCGTAACCGCGCGCGGCGAGGAGACCGATCGAATCGTCGGCCTGGAAATCGGGGCCGACGACTACATCGTCAAACCTTTCTCGCCCAAGGAGTTCGCGGCGCGAGTGAAAGCGATCCTGCGACGTATCGACCGAAACGACCCCTTGGATGAGGCTCTTGAAATCGGCCCGGTTCACCTTGACCGTTCGCGCCACACCGTTACCGAGAAAGGCAAGGCGGTCCATTTGACGGCGAAGGAGTTCGCCCTTCTGGTAGCACTCGCGGACGCCAGGGGCCGCGTGCTTTCGCGCGATCGACTTCTCGAAGACCTTTGGGGTTACAGCTATATCGAAGGGATGCGCACGATCGACGTCCACATTCGACGACTGCGAGACAAGCTTCCCTCGATCGCCACCCGGATCGTTTCGGTAAAACCCATCGGCTACCGGCTGGCTGACCCCGGCGAGGACGAGTAGACATGAACAGTTTTCGCCGCCGCCTGGCTTTGGCCGGGATCCTCACCAGTGCGGTCGCTCTCCTCGTCGTCCTGCTGGTGCAGGGCCGGGTTCTCCGTTCCGAAACTCGCGCAGAAACTCAGGAACGACTGCGGGCCGAAGCCCGCATTCTCGCGGAGGCGCTTTCCGTTCCCTGGAGCATCCAGGGGCCGGGGTACTGGGTGGACGAACTGGTCGATCGCTCGGGTCGCTCGACCGAAACCCGGCTGACCGTCATGACGGTGGACGGAACGGTGGTGGGCGATACGACGGCCTCTGGAGAAACCCTGCGGGCGATCGAGAACCATGCCGGCCGTCCCGAAGTCCGGAGTGCGCTTTCTCAGGGCGAAGGGACGGACGAACGTCTTTCAAACACCACCCATGAGAAGCAGATGTACGTCGCCGAGCAGATCCGCCACGAAGGGCGGCTGCTGGGGGTGGCCCGCGCCTCCTTGTCGCTGGCTCGGATTGAGAGGCGGACTTTTCAATTGCAGCGCTCTTTGGGCGTCGCTCTGCTCGCGGTTCTGGCTCTGGCCAGCGGTCTGGCCTGGTGGCTGTCGCGGCCCCTCGCCGAACCCATGGCGCGAATCCTCGAAGGCGCCCGGGCCCTCGCCCGGGGCGATCTGGGGAAACGCATTCATGAAGACCGCGACGATGAGTTCGGCCAGCTCGCGAGGGTCTTGAATCAGGCTGCCTTCGGAATTCAGGAGCAGCTCGCGGCCGCGACCAGAGAGCGTGCGCGCTTCTCTGCGGTTCTCTCCGCCATGGAAGACGGCTTGCTGGCCGTGGATCATCGCGGCATTGTCTTGCTGGCCAACGACGCCCTGTCACGTTCCCACAACCTCGGGGGATTCACGGGAACTCACTACCTCGAAGTCTTTCGACAGGCGGAGATCGGCGCCCTGATCAACCAGGTGCTGACCTCGGGAGAGCGTCGAACCGCGGAAATCGATCTGGCCGGCAGCGACCGATCCTTCGTCCTCGTCGGCGTCCCCTTCCCGGCCTCACCGGGTGAGGCTCACGGCGCCGTGATCACGTTCCACGACATCAGCGAAAGAAGGCGGGTGGACCGGATTCGCCGGGATTTTGTGGCCAACGCATCGCACGAACTTCGCACCCCCCTCACCTCCATTCGCGGCTTCGTCGAAGCTCTCGAAGACGGCGGTCTCGAAGAGGCGGAGACGGCCAAGCGGTTCCTCTCGAGAGTCCGAGCCAATGCCGATCGCATGGCGTCTCTGGTGGATGATCTACTCGAACTGTCCCGCCTCGAATCGGGAGCGCGGCCTCCTTCGCTGGAACCTCTCGATTGCGCAGTGGTGGTGAGGGACGTCGTTGCCTCTTTCGCCAAGATCGCGGCCCGGAAGACCATCGCCCTCGACGCGATTCTGAGGCCGACTCCGCCCGTAGAGAGCGATGGAGACCGGCTACGGCGGATTCTGGAGCACCTGGTCGACAACGCGCTCAAGTACACGCCGGATGGCGGACGGGTCACGGTGCGGGTCGGCCCGGAGGGCGAGGGCGCCCTCATCCAGGTGGAAGACACCGGTCCCGGCATCAGCGCCGAGCATCTGCCCCGCCTGTTCGAGCGCTTCTACCGGGTCGACACCGCGCGGAGTCGCGAGCTTGGGGGGACGGGACTCGGACTTTCGATCGTCAGGCACCTGGCCGACAGCGTGGGCGCCTCGGTCAAGGTGGCGAGTGTGGCCGGCCAGGGGTCGACTTTCGAGGTGAGACTGCCCGGGCCCCTGCCTCTTGTCTTGCCCTGACTGCTACTTTAGTATCACTTCATGCGCACGGAACTCGTCACCACGCTCAAGCGAAAGGCCACGGACCTTCTCTCGGCTCTGGCGAAGCACCGAGAGCCGATCCTGATTACTCAACACGGTTTGCCAAGCGCCTACCTCATCCACGTCGAGACCTATCGGAAGGCGCAGCAGCGGATGAGCCTTCTTGAAGGCATCGCGCGGGGCGAACGAGCGGTGGACGAAGGTCGGGTGCTCTTACAGGCTCAAGCCAAGGCTCGAATGTCGAGATGGCTGAAATAGTTTGGACCGAACCCGCTCTCGCCGATCTTGATGCGATCGCAGACTTCATCGCCCTCGAAAATCAGCCAGCAGCGAGGCAACTGGTGCGCCGCGTTTTCCAACACGAGGCACAGTTGGCTGACCACCCCGAGAGCGGATCGAAACCCCAGGAGTTGAAGGGTGGGCGCTATCGCCAGATCGTGGAGCCGCCGTGCCGGGTCTTCTACCGATTTGATGGCGAGCGGGTTCTCATCCTCCACGTGATGCGCGCCGAGAGACGACTCCGCAGAAGTCGGCTGTCTTAAAGGCTCACGCCTCTGCCCTCAGCTCCCTGGAGGAGGCGAGAAAACTCAAAGCCCGGATGATCCGCTCACCGTTCTCCCGGGAACCTCGCACAAGGACATCGATGTCTTCGGTGGCGCGCACGTAGCCGTTGAGGCGCACCGCCTGCCCGCCTACCAAGACGTACTCGACGCCCTCGTTGTGAAACCGGGAGAGAAGGTATAGGAGCGGATCCTCGGCGATCACGTGACGTTGAGGGCGCGGGCGGCTAGCGCCTGCCGGGCTTCATCGAGGCGGTTGAAGTGCGCGTGGGTGCCCCGGAAAACACCCCGGGCGCGCTTGGCTGCGGCTGACTTCAACATCGCGTCGAGGACAAGCCCGCGCCGGTGAGCCTTGCCCGGGTCAAGCTCGATTTCGGAACGATCTTTGGCGCCGACAACACGCATAAGGCGAGTGTAGGCGGCTTGCCTCAAGGGGGGCAAGCCCGTGGCGGCGAGCGGACAGCACCCTCACTCTGCCGAATTGGATCGATCCACGAAGATCTGAGAACCGGAGGAGGTCATCTCCTGACGTCCGAAGGAGGGCTTCAACTGGCCGAACTTGACCCGGAACCTATGGTCCATCGGGTGTGGAAAGGTCGATGAGAAGACTCCACTTTCTCGGGCTAAGACCCGAACCGTCATTCCATTCCGACCGCAAGGGGTAGCCGCTGCGGTCGCTGGATCTGCGCCTCCCTGAACCCGATTCTCGAGACAAGGTCGCGGTGGCTTTCCGCCACTGCCTGGACGAGGACGACCATGCCCGCGATCAACGCGCGAATCGCGGCCTGATGCTCGTGGGGAAGCGTGTCCGCCAGTCGGCCCGCGTCGCTAAGTGAAGCCGTGGCATCCCGGACGAGTTCGTTGACGTTCATTGAGATCACCTCCTCCTCCTTTTAGGAGCCCACCAAGGTATTCCCGTGACGTTGCCATGCTTCCCGCGATCGAACACAGGAAGTTCACACCAAGGGAACCCGGCGAACCGGCGAGCGCGCGGATAGTCACGAAAATGTCACAGGCCGAGGTCAAAGTGCCGGCGTCGGCCCCGCCGTCCGGCGGTCTAGGCCCGAACCTGATCTTCTGGAGATCGCGAAGAACCCGAAGGGCTGGCTCTCGGCTGGAGGAGAAGATGACAGAAAAGGATTCTCGGATGCCTATCCAGGTTCCGGCTTGGGGCGTCGCGTCCGGAGGACTCATCTTCGTGGTTCTCCTCTGGCTCTTCCGTGCGCAAGCCTGGCTTGGGATCCTGGGCGCCGTTGTCGGAACGGTCTTGATAGGCGTCGTCGGCCGGATGCTCTGGGTCGGGCACCTGGATGGGGAGGACGAGCGCCTGCTCCTGATCCTCCTCACGGAACCGGGCATGCCCTCTGATCAGTTCCGCGCTTCATCCGGACTCGGCCCGGACGAGTATGCCCTGGCGGTCCATCGGCTGAAAGACGGATGGTGGATCGAATGGCAGTGGGGCGCGTATCACCTCACCCCTAGGGCCAAGTCTCACCTCGAAGCCAAGGGCCGGGATAAAGCCGCAAGGTAGGGGTTTTCATTGGAAGACACTCCTCCAGCCCAATCTGGCGCGGGCTGGAGGAGGAAGGGCGGCTTAGAAGCTGACCCGCGCCGCGAGCTGAATCTGGCGGTTCGTGCCCAGGCCCACCGTGGTCCCGACGGTTGAACGGAGGAGACCGAAGGTGCTGCCCGCGGCAGCCTGGGTGAGCGGCTGGTTGGGCTGAACCTGGTTGGTCCCCGTCCCGATCGCGTTCGCAAGGGTTCCTGACGGGTTTGCGTAGTTGTTGCGGTTGAGGAGGTTGAAGACCTCGAACCGAATGTCGAGGTTCGACCGACCCATGTTGATCTTCTTGATGGCGGTGAGGTCGAGCTGACGGAAGCTGGGCCCGCGGATCTCACCTCGCTTCAGGTTTCCGAACTGCCCGGGTGCGGGGATCGAAAACGCCGCGGGATTCAGCCACTGGAGGCCGTTCTTCAGATACGGGTCGACGCCGGGGACGAGGTTCGGACGGCGGGTGTTGCGCGAGGCGCCGCCGCCGGGGGTGTTCACCACTGCCGTGCGGCCGTCCGCGGGAGCGCCAAACACCGCGCCGCTCGCGTCTACGTACGCGACGTCGGGACGAGTCACCAGAACGTCGATGGGAACACCGCTGCGGCCGTTGAAGATGAGGCCCAGGTCCATGTTCCCGAAAATCGCGTTGAGCGGGCCGAGATTCAGGGCTCGATCCTTTCCGACCGGCAGGTTCAGGAGCATCGAGACGTTGTACGTATGGCGCACGTCGAAGCGGTTGTAGCCGTTGTCGTAGTCGAAGGCAGCGGTCTGCACCGCGTTGTTCCCGACCGTCGTGGCCTCGTTCGAGCCGGCGGAGTTGCCGCTGCTCTTCGCGTAGGTGTACTGGCCGTTCAGGGTCAGACCCTTCTGCATGCGGCGGCTGAGGGAGAACTGAAGCGCGTTGTACTGATCGTGGCCGCCGCTCGTCTTGAAGTCAATCTCGGCGTAAGGGCGGGAAATCGAGCCGTCGGCGTTGATGATGTCGAACTGGCGGATGACCACGGCGGCGGAAGCGGGGTTCGCGTTCGTGCGGACCTCCTTGATCTGGTTGGTGATCGAACGAAGGAACAGGTTCCGGCCCTGGCTTCCAACATAGGCCGCGGTGGCGGTCGTGTTGTAGCCGAGCTCACGCTGGATGCTGAAGGTGTACTGGTAGACCTTCTCGGGAAGGGTGTAGTCAGGCGAGTAGGCGCGGGGCTGGTAGGTTCGGTTGTTCGGGTTGTTCGTGAAGTTCGCCACGAAGATGGCAGGCGCGGTCGGGAAGGCGCCGCCGGTGACCGTCGAGGACACGCGATCGCTTTCGATAGGCTGGATCTGATCTTCCATCTGACCCGGGCCGACCATAAGGCCGGCGCCGCCGCGGATGACCGTCTTGCCGGACTCACCAAGGGCATAGGTAAAGGCCACGCGCGGCTGGATTACGGCGTTGGACTTGAAGAAGGCGGTGCCCTTGGGGAGAAGAACCCCCTTGACCGTGTCGAACATAATCGCGAGGTCGTTGGCCTCGCGAAGGGGCTTGTATTTGTCCACCCGGACGCCATAGTTGAGGGTGAACCTCGAATTGACCTTCCATTCATCCTGCAGGTAGCCGATGAAGAACTCGGTCTGCGCGTTCCGTTCGCCGGTCACCCCATTGTTGAAGGGCGAAGGCGCGCTCACGTCGCCGAGGTACTGAATCTGCTGGGGGGTGTTGGCGAGGAAGCCATTGAGGTTCGAGTAGGTGTAGGTGGTGCCGCCGAGGCGATCGGTCTTCATCCGGATAAGTCGGACCTCGCCACCCGCCTTCAGGAGATGCGAGCCGCGGTTGGATGAGATCGAGTCGATGAAGGAGAGCGAATAGGGCTCGTAGGGCGCGCCACGGCCGTTGGTGGCCGAGTTCTGGCGGACCAGGCCTCCGGGGATCGCGGTGCCCGACGAGGAACCCTGTCCGACGATGCCGTTGTTGGCGACGCTGCCCGTGATGTTGATGGTGATGGCGGAAAGGTCGACGCTGGTCTGGGTGCCGGCGATGCCGGAGACCGAGGTGTCGGCGCGGTTGTAACCGATCTTGAATTCGTTCAGTGAGGAGGTGCCGAAGTTCGACTGCAGCGCCAGGACGCCGTTTTGCGGCTTGCTCTTGATGAGGACGTGCCGGCCGGTGACGCCCTCGGGCTGGTCATTCTCGCCCTTGTCGTTGAAGTAGCGCGCGTAGAAGCGATGCGAGTTGTTGAGTTTGATGTCGAGGCGGCCCGCGAAGGAGTTCTCATACACGCTGGCCAGGCTCTGGAGCTGGGCGATATCGAAGTCGGGATTGGCGGAGGCGCCGGCAATGATGACGGCGGCGGGGGATTTGAATGCGGCCAGAAGGGGCTGGACGGAGGGAACCGCGCGGGCCCCCGCCAAAGCCGACGGCACCGCTTCGACGAAGTTGATGGCGGAATCGAGCCGGTAGCCCTCGTAGCTGACGTGGAAGAAGGCCCGGTCCTTCATGAGCGGACCGCCGAACGACCCGCCGAACTGGTGCTGACGAAGCGCGGACTTCTGCTGCTGGCCGTTCACCACGGGATCAAACCGGTTCGGACTGTCGAGGGACTCGTCGCGGAAATACTCGAACGCGGAGCCGGAGAACTTGTTGGAGCCGGATTTGGTTATGACCGTAATCTGGCCGCCCGTCCCGGTGCCGTACTCGGCCGGGAAGTTGCTGGACTCGACCCGGAACTCCTGGACGTTTTCGAGGCTCGCCTGGAGGCGGAAAGGCGAGGGGATTTCCCCGTTCAGGTTCCCCGGAGACGCGTCGATGACCGCCGATCCCTCGACTCCGTCGTAGCGGATGATGTTCTGCTGGACCGCCCGTCCCGCGAAGCGAATGTCACCGAAGGTACCCGTGCCGGTGTTCACCGACCCGGGGGCCTGAAGGTAAAGCTGGGAGAGCTGGCGGCCGTTGATCGGAAGCTGGCTCACTTCCCGTTCGTTGACATTTGCGCCCATTCGGGCGGACGAGAGATCGAGGGCGGTGGCTTCCGCGGTCACTTCGATGGTTTCGGAGAGGCTTGCCTGCTTGAGGGAGAAGTCAAGGTTGACTTCCTGGCCGGCCGAAACCTTCTGGGCCTTGAATTCAGACGGTTGGAAGCCGGAAAGCTGAGCCTTGACCGTATAGGGCGCGGGCTTGAGGCCAAGGAAGGAGTAGCGGCCCGAGGCGCTCGCGACCGTCTCGCGCAAATCGCCGGTCAGATCATTGGTCAAAACCAGGGTAGCACCGGGGACCACGGCCCCCGAGGGATCCTTGACGATGCCGGTGAGCCGGCCGTTGTCGGTCTGGGCCTGGGCAGGGCCGGCGAAGGCCGCGAGGATGAGACTAAGTAGAAGAGCGATGGCGCGCACGGGCGCGAAAAAGGACGGGGTAGACATGGGAACGATTCTCCTAAAGATCAAAGTCGGTTGTTTGGCCAGGGTCACAGGCTAGGAGGCGCGCATGACGCCGGTGTGACACGAGCGTCAAGTTCCTGTTTCGACCTCGAAAGAAGATCGGGTGGAGGACCAGGCACCCTGGTCTCCACCCGTTTGCGACTGAGGTCTCCGAGATCCGCTCTCGAAGTTGGCGTTTTGAATCGTACTGAGACTACGGGTCGGATGTGACTTCGGAGCGACTCGCGGGTTAAACCCGCCGGGCGCGAGGTCTAGCGGACGAAGCGGTAACCGATCCCGACCACCGTCTCAACATGGTGGCGCGCCGGGCCGAGCTTCGCGCGCAGGCGTCGAACGTGGGCGTCGATGCTCCGTAGGTCGACATCGGCATCCTGGCCCCACACCCGGTCGAGCAACCGCTCGCGGGTCAGAACCCGCCCCGCGCGTTCGACCATGTAGCGGACAAGTTCGAACTCCTTGTGGGTGAGACGAACCTCCTGGCCCTTGTAACGCAGGAGGTACGCATCGAACTCGATCTCGAAGTTCTCGTCGCGGTAGCCGGCAGGGCCGTCAGCCTGCGCCTCCAGCCGCCGCAGAGCGACCTTGCATCGGGCCACCAGCTCCTTCATCGAGAAGGGCTTGACCAGGTAGTCATCCGCGCCCATCTCCAGGCCGAGAACGCGGTCGACCTCCTCACCGCGCGCGGAGACGATGAGAATCGGGGTGTGGGTCGATCCGGGCTGACGGCGAAGCATCCGGCAGACCTCCATGCCGTCCATGCCCGGCAGGTTGAGATCCAGAAGGACCAGATCGGCCCCTTTGCGGACCGCGTCCAGCCCCTCCTCGCCCGTACGGGCGATCCGAACGTTGAAGCCGGCGCGATCGAGCGAGTAACTCATGGCGTCCGCGATGTCACGGTCGTCTTCGATGATCACGATGCGCCGGCGTGATTCCGCGGCCCGCCCCTTTTCGGTAGGCACTTCGCCGCCGCGAGGGACGGATTCAAGCGCTTCAGAGTGATTCATTTGTTTCCTGATCCAACTCATCGTTCGCGAGGAACGCTAGAGGCCCGAGGAAAAAGCCGCGGGTCGGGGGGGTTAATTCCATGAAAAGAAAACTCGAGAGAGTGTGTTCGTCACCACCGCGTCTCAGGGGAGCGTTAAAACTCCGAACTGGAGATCCACCTTGTACTGGCAGATGATCGCGCGCGGGCTGCAGGCGGAGGGCTGTGCCTGCACGCTTTGCGAGAGCGGGTACGTGCGCCTTTCGCGGCGCCGCGTCCCCTGGCCCCTGCGGCTGCTCGGCCTCGCCCAGTTTCGGTGTGAGTCCTGCCTAAGATTGTTTGCTGTGCCTCGCCGATTCAGGTCGCGACTCTCTGGGAGGGGCGAGGCATCGGGCCTGTCCGAGGTCATCGGTCCATCGGGCAACCGTCACGCCGGGGTAATGAAGCGTCCCTAGTCTCTCACTCGGTCGTTGGGGCCATCACTCCGCGGAGTGATGGTGACGGACATCTTTGCCCTCAACCAGAAAGATGACATCTTCGGCGATGTTGGTGGCGTGGTCGGCGATCCGTTCGATGTTGCGGCTGATCAGGATCAGGCCGAGGGCGCGTTCGATGGTGCCGGGATCCGCCATCATATGGGTGAGGAGAACCCGGAATACGCGGTCCTTCAGTTGATCCACCTTGTCGTCGCGCTGCAGCACGTCCCGGGCGAGAGCGGCATCGCGACGCACGAAGGCATCGAGGGCGTCGCGGGTCATCTTCTGGGCGATCTCCGCCATCTCCGCGATGTCGATCACCGGCTTGAGGGGCGGGGTCTCGAGCAGACGAAGGGCGGTCTCCGCGATGTTGACGGCCTGGTCGCCGATGCGCTCGAGGTCGGCGCCCATCTTCATGGCCGAGGTGATGAGCCGCAGGTCGGTGGCCATGGGCTGCTGCAGGGCGAGCATCTTGAGGCAGCGGTCGTCGATCTCGATCTGCAGGAGATTCACCGCGGCGTCTCCCTCGATGACCGCGCGCGCGAGTTCGGCCCGACGTTCCATCAGAGCCACGAGGGATTTGTTGGTCTGGGCTTCGCACAGCGACCCCATGTGCAGGAGGCGGTGCTTCAAAGCCTCGAGGTCGCCTTCGAAGTGCTGACGTTCCATTATCCGAACCTTCCCGTGATGTAGTCCTCGGTGAGTTTCTCACGAGGGTTGGTGAACATTTGCGCGGTGGGGCCCATCTCCACCAGCTTGCCCAGCCAGAAGAAGGCGGTCTTGTCCGAGACGCGGGCGGCCTGCTGAAGGTTGTGGGTCACGATCACGATGGTGTAGCTGTCCTTGAGCGAGTAGATCAGCT
>JANLSZ010000325.1:0-8853 GCA_031362685.1 Vicinamibacteria bacterium | reverse complement strand
GATGCGCTCAAGGAATCGGACGCCGATCCCATTCACCCCCTGCGGCTCGGCGCCGCCCTTGCCGTCCGCCTGCCCAGGGACGCGGTCTATGTCGGCGACGGCGCGGACATTCAGACGTGGATGTACGGGGCCATCGCCATTCAGCGCCCACGCGGTTTTCTCGATCATTATCCGATGGGCGCCATGGGCTCGGGCACACCTCTCGCGGTGGGCGCCGCCGCGGCACTCCGCGAACTCAACGCGCAGGCGGCGGATGGCTCCCCTGCTCCTCCGGTGGTTCTCGTCACCGGCGACGGCTCCATGGGTTTTCTTCCCGCCGAACTCCACGCCGCCGCTCTGGCCGGCCTGCGTCTGGTGGTGATCGTCGGCAACGATGGCGCATGGGGCACGGAAGCACACGGACAGCAGCAGGCGGTCGGTCACGCCATCAATACTCGCCTCGGCAAACTCCCGTACGAGAAACTCGCCGAAGCTTTCGGAGGCGAAGGAGTCGCAGTGAAAAAAGTTGCGGACCTGGCGGGGGGCCTCGATCAGGCCTTCGCGGCCAGGGGAGTGTTCCTGGTGAACGTGGAACTCGATGAGGCCGCGGGGGCTGAACTCAAGACCAACCCTAACGTACGCATGATCCTCTTCAGCGACATCGTCGAAGGCCGTTCCGCGTTGACGGGGACGATGTAGGCGGGAGCCCGGGCGCTCCTCAATGCGCCTTGGCCCGCCAGCTCGCGGCCCGCTCGTAAAGCGCTCGAGGCCAGTCCGGAACTTCGTCCGCCACCGGACCCTCGGGATCAATCTCCCAAACCAGATCGCTGCCATAGTCGGCCGCAAGTCGCACCCCGGCGGGCAACTCCGCCGGACGTAACCGACCGCGTTGGTCTTCCGTGAGTTCGCGCGTGTGGACCACCACATAGCGCACGCCCACTCGCCGGAAGACACGCGAGGTGTAGGGCGACGGCCAACGTCTCCCAATAAAGCCGATGCCAAGGTTGCCGGGGGGCTGGAAACTTCCCCAGCCGTTCAGCATGGGCTTCCAGTGAGGAATGGACCAGTACAGGTAGATGGCGTCCATGTCCGCATCGGTCCAGGGCAACTCCAAAACCGGACCGAAGGGCGCGGAGGCGAGCCACGCGGATGTGGGCGGCGCCGGCTCAATCTCCCGGTTCAGGTCCGAACCTAGACGGAAGGGGTACACCTCGATGAGCAGCAGGGCGGCCAGCAGAGGAGAGAGCCAGCGACTCCTGTTCGCGGCGATGCGCGCGAAACCCGCGGCGGAGAGGGTGGCGATGGCCAGCAGGGCCAGAACGCCAAGCCGACTCGGGGTGCGCAGCATGCCGATCACCGGCAGTTCGCGCAACAAAGCGTACGGACCGGGAAACGATGCGCCGTAGATGAAAATAACCGGCCCCAAGGAGAGAAGGAAGGAAGCCACGAACCAGGCCAGAACCAGCCCCACCGCTGTCCTATTCCTTCCGGCAAGGGCGCCGATCACGGCAAGCAGAATTGGAATGGTCCCGGCGAACAGCGGTTTCTGAGGGCCGGCAAGCTCTGCCAGAGCCCGCAGATGCGGCCACTTCATGTAGTCCGCAGGCTTGAGCCAGCTATCGATGCGCGCGCTCCAGTGGACGACCTCCTTGCCTCTCTGCATGCCGAAAGTGGCTTGCGCCTCCTGGTACGGCGTGAACAGCAGGAAGATCAAAAGCGCGGCCAGGCCCAAGGCGATCGCGCCCCCGAAGAACGCCCCCCGACTCTGTTTGCGAACGAGGAAGAACCCCAGAGTGACCCCCCCCGCGACTGCCGCCACCACCGCCCAGTAACCGCTGCTCGCCGCCAGAAGGGCAGCAAAGACAAAGATCGCAGCCAGCGTCCTCGGCGTCCTCGTTCGCTCAAAGCGCACCAGGCTCCAAAGAGTCAGAGGCAGCCACTGAAGGGAGAGGGATTGGAGGTGAATAATCTGGTCCCATCGATACGACGAAAACGCGAAGGCCATTCCGGCGAGGCAGGCGCCGGGGCGGTTCTTGAACAACTCCAGCGCGAGAAGAGCCGCTCCGAGCCCGCACAGGGGGAAGGTGAGGAAGAGAGTCAGGTTATGCGCAAGCAGGGGTGCTGCGCCAAAGGCACGGATCGCCGCATACTGCAAGGACTGGGAGAACAAGGCCTCGTTGTAAGCGAACGTATTGTCGTGCGGCCAGAAGGCGTTGGTGTCGGTGAAATGAAGACCTGGGGTGGTCGCGTTCCGGAGGTTCTGTTCCAGCACCCACACATTGCCCACGAAGTCCGGCGCCGGGATTCCCCGCGTG
Source organism: Vicinamibacteria bacterium (assembly GCA_031362685.1). Classification (GTDB taxonomy): domain Bacteria; phylum Acidobacteriota; class Vicinamibacteria; order Fen-336; family JAGNNV01; genus JAGNNV01. The sequence continues at coordinate 6,559 of JANLSZ010000325.1, read as the reverse complement.
GCCATCCCCGCGGGCCAGGGCCAGAGCATCATCGCGGTAATGACCGAATAGCCGAGGAAGATCAGGGCGCCCACTCGAAAGCCGAAGCGAGGACAGCGGTCGCCAGTAGCGTCGGACATCGACCAACGATTGTACTTCACGGGCTCCGGGTCAAAGCGGCGATGAAGACCCGTTCGTCGATCCTGTTACTGCACGTAGCCGAGGGCCTTCAGCTGCTCTCTCTCCTCGGGAGTCAACGTGACCGAGGAGCCGGCTCCGCTCTTCGCCCGGGCCGCCCGGAAAGCCTCGAGGCGCTGGAGCAGGAAGTTCGTGACGATGGGAAACGACGACGCGACGTTCTCCTTCTCTCCCGGGTCGCGGTCGAGGTCGTACAACTCGATATGCGTCCCCGCACGCCACAGAGCGGGCCCGTCGTTGTTGAAGATCAGCTTCCAGCGATCCGCCCGAACCGAGTACTTGTCGGTCACGGCGAAGCGCTCCTCGCTGAACAACAGGGGTGAGAGTGGTGCGGTTGGCGACGGATTGCGCCAACGTTCGGAAAGATCACGGCCGGGAAGGCCGCCGGGACCCGACAGGCCCGCGAGCCCGAGGAGGCTGGGAAAAAGATCGATCTGCTGCACCGTCTCTTTGAGTCGCATCCCCGCCCCGAGGCCGCGGGGAAGGCGAACCACGAGCGGAACCCGGATCAGTTCCTGATACAAGGTCTTCGTATGCTCGGTGCCCCCGTGCTCCAGAAACTCTTCGCCGTGGTCCGCGGTGAAGACCAGGATGCAGTCATCCATCAGACCTCTCGATTTCAGGCCATCGAGAAACACCCCGAAGCCCTGGTCGTTCTGCCTGACTTCGCCCTGAAAACGGGCGATCAGGAAGCGCAGCCCTTCCGGCTTCAGTTGACCCAACTGGCCGAGGCGCAGCAAGGCCCGCGTATCCCGATCACCCCGGTAGTCAAAGGCGAAGGGGCCCTCGTTCTCAGGCGAGGGATCGTAGGGGGAATGCGGGTCGGTAGTGTGGACGTAGAGGAACATCGGCTCGGAACCGGAGTCCACCCAGGCGAGCGCTTTCTCGGCCAGTACGGAAGCGGTAGAACCGTAGAGCCGATCGTCCCCTCCGTTCCATGAATCGAACCCGCGCGAATAGCCGAAACGGCCTCCGAGCAGGTGGTTCCCCACGAACGCGCCGGTCCGGTAACCCGCAGCCTTGAATCGCTCTGAAATCCGGGCCAGGCCCGGAGGCAGCACGCGGTCATCGAGATCCACTCCGTGGGTTCCGACGTAGAGGCCGGTGAAGATCGAGGCCACCGCAGACCGAGTCCAGGAGGCCTGTGCCCAGGCATCCTCGAACAGGATCGCCTCTCGGGCAAACGCGTCGAAGCGGGGCGAGGTCGGAGCCTTCTGACCGTAGGCGCCCAGATAGTCTGCGCGCAAGGTATCAACGAGAAAGACAATCACGTTCGGGGGCTTTCCGACGGAGGCGGGTTTTTTGGGGGCGGCCTCCAGGCGCGGCACGGTGACCCGGGCGGAGGACACGAAGGCGAGTCCGCTCGTCCCCTCGTTGGCCAACTCCAGCCGTGCGATGACCCCGACTCTCGTTTCGAGCCCGACCTCCGCGCGTTCCGTCCCCGCGGGGGCAAGGGCTAGGAGCGGTTCTCGCCCCGCGTCCGTCTCCAGCGTCACTCGCAACCCGGAGGAGGTCGTGGCGCCCCTGGCCGCCTCCACCAAAAGCCGCGCCTGGGCAGGCAGGCGAACGTAGTACGCGACAGAAGAGGCGGGCGGAATGAAGAGCCGACCGGCATCGAGGCCCGGCTGTTGCGGGCGTTCCTGCGATCCCACTGGACGGACGGTCAGTTCTGAGTACGCAACCACCAGTGTGCGTCGATCCGCCTCCCGAGGAGAGGGCGCCCGCTGGCGGGGAGCGGTAAGGGTCAGGATGTTGTCTCCCCGCACCTGGCTGGAGGCGGGAAGGCCGATCCGAAATTCCCGTTCGACCGGGGTGACGTCAATCCCGGGCAGCGCATGGTCATTGAGGGCAAGGGCGAGCGGCAGCGAGACGCCGAGGCTTTCGTGACTGTGGACCCTTATCCGAAGCTCCTTGTCGCCGGTCGAATGAAAGGGCAGCACAACCCGCGCCTCCTTCCTGACGCTCCAAGCCAGGTGGCGGGACCCGCTGGTCTCAAGTCGCGCAAAACCGCGCCGTTCGAAGAGAGGGTCCATAGCCAGGAAGGGAAGGTCCAGGAAGTCGCTTCGGATCTCCGCACTCTTGAGGTCCGCGACGAGGTCCAAGGCAGCCGGCCGCGAAGGCTCTGAGCAGCCTCCCAGAAGCAAGAGCAAGCCAGCGAGCAACGCCCCCCCGGATCGGCCCGGCACGCTGACTCCAGCGGGGAGACCGGAACCGTTCGACCGGCAGTCTTCCACGCGTGTCATCCATCGATTTTAGCGCTGCCCCGGGGTGTCTCTCTGCTCGGTTCTTCTGTTGCGGGACACCAGTGTCCCGGGTCGTAAATGCGCGTCACCCGGGAGCGCCGACCCTGAGCGGTGTTACTCTCGGCGGCATGCCGAGACTGCTTCTCCTCCTGGCCGCCGCGCTCCTGATTCCGGTTGATGCCGAAGCGGGGGTTGTGCGTTTGCGGATCGAACAGCGTTCGGTGATCCTGAACGGCCAGGCGTTCGGGGCCGCCGGGCCCTACGAGAAACTGGCGGGCAAGGTGGACTTCGCGGTCGACCCCGCGCTGCCCCAAAACCGTGGGATCGTGGATCTCGCTCTGGCTCCCCGGAACGCGACGGGCCTGGTGGAATTCTCCGCGGACTTCTACCTCATCAAGCCCGTCGATCCCGCGCGGGGCAACGGCAGGCTGTTCTACGAGGCGGGAAACCGCGGCAGCAAACGGATCCTCTCGACCTTCCAGGGCGCCGCCGACTCCCCCGATCCCACGTCGGCGGCGGAGTTCGGAAACGGCGCCTTGATGCGCCAGGGATTCTCGCTGCTTTGGATGGGATGGCAGTGGGACGTGCCCGAGGGCCGTATGCGGATGGACATTCCCATCGCCACCGACCACGGGCAGCCGATTACCGGCTGGGTGCGCGGCAATTTCATTCCCGGACCGAATGCAACCACCGCATCGGTGGCCGATCGCGGACATCTTGCCTATCCCGTCGTCGATCCCTCGAATCCGGAGAACCGCATGATCGTACGGACGCTGCCCACCGATCCGCCTCAGGAGATCGCCCGCGACCGGTGGCGCTTCACCGGGCCGGGAGCGGTCAGCCTCGATCGCGGTTTCGAGGCCGGGCGCATCTACGACGTGATCTACCGCGCGCGCGATCCGCGCGTGGTGGGCGTCGGCCTCTCGGGCGCGCGCGACCTGGTCAGCTTCTTCAAGCACGCGACTGCGGCCGAAGGCAATCCTCTGCCGGGCGTCAAGCTGGCCATCGCCTGGGGCGTGTCGCAGACCGGGCGCTACCTGCGTCACTTCGTGTACCAGGGCTTCAATGAAGACGAGCAGGGCGCGCAGGTGTTCGACGGTGTCTTCGACCAGGTCGGCGGGGCCGGGCGCGGATCGTTCAACCACCGCTTCGGCCAGCAGTCGCGCGATCAGTTGCAACACTTCAACATCCACTACCCGGTGGACATGTTTCCCTTCACCGACGCGGACGAAGCCGATGCCGAAACCGGCGAAACCGACGGCCTCCTCGAGCGGGCCACGAAAAGCGGCACGGTGCCGAAATTCTTCCACGTGCTCACCGATTCCGAGTATTTCAATCGCGCGGGCTCACTGACCCACACCGATGTCACGGGCACCCGCGACATCGCACCGCCTTCGACCAGCCGCATCTATATGATCTCGTCCGCCCCCCACATCGTCGGCGCCTTCCCGCCCGCGCCCTACGCGGACCCGAATTTCGTCGGGCGCGCCGACCTGAACACTCTGGTCTACACGCCGGTGATCCGCGCGCTCTTTCGCGCGCTCGATCGCTGGGTGAGCGAAGGCGTGGAGCCGCCGCCGAGCCGATACCCGTTGATCTCCGACGGCACCCTCACCGCGGTTGAAGGTTCGGGATGGCCGACGATTCCCGGCTACGTGCGACCGAGCGCGCCGATGACCGCGTATCGGCTCGACTTCGGCCCGCAGTGGTCGAAAGGCATCGTTACCATCGAGCCGCCGAAGATCGGCAGGGCATTCGTGGGCAAGGTGCCCGCGGTGGACGAGGCGGGGAACGACCGCGCGGGCATCCGCATGCCCGAGATCGCGGTGCCGCTCGCGACCCACACCGGCTGGAACTATCGCCGTCCATCGATCGGCGCCCCCGATCGGCTGGCCAGCGAGATCGGATCCTACCTGCCCCTCCCCCGCACCCGGGCCGATCGCGAGAAATCCGGCGACAGCCGGAAAGCGATCGACGAGCGGTACGCAAGTCGGGAGGACTATCTAGGCCGCATTTCTCTCGCGGCCGTGGCCCTGGTGGATCAAGGCTACCTGCTGGCCGAGGACGTGCCCCAGATCATCCAGCGCGCGATCACCCACTTCGATTGGGCGGTCAAGGCGCAGGCGCGAGGACCCCAACGATTATCTGAATAGGACTCAGAGCTAAGGGAAGCTGACGCCTAACACTGCGGCCGCGGGCGCCGGGATGCGGGTCCGGTTTACGGTTTGCGACGCTGGATTTCGTCGAGCAGCCCGCGGACGTGAGCAACGATCGCGTCGCGCATCACGCCGTAGCCTTTGTCGTCGGGAACATCCGACCACGCGGCCGCCTTGCCCGAGGCCGTCGCGACCGTCGGCAGCGTGCAACCAATGGCGAAGATGTGGGTGGCGCCCGACACGTCGCTCGGCGCGATGGCGGTGGGCTTACCATCCGGGATCGCAATCCCATCAGCGCGAAGCCCCTCGATGGCGGTGACCGACAGGGCGGCCTGAGGGGAGATCCCGCGGAATATCGCCCGCTCCCTCATGCCGCGCTCGCTCGCCAGCTTGTTGAAATACGCGGTCGCGATCAGGCTCTTCGCGGCCCCGTGTTCGCAGACGAACACCACGACGGGCTGCACTTTCCGGGCCGGGAAGGTGACGTGCCCCGGCGACGGTTTCGAGACGACGTGGGACTTCAAGACCCCCAGTCCCTCGACCACGATCTCGACGTTCTGGCCCTCCTTGAGAGGGACGGTGGGCTGGGGAACGCCGCTCGAGATGATGTCTCCCGGGAGCAACGTGTGCCTCTCACTAAGGTACGCGATCTGCTCGGCGATGCTGAAGGTCAGAAACGACGTGTTTCCATTGGGCACCGGCCACTGGTGTCGCACACCGTCAAGCACGGCGTAGACCTCCAGGTTCGCGACATTCGGGACATCCTCCTTGAGCGTGATGTAAGGCCCCACCGGGCTGAAGGTATCGAGTCCCTTGCTTATCACCGATCCCTGCGAGGTGTGCTTGCCTTCTTTGAGGTCGCGGGCGCTCACGTCGTTCAGAATTGTGTAGCCCAGGACGTAGTCCATGGCCTTCTCGACCGGGATGTCCTGGGCCAGCTTTCCGATGATGACCGCCAATTCCGGCTCGTGCACACCCGTCGTCAACAAGCCGTCGAAGTTGATTTCCGAATCATGGCCGGTCATCGAGGTGGGAGGCTTCAGGAAGAAGCTCGGGTACTCGACGTTGTCGAAGGCGCCGGGGGTGCCGTCGGCGTTCTTCCGCAGATACGCACCGGCGGCGCCGTAGATCTTGGAAGGATTGAGGACGGGAGGAAGGTATTTGATGCCCCGCTCGGGGTAGAACACGCGATGGTCTGCGCCTGGCTCCGTGAATTTGCCGCTGGCCTTGAGCTTGGTGATGGCGTCGTGAACGGTACGCACCGCCGCGATCGACGGAGCTCCCGCCTCGATTAGAGACCGCATGTCGGGGGGGATGGGCGCAAGACCCTTGAGCTCAGGGGCCTGAGCCTTGATGAGCTCCAGGATGGCGTGGTGCACATCCACGACCTCCTGCTCTCCGCTCCCTCGCGTCGATCCGAGCCGCGGGCCGCTGCTCCCGACTTCGAAGGTCAAGAGCCGGAAGGTGGGCGCCGGCGACTGCGCGAAGGCGGGGGGGGCCAGGAATGCCAATCCCGCGAGGGCGGCCACCGCCGCGCACGTCATGCTTCGGAATGAGGGGCTTCTCTGGTTCATCTGTTTTCGTTTCTCTTCAGTCCTCGGTCGATTGAGGTGCGCGGGCCAAGGGCCGCCGACCAACTTTGCTTTAACAATAGGGGCGGCGGCTCGTCGAGTCAATCGGCCGCGACGGGCGGGGCCGGACATCGTGGCGCCGACGAGATCCAAAGAGTGGTCGTATGCTTCCCGCATGGTCAACTTCATGGGACGGTTCAGTTCGCAAACGTACGCCCTGTTACGCATCGTGACGGGCTTTCTATTCCTCTGGCATGGAGTGGGGAAAGTCTTCCAGGCCTCCGCCAGCGCTCCGTTTCTCATCACCTACATCGGAGGTCCCATTGAACTCGTCGGCGGTGTGCTGATCATGCTCGGGCTGTTCGTCCGTCCGACCGCGTTCCTCTGCAGCGGCCAGATGGCGGTCGCATAT
>JANLSZ010000302.1:0-7241 GCA_031362685.1 Vicinamibacteria bacterium | reverse complement strand
GCGACCGATGAGGTGGCGCACCTCATGCGATTCGCCGATCTGGCTCTGAAGATTGGCCGGCTCGGGCCCGGACTTGAAGCTTGCGAGCGTGCGCTCAAGCTCGCGGGAGCGAGTGATGTGGTGACCATGGCGAGTCTGGGCCTGCTCCACACCAAGCTCCTTCTGCGCTCTCTTCGGCTCACCGAGGCTCTGGAGGCCGCGCGCACCGCTCTCGCGCCGAACTTCATCCTGAAAGGCTCAGTGCCCCGCGCCCTGGCCGTCCAGATTGCCGCCCACGAAGCCGAGGCCTTGATGATGCTTGGCGAACCGGTGAAAGCGCGGGAAAGGCTGGAGGGTGAAGGCATCGAAGGCGAGACCGGCAGCGAGGATCGGTCGCTTCCCCTCATCCTCGCCTACGCCGAAGTGCTTGCGTATCTAGGCGATCGCTCCGAAGCCCTCGACCTGATGAACGATGCGCTTTCGACCGCGGAAAAGAAAGGGGACGGCCTGGTTCTCGTCCAGGCGTTGAACGCCCGGGCCCGCATGCTTCTGCTCGCGGGCGCCCCGGATTCGGCCATCGAAGACGTGCGCAAGGCCCTGGCCCTGGGAGGAGAGGTCCCCGATGCACTCCTTCTGACCAGCCTCCGGCTCTCCCTCGCGCAGTGTCTGACCGCGCTTGGTGCAGTGAGCGCCGCCGATGCCGAGTTCCTCGCCGCCAATCGTGAGGCGGAAGGCATGGGGGCGCGGGCCCTGCTGCTCGAGGCGCAACTTGGGCTCTCGGCCACCAATCGTGTCCGGGGCCGCTACCTCGCCGCCGAGATTGCGGCGCGGGTGGCCCTTCAGTTCTCCACTGCGGCCTCGGCCGGGCTTCTGCAAGCGCGCGCCGAATTCGCGCTGGCCCTGGTCTTCCTCGAAAGCGGAGACGTGAAAGAGGCGACCCACACCCTTGAGCGCGCTCGGTCGATCGCGCGCGACGCCGGGGAAGCGTCTGTCCACATCGACGCCCTCTCCGAGTTGGCCCAGGTGGCGCGCCTGAACGGCGAAGTGGCTCATGCCCGCGATCTGGCCCTTGAAGCCTGGAACGAATCGACCGAACGGGGCGATCTCGTCCGGCGCGGCATTACCATGTTGGAACTCGGGCGTCTTGAAATCGACAGCGGGCAAACGGACGCGGCGGTGACGAGATTCAGGGGAGCCCTGGCCGCGGCCGTCGGCAGCAGCGCTCCGCGCCTGGCCACCCGTCTTTATGGGGGTCTGGTCGATTCACAGTTGCGGGCGGACGACATTCAAGGAGCGCTCCGTTACGCCGAAGCGGCCGAAAATTCCGCCGCGGCCCTTGGCGAGTTTGGAGCGAGTGAATCCATCCAGGCCGCGCTTTTGACCGCGCGCATTCACCGGGCGGCCCAGAACCTTCCGGGCCTCCGGGACGCCGTCGGTCGGGCCATGAAGCTCTCGGACGAGAGCGCCGACCGTCTGCTTCAGGCGGGAAGCGCGCTCGACGCCGGCCGTATGTGTATCGAGGCGGATCCCGATCTCGCTCTGTCCACCTTCGAGCGAGGGATGCTTCGCGCTCGGGAAGCGGACGCTCTGGCCATTGAGGCCGCGATTTCTGGCCACATCGCTTCGATCAAGATCCGCCAGGGCTTCGTCGCCGATGCGAAGCGTTATTCGGAAGCGGAGATGGAGGCGATCAGTCGAGCCGGAGTGGTCAAGGGAACGCTCCGAAACAAGCTTCGCCTCGCTCGATGTTTCGATCTGCTGGGCGACCTCAAGCGGTGCGCCGACATGCTTGAAACAGAGGTGCCTCCGGAAGCCGAGCCATCCATTGGCGTGGGCTTCCTGTCCTATCGCTCTCAGATCAAACTGTCTCAGGGCCGGCTTCGCGGGGCTATGGAAGATGCGGATGCCGCGATGCGCGAAGCCGCTCGAGGCACCGGACGCGACCTCGCCGATGCCCTGTTGCAACGGGCTGGGTATGCCCTGGCCAGCGCGGACGCTGTTTCCGCGGCCACGGATATCGAAGCGGCGAGCCGCGCTTCCGAGTCCGCGCGTGGTGTCCACCGGCCTTTCGAAGACGCGCTCCTTGGTATTGCGCAAACCCAGCTCTTGATTCTCAAAGGCGATCTCCCGAGCGGGGCCTCGACTTCAGAGGCCGCCTGCCTGACCTTCGAGCGCGGATCTCACGAGATCTGGGCGGGCATCGCGCGACTCCTTACCGCGCGCTGTCTCGCTCGCAGCGACAGCACCTCGGCCGACCGGCTGGCCGCGCGCGTGGAGGCGGTGGCCCGCGAGCGTTCACTTCTGTCCATTCAGGTGAGTGCTTTGACTCTTCGCGGCCTGCTGGCCCACGACCTGTCAAAGCTCGATGAGGCCACACCACTCGCCGCACGAATCGGTTCGCCCTGGCTTCTGGCCAGCATCTCTCACGTCCGCTACAGGATCTTCGCGGAGCGCAAAGACGAAAAGGCCACCGCTCGTGAGCACAAGGCATTCCTCTCTCACATGTCGATCCTGTCGTCCGAACTCGATCAGGCCACCCGGGCACGGGTGATGGCGGCCGCCGAAAAGAGCGAGCACCCATTTCTTATTTAGGTGGGGGGCCGCAAACGCAGTACGGACTTCCTGCTCAGCCCCCCACACCCCCGTTCGCTCCGGCCGAAGTAAATTCGGCCTGCGCTTGGCTCAGGGGCCGCAAACGCAGTACGGACTTCCTGCTCAGCCCCCCACCCCCTTCGCTTCGGGCGAGTGAGTCGCTCGTGGCCTGGCATCTCGTCATCACTGTCTCCGGATCCCTGGGTTGGGTGGAGGTGCCCTCCCAGTACGCCTCGCGGCGTTCGCGTGGCAATGAACACCGCAACGTCGTATCCTCGCGCCCTTCACTCATCTTCACCGCGAACGGGCCCCGGCTCGACCGCCTTATCCTTAAACAGCGATGTCCTCATCGGTCTCAAGAGCTTCAGAGAATCTCCGTGGCAACCTCGGTTGAAATTCGCCGCAAGACCGCCTCGCGGGAGCGGTCGGCGTTGTCAGGCCGGGTCTCAAGGCCAGTGCCTCGGCTGGCCGTAGACGCGCTCGTGGTCGATATGGACAAACCTCGAGGGCAGGTTCTAGTCACCGAACTCTCGTCTTTCGGAATCTCCGCTCTCCTCTCCGATTCTCTCGAGGATGCCGCGGCGAGAGCCCGCAGCGCGAGTGTGCTCCTTCTGCGTCGCCGTCTGGGAGACACCGATGCTTTCGCCTTCGCCCGGGCCCTGCGAAAGAAGTCGGGTCCGCCGCTCAGCATTCTTATCCTTGGGGAAGCGCCCAACGCCGAGGATGCGCTGCGGGCCATCGACGTATCGGCATTGGGCATCGCTTTCGAGCCAATCTGTGCGGAGAACCTCGTTCGGAGGATCCGGAAGGCGGTGGAAGCTGATCCGGCGGACCTGGCCGATGCGCCCGAGGCGCAGTTCTTCCGGATTCGTCGCGGCGGCGTTGTTTTCAAGATGAGGGCGCGACCGGAGCTTCTGGTCGAGTATCTCCTGCAGGCCACCGAGGCGCTCGCCGCGCCGCCCCACGGCCCGCCGGTCGCGTTGCCCGCGGTGGCCAGCCCCGCGCCTCTCCAGGGCAGCGAGAAGGCCCCGAGCCAGGCTTCGCGCGACGGCGCTGGGCTGCGCGACCTTGAGAGCCAGCTTCGGTTGTCAAACGAGATTCTCGACCGCGTGCCCGCGATCGTCCTGGTCGGCGATCCCGAAGGTCGAGTGGCCTACGCCGGACCCGGAATCAAGACTCTCCTGGGCTACCCCGCGTCGGACGCCATGGGAGAAGGCTTTTGGACCCTGGCCTGGTCGAATGCCGAGGACGCCGAGCGACTGCGCACGGCGTTCACAAGCGTTGGACGCGGCGACGCGGCCCCGCTCGCACCTTTTGAGGCGAAGCTTCTGGCCAAGGACGGATCGCCGCGGATCCTTGCCTTCCAGTTCGCCCCGGGTCCGGGTGGAACGCGGATTGCCGTGGGTCAGGACGTGACCGCGCGGAAGAACGTCGAGAGCGAGAGCCTCAAGGCCCGGGAATCGGCGGAGTCGGCGACCGCGGCCAAATCCGATTTCCTCGCCAACATGAGCCACGAAATCCGCACCCCGATGAACGCGGTCATTGGCATGACCTCGCTGCTCCTCGACACCGAGCTCACGGCCGAGCAGCGGGACTACGCGCAGATCATTCAGAAGAGCGGGGAGTCGCTCATCTCTCTCATCTCCAACATCCTCGATTTTTCCAAGATCGAAGCGGGAAAGTTCGAACTCGATCGGCACAATTGCTCGGCCGAGGCCCTGATCGAACAGGGTCTCGATCTGCTGGCCGCCCGGGCGTCCGAGAAGGGCCTCGATCTTGCCGGTTTCGTGGATGCGACGGCGGCCCTCGAATTCTGGGGCGATGGCGCCAGAATCCGTCAGATTGTCGTCAACCTGCTGGCCAACGCGGTCAAGTTCACGGAGACCGGCGGCGTCATGGTCGAGGTGCGGCTACAGCACGAGACCCGCGCGAGCGAGGCAGCGTCCAGCTGGGCCGAACTGCTCGTCACCGTGACCGATACCGGCATCGGCATCCCCGCGGAGAAGGTCGGCCGGCTCTTCAAGCCCTTCTCCCAGATCGATGCCTCTACCACCCGCCACTATGGCGGAACCGGTCTCGGGCTTGCGATTTCGTGTCAGCTGGCGGAGATGATGGGCGGTCGCATCGGGGTCGAGAGCACGCCGGGTAAGGGTTCGCGGTTCACCCTCACCATTCCCGTAGAGGTGATTTCGAAAACGAAACAGCCTTACTTCAGCCCGGCCTCCACGTGGCTTTCGGGCAAGCGGGTGTTGGTTTGCGCCGCCGGGCCGCTGACCACCGACGTCATCGCCCGCCTGATCGCGAGGTGGGGCGGCTCGTTGGTGCGGGCTTCCGTCACCGATGCGAGCGAAAGGCTTCGCCGCGGAGAGACTTTCGACCTCGCCATCGTGGATTCCAGCCGGACTCTGGACCAAAGAGCGGCCGCGGTTTCGGAGACCGCGCTCAACGCCCTCAAGGAGCGTTGTCTCGAAAAACGCGTGCCGGTTATTTCCCTCCGACCCATTGCCTCGAGGAACGTGGTGGCGACCCATGGCATCTCGGTCGCTTCCGCCATGACCCCGATCAAAGCGGCCGGTTTGTATCAAGCGGTGGAACGAGCGGTCTCGGGCGGCCGGGGTCGGATAACCCCCGAATCGCTGCGGGCGACCCCTGACCCCCTGGCCCGCCCGATGCTCTCCGTGCTGGTGGCCGAGGACGGCCTCGTCAATCAGAGACTGGCCCGCCTCAGCCTTCAAAGCCTCGGTTTCACGATCGTGGACGTGGTCTCCAACGGCCGCGAGGCCTTGACCGCCATGGCGGCAAAGGAATACGGCATCGTCTTTCTCGATCTGCACATGCCCGTGCTCGATGGACTCGAGACCGCGCGGGCCATCCGAGCCGAGATTCGATCCGTCCGCCCCTGGATCGTGGCTTTGACCGCGAGCGCTGGGGCGGACGATCGGGAGAAGTGCCTGATCGCCGGCATGGATGACTATCTTGCCAAACCGCTTCAGCGCGAGGCGCTGGCGCTGGTGATCGAGCGCGCCAGGCAGGCGGTTTCGGGGCCGGGGGCCCTGGCCGAGCCCCGAGGCGTGCCCGCCTCCGGCGCCGCCCCTTCCCCTATTATCGACGCCCGCGCCATCGAACGGCTCCGGAGCCTGGGCCTGCCCCAGGGAGCCTCGGGGTCTGACCTCGTGACCGAGCTGGTGGACTCTTTCCTCAAAGAGGCGCCGGACAAACTGGATCGGATCTCCGCCGCTCTCTCGGAAGAGGATTACCTCCAGGCTCATCGTTTCACCCATTCCCTGGTTTCCGCCGCCGGAAATCTGGGTGCTCTGGGCGTGGTCAAGGCCGCGAGAACCCTCGAGAGCGTGCTTCGCCTGAAGAGCCGCGTGGAGAGTCAGAACGCTTACCTCGCGGTCAAGCATGAGTTCGATCTCGCGGTGCCCGAGCTGTCCCGCGAGCGTCAAAAAGTCAGATGATGGGTCCGCGGGATTTTCTGACCCTCTTCAAGGTCCGTATCACCGGACTCGTGACCCTCACCGCCATGGCCGGCTACGGCCTTGCCCCGCGCCCGACATGGGGCGCGTCTTTCCTCGCCATGTCCTTCGGTGTTTTCTTCATTACTGCGGGCGCCTCGGCGGTGAACATGTTTCTGGAGCGCCGAACCGATGCCTTGATGAACCGGACACGCCTTCGCCCCCTGCCTCTGAACATGCTGACCCCGAAGGCCGCCCTCACTCTCGGCATGGTCATCAGCCTCGTGGGCTTGTTCGCTCTGCTGCCCCTTGGCCTTCTCCCGGCCGGGATCGCCGCGTTGAGCTGGCTTCTCTACATCGTCGTCTACACCCCGCTGAAGTCGAAGACCTCCCTCAACACGATCGTGGGCGCGATCCCGGGTGCTCTGCCTCCCCTCATCGGATGGACGGCGACGGGGGCGCCTCTCTCGATGCTCGCGTTCGTCCCGTTTCTTCTCATGTTCGCGTGGCAGATTCCACACTTCCTTGCCCTCGCCTGGATGTACCGGGAGGACTATGCGCAGGGAGGTCTCCAGATGTTGTCGGTCGAAGACCAGGAAGGCGGGATGGTGGGACGGCAGGCCCTTCTTTACGCGATCTGCCTGGTCCCGATAGCCGCCGCTCCTCTCCTGGGCGGAGGAGGTTCACTCCTGGGGGCATGTCTCGGGATGGGCCTCTCTCTCATCTTCGTCGGATTTGCCGCCCGGTTTGCCCTTCACCGGGACCGGAAGAGCGCCGCATCGCTTTTTGGAGTTTCCCTGCTGTATCTCCCCTGCGCCTTTGCGCTGATGTTCCTGGGTTAGCGACGGGCCTCAGGCGTTCGCCGGGGCTTGCGGATCGGCCAGACGGGGCGGGACGCTCGGCTTCGTCGGCGGGCCGAATTGTTCCTCGCGGCGGCGCAGTCGTTTCTGGAGGCCGTAACGAACCGCCTTGCCCAGGACCTTGAGCTTCAGCTCCCCGAACGGATAGCGCTTGTCGCTCAGCGACCGGCACTCCTCGGGCAGCATCACCAGACTCACGTGAATATCGGGGGCGGCGCCGACGGGCAGGCCGTGCTCCATGCACTTCTCGTAGAGGCGCCGGAAGATCGGAACCATGTCCTCGGTCTTTGGCGGCGGGACATCCGCATAGTCGGTGCCGATGAGAGGACGGAAGACGCAAACCGTCGGAATA
>JANLSZ010000247.1:0-23922 GCA_031362685.1 Vicinamibacteria bacterium | reverse complement strand
AGTACCGTCGTCATCGGCTTCCCCTGGGCGATTACGTTGGCGAGAAAGGGAAGCACCGGCGCCCAGGAAATAGCCAGCCGGGTGAGCGTGGTCTTTCGCGGCAACGACCTGGCTTCCCACAGGATTGCCAGAGTGAAGGGGACGAGGAGGTAGAGCGAGTAGAGCGCGTGGTTGTAGACCCCCAGCGAAACGATCAGAAGAGGCAGGACACGGCGGCCCTCGAGAAATAGTGCGAGGGCCATGAGATCGAGCCCGGAGGCCAGATGCGAATGCGAGAAGGCGACGCGATAGAGCGCCTCGCCGGCGAGACCCGTTCGCACCGGCATGGCCAGCAGCACCGCTAGCCCACCGACCGAACCATCACCACCGCTGGCCCAGACTCCGATGCGGTAAACCGCCGCGTAGGTGAGCGCGATCGAGACCACATAGAGCGCGTAATAGGCGAAAGGCACCCAATCGGCCGAGGGAAGCAGGCCAGCCAGAAGCCGGTAGAAGACCGTGGGAAACCGATCGCCGGTGGCTACCAGAGAATCGCCTGGATAGAGCGATGGATCGATGAATCTCTTGAGAATGGGAACCGTGATCCCGTGGTTGCTATCCCCGAATCGGTATCCGATCAGGGTGAGGCTGGCCTCCGCGGCCAGGATCGAGAGGGTGGCCCCTTGAAGCCGGGTCAGCGTGGTTCTTGGGGAAGACTCGGAGCCGTGGGCGTCGGGGGAAGCAGTCAAGGGAAGGGTTTCAGGGGTCTTGGGCGTGAGGGAAGATCCGTAGGCGAGTCTAAGGTTGATCTCGCCTGTGTCGCTACCGCAGACCACGCCTGAGAGAATCGACGAGTATGCGCCCCGTCTCGGAAGGCCACCCTCCCCCCCCGTTTCTCGAAGCCATCTCCTATGCGCTCCTGGCCTTCGTCTTTCTGATCCCCCAGAGCCTGGCTCCGGCGTCCCGGATCGCCTATGTGGGCGACTCGCTCGAGAGCGTGGCCATCGTCGGATTCCTCGGGCGTCAGATCGTGTCCGATCCGGCCCGCTTGTTCGACGCGGGGTTTCTGCATCCCCAGCCAAACGCCCTCACTCTCACCGACCATCGCCTGCTTCCGGCCATGGTCGTGGCCCCGGTGCTTTGGGTCTCCGCGAACCCGGTCCTCGCCTACAACGCCGCGCTGTTGTTCGCGTTCCTGCTGGCGGCGTTTGGCGGACGGTCGCTCGCCATGGTCCTGGGACTGGGACGGCTTCCCGCCGGTTTCGCGGGTGCGCTTTTCGCGTTCCACACCTACGCGATCAACGAGGCCCCAAGACTCAACATTGT
Source organism: Vicinamibacteria bacterium (assembly GCA_031362685.1). Lineage (GTDB taxonomy): Bacteria > Acidobacteriota > Vicinamibacteria > Fen-336 > JAGNNV01 > JAGNNV01. The sequence continues at coordinate 22,617 of JANLSZ010000247.1, read as the reverse complement.
GTGTCACGGTTTCGTCGCCTTCGCCCTTGGGGCTCTGGTGGACTGGCTCCGGACCGGGTCCAATCGCGCACGGTGGCGATTCGCCTTGTTCCTGTTGCTCCAGGGCTACTCGGCGAACTATCACCTGCTCTATGGCGTGCTCCTCTCATCGCTGGTCATCCTGATCTTCGGCCTGACCCGGCCGCGTCTTGCCTTGTCCCGCCTTGCCGGTCTGATCGGGCCTGGCCTCGCCGCAGTGATCCTCTTCCTTCCCATCCTCGTGCCCTATCTCAGAACTTTCGGAAGTCTCGAATTGGTCAGGTCCAGACCTCGGGGCATCGACCTGCTGCACTATTTTTCAACCTCTCCTTCGAACTGGATCTGGGGCGCCATCGGTCCGCCCGCGCGACTCCAGCAACAGGGGCCGCACTTTGTCGGGTTCATGGCCCTCGGCCTGGCCCTGGTCGGCGTCATGCTCGCGCTCAGGAAATCGGGCAACGGGGCGAAGCATCGCCCCTGGGTCTTCGGCGCCGTCGCCCTGGTGGGGATGCTCGTGATTCTTTCGCTGGGCGATCGGCTGGTCGTCGCCGGAACCGATCTTGGGCGCGGGCCTTACGGGGTTCTCTACGACTACGTGCCGGGATTCAAGCTCGTGCGTATTCCCGAACGCCTCGGCCTTTTCGTCATGCTTGGCGTTGGCCTCTTCGGCGGCGTGACTCTCCAACACCTGAGCGAAGGCGGACGCGCGAAGGGGGCGATCGCCCTTGGGGTGATGGCGGTATTCGAACACCTGTCGCCGCTCACCATCACCACCGATATCCCCAGACCTGCTGAGTTGCCCGCGGTCTATAAATGGCTGGCTTCGCAGCCACCCGAGCCCGTTGCGGAACTTCCCATCCGCGGCGAGGCGCTGATTCGACAGGAGACGACGGAGATGTTCTTCGCCACTTATCACCGACAGCGAGAACCTCTTGGATACACCGCCTATCCAACCCTGTTGTCCAAGGTGGTTCGGCGGGCGCTTCTGGAATTCCCGTCTGAGGCGTGCCTGAGCGTGCTCGCGAAGATCGGAGTCCATCGGGCTATCGTCCACGAAGGACGCGACATGGCTCCGGATCTACGCGACCAGATCTTCAATTTCGGACCGCCAGACCGGGACAGACGCTTCGCCGACGCGGTGGCGGAGGCCCAACTCGATGTCATGGCGAACTCCGACACCGCCGAGCGCGCGGGGCGCATTGAGCGCGAAGCACATTTCGGCGGCTGGAAGGCGGGTTCCCTTTCTGAAGCGGGAGAGCGAGTGTATCGATTCGACCGGGCGGTCCAGATGATGCCGGCGCCGCGCCCGCAGGGGACTCGGGTGGACGCCGCTCGATTGCAACTTCGCACGAAGGAGGGCGATGCGACGCCTGCTTTCGACAACCGCCTGGATACGAGCTACATCCTGGACCGGCCCTTGCGCGGTGACGAGTTCATCGAAGCCCGATTCGACAAGATCATCGCGGTGTCCGGGGTGGAGATCCTGCTCCGACACGAGAGCGCCTGGCCGACCCGATTTCGCATTGCCGTCCTGGGCGAGGACGGCCAATGGGTCGAAGCGGCTCAGTGGGGCGGGCCGCACCTCGTCCAATTAGTAGACGGATTGCTGAAGGATCCAAGGGTTGGAAATGTTGGTTTTGTTCTGAGCGGAGAGCCCGTCCGCGGAGTGAGACTGCTGCCGCAACAAGGCGGCACCAGCGCCGCCGGTTGGAATCTGCCGGAATTCAGGATTCTCGAACGGCCCTGACCGGCCGGCGTTCGTTCAGGGGCGTGACCCCTGGCGGCGCAGTCTCCGCAAGGCCTCGGCGGAATCCCGGGGCAGGTCATGCTCCGTGAATCGACTCGCAATCACGACCCAACTGCTTCTCGCTAACGAGCCGGGACCTGGTTGGCAGGCGCCTCCCGCTAGAAGCTGACCGAGAGGCCGGCGCGCATCCCACCCTCCGTGGGGGTCAGGGTCAGGGACGCCTGGGTCTTCCCTTTGTGCACGGTGAGCCAGCGGTCGGTCTTGAAGGCGAGTCCGACGAGCGCGCCGACGGTAGCCGTGGCTGTCCCGCCGATCACGGCGCCGACGAAGCCGGCCCCCAGGGTGAAGCCCGATTCGCACCCGGCGGTCTCCGGATCGCAGGCGAAGGCGACTCCGAGCAGGCCCCCGAGGACGGCCCCGGGTATGAGTCCTATCACGGCGCCCTTGCGCCACTGGGTGCGCCGCCCCCGCGCCACGTCGACACGGTCGAGCTGTCCGAGCGAGAGGCGCAGGGGTTGTCCGCGCCGACCGAACGCAGGAAGAGTTCGTCCGCGGTCACGCTCTCGATCGTCGCGGTCAGGGTTTCACGGTTTCCGACGACCTCCACCCGCACGCGATCACCCGGGCCCAGGGTGGACAGCGGACTCGTCTGGTCATCTGCACCGGCCCCGGCCACCGCTGCCGTCAGCGCCATCGCGACGAGCCAGGTAACACTTCGAGACTTCATCGGTCCTCCTCCTGTCGGCGAAGCTGCCAACGAGCCTCCAACCCTTGGCTGGCACGCTACGCTTGCGGCGGGCCGGGCGTCAAGGAGCGTTTGACCGGAGCGCACAGACAGGGAGCGCACAAATGAGGCCGATCCCCGTCCACTCGGCTGACGTCCACCTGACCTCTACCGTCGCCGTCGCGTCCCTGCGGCCAGCGCCGCCTCGATCTCCCGCACCGCGAGGAACATGGCCGTCGTCCGTGGCCGTTCGGGTGATGCGCCCTCGAGAGCTTCGAAGGCGGTGAACCCGTAGAGCGTGAAGAAGGAGACGGCCTCCGGTTTGGCGGCGACCACCACGCCCGCGCACCCCACCGAGATCTTCATGGTTGCCGCGAGGCGCAGGGTCTCGAAAAGGAGGGCTTCGCCGGTCTGGTCGCGTTCATCTGCGGAGTGCCGACGGGCGCCACGCTCGCGAACATCGCGCCGATGCTCACCACCGTTCCGCCCTACCAGAAGCCCTGGCAGGAGGCAGTTGACATCCTCCCCGTCTGTAAACTACGGTATGCAACATGGTCGAGCTCATCAAGAGCGCCACGTTCGAGCAATGGCTCATTGGCCTACGTGACTTGAACGCCGTGGCCCGCATCCAGGCGCGGCTGGACCGGATGGCGGTGGGGAACGCGGGCGACGTGAAGCCCGTCGGCGCGGGAATCTCCGAGATGAGGATCCACCACGGCCCCGGGTACCGCGTGTACTTCATGCAACGCGGCCGGCTCGTTGTCGTCCTGCTCGCAGGCGGCGACAAGTCTACCCAGGCGTCGGATATCAGAAAAGCGAAGCGCATCGCAGGCGAGTGGAGGGATTGAAGTGAAAAGGGAAACGTTCAGCCGGTACGACACCGCGGACTACCTGAAGACCGAAGGTGACGTTGCCCGCTACATGAAAGCGGTGATGGATGAGGCCCCGGACGATCCCGCGTTCATCGCCCATGCCCTCGGCGTGGTTGCGCGAGCGAGAAACATGAGCCAGCTCGCGCGCGACTCCGGCCTCACGCGTGTGGGCTTGTACAAGGCGCTCTCCAGAGAGGGGAATCCGACCTTCGCGACCGTGATGAAGGTAGCGCGTGCCCTCGGCTTTCGCGTGAGTTTCACCCCGACCGCGTCGTCCCCGCGCCGCGTCGTCGCGTCAAAAACCCCGAAGAAGGCTGCGTGACTGACCTGCCCCCTTAGTGAAACACCGGGGCGGGTCTAGGCCAGCTGCCGCCGGCGGCCACCAGCGTGGCACCCTCCTCAACCGCCGCCCGTGCGTGTCATGCGGACCTCTGAGGCGGGACACTGGATCGAAACCGGGGTCCTGTCTCTTCGGGAAGTACTTGACCCCTTGAAGCAGTGCGAAGTCCTCATCCTGCGTCCACAACTTGGCTCCGGCGCGCCACGCGATGGCGTAAAGGATGCTATTGGCCATGGGAAGATCCAGTTGGGCTGCATCCAGGGCGGTCGCGATATCGACATCCACGATGCGTCCGCTTCGCAGCACCCCGGCCGCCTCCAGCGGCGGCGGCTGGAATCTGCCGGAGTTCAGGATTCTCGGGCGCCCTTGACCGGCCGGCGTTCGTTCAGGGGCGTGACCCCTGGCGGCGCAGTCTCCGCAAGGCATCGGCGAAATCCCGGGGCAGCTCACTTTCACAATCAATGGGCGCGCCGGAGAGCGGATGCGGAAAAGCGAGTTTGCACGCATGAAGAAACGGCCGGCTCGAGGCGGAGCGTTTGTTGGGGCCGTAGACACCATCCCCAATGATGGGATGCCCGATCGCCCGCAGATGCAGACGGATCTGATGCTGACGGCCGGTGTCCAGTTCCACCTCGAGAAGAGCCGCCCGGTTGAGACGTTCCTGCACCCGGTAGTGCGTAACCGCATGACGCGACGGCTCGTCATCGTCTCTCGCGATGTGGCGCTGGCCGGATTCGTATTCATCGGCGATGGGCAAATCGATGGTGCCCGTGGCCGTCCGCGGGACACCCTCCACGAGGGCCAGATAGCGACGAAGGAAGGCATGATCCCTAAACGCCGCGCGGCCGGCCGCGTGGCATTCCCGGGAAAGCGCCATGGCCACCAGGCCGGAGGTGCCTCGATCCAGCCGATGCAGGGCGCCCACATAGGCCCGCGGCCCGCGAACCCGGGTGAGATCGGCTCGCAGCCGGCTCAGCACGCTGTCGTCATTCGATCCTCCGTCGGTGGGAACCGTGAGCAACCCGGGCGGCTTGTCGACCACCACCAGGTGCTCATCCTGATGGACAGAAGGGAGAGAAAGACGAATCGCTTCCTCGCGCCTTCGGTTGGGGTTGAAGTTCACGGGTTGGGAAGGCTCAACCCGGTGGCCGGCGTCCCGGACCCGGGTCGGACCGACATCCACCTGGCCGGCAGCGATCACGTCCTGAGCCTTCCTTCTGGAAAGGCCGAAGTCGCGGGCCACGCGCAGGTCAAGGCGTTCGTCTTGAGACATCCACCCGGAGGATAGATGGATCGACAAAAAAAGGCCCCGCTCAGCGCGGGGCCTTCGCACGCTTCTTGGACTTCTTTAGTGGATCTCGGCCACGGTCTTGTGGGCACTGGCCTGCCCGGCCGGACCTGCCGACTTCTTCAAGGATTCAATCAAATCGTGGGTGATGGTCGCCTTGACGTGAACCTTGTCGTCTTCGGTGGCGACCGAGATCGAATCGGCGATCTGCGCCAGCTCGGCCTTCTGGCCCGCCTGCAGCGACAACATCGCCGAGAAGCCGCGGAGGACGTCGGCGATCTTGGTGGCCGACTTGGCGTCCGACGCCTGGGCCGTCGCGGTCAGCCCTACTTCGGGATCGAGGTGACCGTACGCCACGACCTGCTTCACGCTCGGAAGGTTCGCGGCCGGACCCCCGATCTGGGAGGTCACGTGGGAGAGGACCGAAGGCCCGCCTACCGCCCAGAAGGTTGACCCGGGCTCGACACTCTCCAGAAGAGTAACCAGCTCTTTGCTATCGCGAATGCCGTGGCCAGTACTGCGATTGGCCAGGAAGGTCTCGACCGCGGTCGAGTCACCGGCCACGAGAATGCCCGCATCGAGAAGGGCCACCGCGCCGTTCGATTTGCCCGTGGCTTCACGGTAGATGGTGACGCCGTCGCGCCGTTCCTTCGAAGCCTTGCCCGCTTCGGGGATCGAAGCTTCGAGCCGCGCCGCGTCAAACCGCCCGGTAACGAAGACCAGACCGTTCTGAGAGTGCCTCTTGGGATCGCCCTCGGTCTTCGGTTCGGTGACGTTGGCGCGGACGGCCACCACCACCGAGTCGATGTCCCGCGCGGGATTGAGACCCGTTTTCCGTTCGAGTTCGGCCAGAGCCTCCACGCGACCCGGTTCGCCTTCGGCTCCAAACTTCGCGTAGAACTGCGACCCGGTCAGGGCTCGGACGTCAAAGCCCATCAGCATGGCGCTGTCGGCCGGAAGGGCCAGCGCTTCGGGTGGAATAGGACCCACGGCGGCGCGGGCGGTGCCGGTGAGGCGGGTGGAGAAGGCGAGACCAACGCCGAGGACGGAGATGGCGGCGGCGGTGGCGATGAGGCGGCGAGAACGGTTCATGCTTGAACTCCTTGAAGAAGGCTTTGATTCTGGCGTGGGCGGCTTGAAAGGACCTATTCCCACGCCCTCATGAGGAGATAACGTACTCGCGTCTGGAAAAGATCCATATGGCCAGGGCCAGGGACACAACCCCAACGATCCCAAGGACTAGGACGGACTCACCCACGGGGAAGAATTTCGAGAAAAGCTGGGCCAGAAACTCTTCTTCGGAGGGGCGGTGCCGTATCAGCGAGCGAGCGTACGCGGTCAGGGTGTAGTTGGGCGCATCCCCCGGGAAGTTGGCCACGATCCCGTCCCAGATGAAGAGGAAGAGGAGCCCGGGGATCAGCGGGCGCCTCAGGCTGACCCCGAGAAGGGCGAAGAGCGCACCGTACGTGAACAGGGTCAGCGCGCAGGCGCCCAGGTCCTGCACCAGATCGGCAGCCCCGAACCCGATGCCCTGCGGCGTCCCCGCGCACCACACGATGTACGTGAGCACCACGCAGGGCAAGGTCAGGGTGAGGACGGTGACGAGGTACGCAAGAAACTCGCCGATGAAGATCGACAGGCGTGGAATGGGCCGGGTGAGGAAATAGGTCAGGGTCTTCGAGTCGACAGCGTCGGAGATGAGGGCCGAGCCGAAGAGAAGGGCCACGAGCGGCAGGAGGTTTCGCACGTAGTACAAAGAAGCCGCCATCCCGTAAATCTCGAAGCCGGTGAGAGGGATGCCCTTGGGCGCGTAGGCCCTCACCAGCAGGCCGAGGCCGGTGGGGAACGCGAGGAGAAGAAAGACCCAGAAGCTCCGCGCTCGAGGAAGCATCCGTTCAATGGAGATGACGAAGACGTCTTGCGCCGCGGGCCAGGTCGGCCGCACCATCATCGCCCCGTCGCTCCGCGCGGCTTCGGCGTTCATTGGCTCACCAGATAGGAGAAGACCGACTCGAGGTTCTCGTCGGTCACCCAGATTTCCTCGACTCCGAAGCGATCGGCGGACTCCTGAATCTTCGCGAAGAACTCGTCCGGCTTCCGGATCTCCGCCACGAGGTGGCCGGTGGCGTCTTCGACGCTGAGGGAAACCAGGTCCTTGAGGGCGACGATCTCGCGCGCGAGGCCGCGGAAATCCCGGACTTTCAAGCGAACGGACCGGGGGTGCCGGTCGAGGAGGTCGCGGATTTCCCCGAGATCACCCTCGGCCATCACGCGTCCGTGGTGGATCAGGAGCACCCGCCGCGTGACCTGCTCGAGCTCGTGAAGGATGTGGGTCGACACGAGGACGGTCCGGCCTTCGTCTCCAAGGCGTCGCATCAGGTCGGAGATCCGCTTGCGGTTCTGGGGGTCCATGCCGGTGAGCGGCTCGTCGAGAAAGAGGATCTCGGGCCGATGGGCCAGGGCCTGCGCGAGCTTGATCCTCTGCCGCATTCCCTTGCTGTACCCGCCCACCTTCCGGTGCATGGCGTCCCTGAGGTCCACGATCTCGATGGCCTCGGTCGCGAGCTTCTTGGCCTCGGCCTCGGCAAAGCCGTTGAGGGACAGGAGGGCGCTCACGAATTGAAGCCCGGTGAAGTCTTCGAAGAACGCGTCGGTGTCAGAGCAGAGTCCGACGGAATGGAATACGTCGGGCGAGCCGAACGCGGGCCGTCCGAAAACCTCGACCGTGCCCTGAGAGGGCCGCAGCTGGCCACTCGCGAGCTTGAGCAGCGAACTCTTGCCCGCTCCGTTCTCCCCAAGCAGACCGAACACGCCCGGCCCCAACTCGAAGCTCACGTCGTTGAGCGCCATCACCGGCCCGTACCATCTCGAGACCTTGTTGAAGACCACGCGCGCGCTCACTTCACTATCTCCACCGCGCGAACGCGTGTCTTCAGGGTCAGCAGGCAGACGGCAACCAGGACGATCAACGCCAGCAGGGCCCACTCGGGAGGCAGGCCGGACGTCATGCGCGATGGCTTGACGTCGAATATCGCCTCCCCTACGCGCCGCATGCTGGCCTGCACGGAGATGAGACCCGCGTAGGGACTGCGCGTCCCTCCCCAGGCCATGAGGTGGGCGAGTCCGCTGCCGACATAGACGAAAAAGAACCCGAGACCCGCGAAACGCGCGTTTCGCGCGAGCGCGGACATCACGAGGACGAGGCCGATGGTAGGAAACATGAGGACCAGCGAATAGGCAACGATCTTCGGTATGAGAAGCAGAGAGGCCGCGTCTCCGAGGATGTCCGGGGCCAGGGCGCGCGCGCCGAAAAAGAGCGCCAGCCCCGGGACGAGGGTGACCATCGAGAGGGAGGCGAAGAGAATGGACGCCTTTCCAAGGACGTAGTCGTAAAGGGTGAGAGGCCGCGACAGGTAAACGAGCAGCCCGCCGGTCCTCATGTCATTGGCGATGAGTCCGGCGCCGGCGTAGGCCGACATCAGCAGCATCCAGGGCATCTCGAAACTGAACGTGTCGAAGAAGAACTTGCCGTCGATGGGGGCAACGCGGCGGGCCTCCGGAATCCGGGTGGTGAAGTACACCTGGGCGAGCCGGATCACCACGGGAAGCCAGGCGATGCCGATGAGTCCCAGGTAGGCGCGCAACGCGATGAGGGACTTGAGTCCCTCGCGCGCGATGGGGATCCAGCGCTGCGCGCGCAGGGGAATCGAGGCGTCGAGCCTGCGGTAGTGCTGTTCGTAGATCTGGCTCGAGCTCATGCCGCGGGAGACGTGGCGCGAAGGAAGATGTCTTCGAGGGTGTCTTCGGCCTTTCTCAGATGCCGGATCTGAGTCCCGCTCGCGTTCGCGGCTTCGAAGATCCAGGCGACCGTGGCCCCCGCGGGAAGAGCCACGCGCCAGGCATCGGGACCGGGCTGCGCCTCCCCGCCCCGCTTCCTCACTTCGGCCACGAAGTCGTCGGTTTCGCCCTTGACCCGGACCACATACCAGTCGCGGTCGAGCTTCTTGAGATCCTCCACCCGGCCCTGGGTCCGGATGGCGCCGCCCGAGATCACGAGGATGTTCTCGCACACCCGCTCGACGTCCCGGAGAAGATGCGAGCACAGCACGACGGAGAGGCCTCGGAGGGTGACGATGTCGCCGATGAGCTGGAGCATTTCCTCGCGTCCCACCGGATCAAGGCCGTTGGTGGGTTCATCCAGCAACACGATCTCGGGATCATGGACGAGGGCGGTCGCGAGCTTGGCTTTCTGCTTCATGCCCGCCGAATACGTCTCGACCTTGCGATAGCGCTCTTCGCCGAGGCCAACGAACTGGAGGACCTCGTGGGCCCGACGCATGGATTCGCTCTGGGGAAGGCCGGACAGTTCGCCGGCGAAGGCGACGGTCTGGACGGCGGTGAGATCGGGAAGATAGGCGTCGACCTCGGGCATGTAGCCGATGCGGCGGCGAACCTCGAGCGGGGAGGCCGTTGGGGAAAGACCGAAGGCTTCAATGCGTCCGGAAGAGGGGGAGAGAAAACCGAGCAGGGCCTTCAGCAATGTGGTCTTCCCCGCTCCGTTTGGACCCAAAAGACCGGTGGCCCCGCGCGCGAAACTGCCGGAGGCGGCGTCCAGGGCCACCCGGGACCCATAGCGGACAGTGAGGGCTTCGAATTCGACGAGGGTCTCGGTCATGGAAATCAGGATCTAATCACGGTTCCGGGCGGAACGACGCCCCGCCGTCTCATTTCCTAACGAGAAAGGCCCAAGGGTTGTTCCTCGGGGCTCGTTGGCGCTTCGGCGGAGCGGACCCGCTCTCAGGCGGCGGAAATCTCGTCTTCGAGCAGGACCACCAGGTCGTTATCGAAGGCCTGGCCGGCGTTGCGGTTGAGGCTCTCGGCGTACTTGATCACCATCTCGAGTTGCTCAAACGTGAGCGTCTCGAGCATCCGGGTTACGCGCTCTTGAAGTTCTTCCATCTTGAGATCTCCTCAGGTTTATTGTCCGCCCGCGTCCTGCACTCGATCTTTACTTAGGAGCAACCGGGCTTAGGAGCAACCACTGGTGGCGCCGCAGTTGGCGCAGCGATAGCAGGCGCCGTTACGAACCATCAGCGAACCACATTCATGGCAGGGCGGGGCATCCGCCTGAACCTTGAACGCGACCATCGTCTGGCCGCTGGAACCCTGGCTGCCCGGATCCGCCCCGGGGCTGGCCGCTTTGATCGCGACCGGTCGCGGCGTCTCCGAGGTGGCCGAGAGCAGAGCCGGCTCGCCGGCGTCGTCACGGGTCCGGCCCAGGAACTTCACGGCCAGCCAGCGAGCGATGTAGTCGGTGATCGACTTGGCATAGCCAATCTCGGGGTTCTTGGTGAAGCCCGACGGCTCATAGCGGGTGTGCGAGAACTTGTCGACGATGGCCTCGAGAGGAACGCCGTACTGCAAGGCCAGGGAGAGCGAGGTGGCGAAGCCATCCATGAGACCGGAAACCGTCGACCCTTCCTTGGCCATGACCAGAAATACCTCGCCGGGCTTGCCGTCTTCGTACATGCCCACCGTGATGTAACCCTCGTGCCCCGCAATGGCGAACTTGTGGGTAATGGCTTGACGCTACCGGCAACTTGCGGCGAACCGGCCGGCCTTCAACCACGCCGATCCCCGGAACCGCGACCACCTGGGTGTTGGCGGTCTTTCCGGCCGTTGAGGGCAACGAGGTCGACAAGGGCTGGGACCGCTTGCAGCCGTCCCGATAGACCGCGACCGACTTGAGACCGAGCCGCCACGACTCGACGTACGCCTTCGAGATCTCATCGGGCGTCGAATCGGTCGGCATGTTCACGGTCTTGCTGATGGCGCCCGAAAGGAAGGGCTGAACCGCCGCCATCATCTTGATGTGACCCATGTAGTGAATCGAGCGCTGGCCGTTGGCGGGGGGGAAGGCGCAGTCGAAGACTTCAAGGTGCTCGGCCTTGAGGTGCGGCGCGCCCTCGATCATTTCCTTCTCGTCGATGTACTTCAGGATGTCCTGAACCTGGGTGGCGTTATAGGCCAGCTTGCGGAGCACCGCCGGCACCGCCTGGTTGACGATCTTGATCATCCCGCCGCCCACCAGCTTCTTGTACTTCACCAGGGCGATGTCGGGTTCGATGCCGGTGGTGTCGCAATCCATCATGAAGCCGATGGTGCCGGTGGGAGCTAGAACCGTGACCTGAGAATTGCGATAACCGTGCTGGGCGCCCAGGGTATAAGCCTCGTCCCACACGTCGAGCGCCTCGCGCATCAGCGGGCGCGGGACGATCGACGCATCGATCATGTGCGCGTGCTGGCGGTGCTTTTCGATGATTCGAAGCATCGGCTCGGCGTTCTTCGCGTACCCGGCAAACGCTCCCATCGAGGCGGCGACCCGGGCGCTTTGCGCATAGGCCTCGCCATGCATCAAGGCGGTGACCGCGGCGGCATAGGCGCGTCCGGCGTCGGAGTCGTAGGCCAGGCCGCGCTCCATCAGAAGCACTCCGAGGTTCGCGTAACCAAGTCCCAGGGGGCGGTAGTCGTGAGAGTTCCGCTCGATCGCGGGAGTCGGATAGCTGGCATTATCGACCAGGATTTCCTGGGCGGTGATCAGAGTCCGGCAGGCGGCGCGGAAGGAGGCGGGATCGAATTCCCCGTCTTCGCGCACGAACCTCATGAGATTGAGGGAGGAGAGGTTGCAGGCGGTGTCGTCGAGGAACATGTACTCGGAGCAGGGGTTCGACGCATTGATCCGAGCGGTGTTCGGACAGGTGTGCCAGTCGTTGATGGTGGTGTCGAACTGCATTCCCGGATCGCCACACTGCCAGGCCGCCTCCGCCATCTGGGCCATGAGATCACGAGCCCGCTTGGTTTCGGCCAACGCTCCGTCGCGAACGTAGTGAGTCGACCACTCTTTGTCTTCGACCACCGCGCGCATGAAGCCATCGGTGGCGCGAACGGAGTGATTGGCGTTCTGGAAGAACACGGAGTCGTAAGCCCCGCCCTTGACGTTGAAGCCGCCGTTGTAACCCGCGTCGATGAGAGCCCAGGCCTTCCTCTCCTCTTCCGACTTGCTGGTGATGAACTCCTCGATATCCGGATGATCCGCGTTCAGGATCACCATCTTTGCGGCGCGACGGGTCTTGCCGCCGCTCTTGATCACTCCGGCGAAAGCGTCGTAACCGCGCATGAAGGAAACCGGCCCGGAAGCCGTGCCTCCACCCGCGAGATTCTCCTTCGAGGAGCGGATGCTGGAGAGGTTGGACCCGGTCCCGGAGCCGTACTTGAAGAGCATGCCCTCGGTCCGGGCCAGGCCCAGGATCGAGTCCATGGTATCGGACACCGAATTGATGAAGCAGGCGGAGGCCTGGGGATGAGGTTCGATGCCCACATTGAACCAGACCGGCGAATTGAACGCGGCGTACTGTCGAACCAGGAGAAAAGTGAGATCGTCCTTGAAGGCGGCCAGATCCTCGCTGGTTTCAAAATAGCTCTGCTTCAGGGCCCAACCCGCGATCGTATCGACCACGCGGCTGACCAGTTGCTTGACCGAGGTTTCGCGCTCGGGCGAACCCATGGCCCCGCGGAAATATTTCGAGGCCACGATATTGGTCGCGGTCTGGCTCCAGCTCTTCGGCGCCTCGATGCTCTTCTGCTCGAAAACCGGGCGCCCGCGCTCGTCATTGATGATCGCGCTTCGGAGGTCCCACTCGATCTCATCGAAAGGATGGACGCCTTCGGTTGAAAAGAAGCGTTTGAAGGAAAGCCCCTTCGCTCGTTTTTCCGGCCGAGGGTCTGTTCGTAACTCTGGGCGTGAGTCGGGGCGATTTTCGATTCGCGTGGGTGACTCGACCGGGACGATCGGGGGCTGCGTAGCCATATTCGACTTCCTCCTCACCTCTGCCGAGGCAAACTTACTCTTGGGCTATCTGCGCCCGGGCCCTGACGACACACTCAAAAAAACGATTTCACTCATTCCACGAAGACTGCCGCTTCCCATCGCGCGCCAAGACATCGCCGCGCCCCACTCGTTCCTGCTCCGGCTACTCTTTCCGGATGGATTGACCCGACTTTTGAATCAAAACCGCCCTGAAATTCTCTTCGCTGTGGTTGGGACATTACTGCGACTTCTTGGGGTCTGTCAAGAAATAAACCCAAGATCTTGTGGTGTTGACCCAAATGTCTATCCCTGAATAATTTACAGAGATGGCAAGGCGATGAAACTCGAAAATTGAGTGAGCTGATGCCCAAGCTTTCATTTGGAGATAATGTACATTTGTCCTTATTTCATAAACGTTTACAATACATACCTCTTATGACTTCGAGATTCACATTCACAAGTCTCTAGCAAAAATAAATTTTTCTGCATCGGAACACCCAGTCAATCGGGTGTCGAATCGCGGAAGAGTCGCGCCCGCGTGGCCCCCAGGGACGACAAGGAGGCGAGATATCCTGTCCATCGAAGATGGCTCTCCCACTGCGCATCGGCCTGTTTCCGTATCTCAATTCTCAACCATTGATCTTCGGTCTGAGCACCGAGTCCGCGGTTGAATTGGTCATCGATCTGCCGTCGCGAATCGCCGATCAATTCCGGAAGGGCGAACTGGACCTCGCCATGGTGCCCTCATTTGAAGCGGCCACTCTCGACGCGCCGGTCCTCGACTCCATCTGCATCGCGAGCGATGGTCCGGTGGAAACCGTGATGCTTCACCATCGCGTGGCCTTCCATCGCGTGAAGACGCTGGCCCTCGACGAGGCCAGCCGCACCAGTGCGGTGCTCGCAAAGATTCTCATCGCCCGGGCTTCGGGGCAGGTCCCGCGGTGCACTCCGTTCTCACCGATGGCGAGCGACCCGCCCGATGCCGACGCCATCCTGGTCATCGGCGACCCTGCATTCACGTTCGCCCGACCGGGATTCGAGGGGCGGGATCTTGGTCAAGAGTGGCGACAGCAGGAATCCCTCCCCTTCGTGTTCGCGGTCATGGTCCAAGGACCGCGGGCGAGGCGAAGCGGGATCTCCACCCGAATCACCGAGGCGGTGCGGCGGGGAAGGGAAGCGGCCTCAACCATCGCTGGTTCGTATGATTCGGGGGTGGATGCCGCGCGCGCTGAGCACTACCTGAGGAACGTGATTCGATACGATCTGGGATCACGCGAGAAGGAAGGCCTCGCCCTCTTCTATCGGCTGGCCCAAGCGAACGGCCTGTTGGCCCCCATGAAGGAGCTGGAGTTTCATGCGATTTGACGACATTCGGAAAAAGGTCTTTGCGGGCGAGCGCTTGTCCCGGGGCGAGGGCGTTTTCCTGCTCGAAAGCGCGGATCTCCTGTCCCTGGGCGAACTCGCCGACTTCACGAGGCGGCGGCTTCATCCCGAAGGTCTGGTCACCTACATCATCGATCGGAACATCAACTACACCAACGTGTGCACCGCGCAATGCGCCTTTTGCGCCTTCTATCGCGACCTTCCCTCGAAGGAAGGATACGTTCTCTCCAAGGATGAATTCCGTCAGAAGATCGAGGAAACGCTTGCCCTCGGGGGCGAGCAGATTCTTCTGCAGGGCGGGCTGCATCCCGATCTGGGGATCGAGTACTACGAGGAATTGTTCCAGTGGATGAAGACCAGCTACCCGAAACTCTGGGTCCATGGCCTCTCCCCCGCGGAAGTGAAGCACATCTGTCGCATCTCGAAACTGTCGACGGAAGAGGCGGTGCATCGCCTGATCGCCGCCGGTCTCGACTCCATTCCCGGAGGCGGGGCCGAAGTCCTCTCGAATCGGGTTCGCAACATCATCGGCATCGCCAAGGGCTCAACCGAAGACTGGCTGGAGGTGATGGAGGTCGCTCAGCGGCAGGGTCTCAAGACCACGGCCACGATGATGTTCGGACATGTTGAAACCCTCGAAGAGAGAATCGATCACTTCCTTCACCTTCGGGCGCTGCAGGACCGCACCCAGGGTTTCACCGCCTTCATCGCCTGGACGTTCCAACCTGAGAACACGGCACTCGCAGGCGACGAGGTGACCTCGTTTCAGTACCTGAGAACCCTCGCGGTGGCGCGCGTGATGCTCGATAACTTCCCCAACATCCAGGCGAGCTGGGTCACCCAGGGCGGCAAGATCGGCCAGATGTCTCTGCGTTTCGGGGCCAACGACTTCGGCAGCCTGATGATCGAGGAGAACGTCGTGTCTTCCGCGGGCGCGCAGTTTCGTCTCACCGAAGCGGAGATCGCGCGCAACATTCAGGGCGCGGGGTTCGTCCCCAAGCGCCGCACCATGCACTACGAAATCATCGGCGACCCGTATTGCTGGTCGCACGAGGTCCCGCAGATGCCGGCCTCGCGACACCAGCTCGCGGCCGTCTAGGGACAAAGGGGAATGAACGCCTCCACTCGACACGGCTTCTTTCGGGTCGCCGCCGGTTGCCCCCGGGCGCACATCGCCGATCCTTCGAAGAACGTCGGCGAGATCCTTGATCTGGTCGCCGAAGCGAAAAGGAAAGGCGTTCAACTTCTGATCACCCCGGAACTGGGGATCACCAGCTACACCGCCGCCGATCTCTTCTTCCAGCAGACCACGCTGCTCCGCGCCGCCGAAGAGGCCCTCCACAAGCTCTGTGCCCGGACCGCACGGCTCGATATGACTATTGCCGTGGGTCTTCCCCTGGCCCGGGACTCGCGGCTGTGGAACGCCGCGGCAATTCTGCAAAAGGGTCAGGTCCGCGGCGTCATTCTGAAGTCGTACATCCCCAACTACAAGGAGTTCTACGAAGGGCGCTGGTTTTCGCCCGCCCGCGAGGCGGTTCGGGGCGAGATCGACCTGCTGGGGTCGCGGGTGCCGGCCGGGGCCGATCTCGTCTTCCGGATAGCGGGGGAAGACAGCCTGGCCCTCGGTTTCGAGATCTGCGAAGACCTCTGGGTTCCCTGCCCGCCCAGTGTGCGTCTCGCCCAGGCCGGGGCGACCGTGCTCGCGAACCTGTCGGCTTCGAACGAAGGAATCGGCAAGGCGGGCTATCGGCGCGAGCTGGTGAAGCAACACAGCGGTCGAACGCTTTCGGCCTACATTTTTTCAAACGTGGGCGTTCACGAGTCCACCACCGACCTGGTCTTCGGCGGACACCTGATGGTAGCGGAAAACGGCGAGTTGCTCGCCGAGAATCGACGCTTCCGGCGGGAAGCCGAACTGGTGGCCACGGACGTCGATGTCGAACGAATATCCGTGGAACGCCTGCGGCAGAAGACCTTCGCGGAAACCGGGGGCGGCGCGCCGCCGACCCGAACCGTGATGCTCGACCCCATGGCCCCCCCGAGATCGAGCCGCCCCATCCGGAAAATCGATCCGCATCCATTCGTTCCGCGCGATGAGGGCACGCTGGCCCAACGCTGTGCCGAGATTTTCGAAATCCAGACCGCGGGACTGGCCCGAAGATGGGAGCATACCGGTTCGAAGAAGCTCATCCTCGGCCTCTCCGGAGGCCTCGATTCAACCCTCGCCCTGATCGTGGCCGGGCGGACCTGCGGCCTGCTCGGTCGATCACGGAAATCGATACTTGCGGTCACCATGCCTGGATTCGGGACCACCAGCAAGACCCGGTCTCTGGCCCTTCGCCTCGCTCTGGCCTCGGGAGTTTCGGTGCGGGAGATCGATATCAAAGCGGCCTGCGCGCGGCATCTGAAGGACATCGGACTCTCCACCAACGATCGCAGCGTCGCCTTCGAGAACGCCCAGGCGAGGGAACGCACCCAGATTCTGATGGACCTGGCCAACAAGGAGAATGGCCTGGTGATCGGAACGGGCGACCTTTCCGAACTGGCTCTGGGCTTCGCGACCTTCGGCGGCGACCATCTCTCCATGTACAACGTGAACGCCTCGGTTCCGAAAACCCTGGTCCGTTTTCTGGTAAGAGCGGCGGCGGCGGACCCCCTTCACTCCACCGAGAGCAAAGCGCTGAAAGAGGTTCTGGCCCTGCCCATTTCTCCCGAACTCCTCCCCCCCGGCCGACGGGGCGAGATGAGCCAGAAGACCGAAGACATCATCGGGCCTTACGAGCTTCACGACTTTTTCCTGCACGCGTTCCTGCGCCTCGGAGCCTCTCCCGAAAAAATGCTCTTTCTCGCGGCCGCCGCCTTCGCGGGGATGTACTCCCCCGCGACTCTGAGAAAGTGGCTCCGGGTCTTTCTGGAACGATTCTTCGCGGCCCAGTTCAAGAGATCGACGCTGCCGGACGGCCCCAAGGTGGGGTCGGTGAGCCTGTCTCCGCGCGGCGATTTCAGGATGCCATCGGATTCACAACCAAGAGCCTGGTTGGACCAGATAGACTAGTAGTCTGATGGCCGTCGTTCTCATCTGGTCGAACCGTCCCCTCGACAGGGATCTCCAGGGCACGGTTCTCTTCCGCTCCGGGGTTGAAAGAGAACTGGCGCGGTCCGCCGCCGAGGTTCAGACCCGGCTCGCCCGCGGCGGAGTGGTTCTTCTCTGCCTCCACCGCCAGGTGGCGGGAATCGAGGGCCTGATCAGGGCGCTCCGCAAGTCACCCACTCTGAAGCGCATTTCCATCGTCGTCTTTTCCGAGGACGATTTCGATCCGTCGGAGGTCGAGGTGCTGGAAGCCGGCGCCAACGCGATCCTGCGTTTGCCTCCGGGGGATGACTTCGATGATCGGGTGGGCCGGCTCATCGAAATCCCCTCACGGCGGGACGTGCGGCTTCCGGTCAGGCTCCAGGTCGCCGCGGCCAGCGGTTTCGGCGCGACCGTGCCGGTTCTGGCCCAGAATCTGTCCCTTTCGGGACTCCTCATCGAGTCAAACCATCCGCTCAACATGGGCGATGAAGTCAGGGTGGCTTTTCGGTTTGAGGATTCGGGCGAGATCTTCTCCGCCACTGCCCACATCACGCGGATGGCCGGGCCCAATCGATACGGGGCCATTTTCACATCGATCGCGAAGGGCGAAGAGGCTCTGAAGGCTTTCCTCGCAAGCACGTCCCTCGCGTGACCCTTCAAGTCCCCACTCTCCAGATCGCCGACATTGACCTGCCTGAGGAAGTTGAACGGCTTCGGGATCTGGCCTACGATCTTTGGTGGAGTTTCAATCCCAAGGCTTCGCGTCTGTTCGCGTGGATCGATCCCGAGCACTGGCGGCGCTACCACAATCCGGTTGAACTGCTGATCAACGTCGACCCACACAAGTGGGTCGGGCTGCTCAAAGACCAGGAGTTTCTCGAGGCCTACCGCCACGCCATCGAAAGCCTCGATTCGAGCCGGACCTCCCGGAAGTTCATGGACGATCAGCCCGGGTTTCTGCCTGGTCCCGTCGCCTATTTCTCCATGGAATTCGGGCTCCATGAATCGCTCGGCATGTACTCGGGGGGCCTGGGCGTCCTGGCCGGCGACCACTGCAAGGCCGCTTCCGACCTCGGCTTGCCGCTGTTTGGCGTAGGCCTGCTCTATCGGTCGGGGTACTTCCGTCAGACCGTGGACGTCGATGGTTTCCAGCAGCACATTTATCCGGACTACGACTTCGCCCGTCTTCCCGTTCGCCCGGTCCAGGCGCCCTCCGGAGGGCCGCTGACCGTCCCCGTGGACCTTCCGGGCCGGGTGGTTCACGCCCTGGTCTGGGTGGCGCGGGTGGGCGGCGTTCACGTCTTCTTTCTCGACACCGACATCCCCCTGAACGATCCATCGGATCGGGCCATCACCGGCCTGCTCTACGTCCGCGGACGCGAGATGCGCCTCGCTCAGGAGATCGTGCTGGGCGTCGGAGGGGTTCGCGCCATCCGGGCCCTGGGGATTCAACCCGCGGTGTGGCACATGAACGAAGGTCATGTCGTGATGCTCACTCTGGAACGTGTACGTGAGCGAGTCATGAGGGGCGAAGACTTTCGCGATGCCTGCGCCTCCGTTCGCCGGAATACCGTCTTCACCACTCACACCCCGGTGCCGGCCGGCCATGAGGTCTTCGCTCTGGATCTGGTAAGGCAACATCTCGAACCGTGGTCCCGAGACACCGGCGTGCCCGCCGATGAGGTGATCGCCCTGGGCCTTCACGAAGAGCACTTCAACCTCACTACTCTTTCCATCCGTCTTTCCTCAAGCACCAACGGAGTGAGCGAGCTGCACGGCCGGGTGTCCTCCGAGATGTGGAAGCACCTTTGGCCGAAAGAGACCGAATCGCCGATCTTCGCCATCACCAACGGGGTACACACCGAGACCTGGATCGGCCCCGAGATGCGGGCTTACCTCACCAAGGAACTCGACCCCGACTGGGGCTCGCTCCTGCTCAATCCCGACGCCTGGGAAAAACTGCGCGACGCCTCCGACGAAGGTCTGGTGGCGGCCCGGCGCGCGCAGAAAGAGCGGCTCATCCGCTACGTGCGTGAGCGGGTGCGGAAGCAGGCGGCCCGCGAAGGCTCCGGGCCGTCCGATCTGCGCCGACTGGAGACCCTGCTCGACCCACATGCTTTGACCATAGGTTTCGCCCGACGGTTCGCCACCTACAAGAGGGCGGTTCTCCTCCTGCAGGATCTCGATCGGGCCAAAGCCCTTCTGCTCGATCCGCAGCGGCCCGTTCAGCTCATCTTTGCGGGCAAGGCGCATCCGGCGGACCGGGCGGGCCAGGAGTACATCAGGCAACTCGCGGTTCTCGCCCGCGACGAACTCTCGGGCCGGATTGTCTTCCTTGAGGACTACGACATCGACATGGCGCGGATGCTGGTACAGGGGGTCGATGTCTGGCTCAACACCCCAAGAAAACCCCTCGAAGCCTCGGGAACTTCGGGTCAAAAAGCCGCGATCAACGGCGCCCTGAACCTGTCCATCGCCGACGGCTGGTGGGCGGAGGGGTTCAACGGTGAGAATGGGTTCCTGATCGACGGCGGTGAAGCGACCGCGGGTCCGGTTTCCGAGAGTGAGTCGGTGGAAGATCCCGGGGTGGCGGCCGCCACCGCCCAGATGAAACTTGAGGAGGAGCAGGATCACCTCGATGCGGAGGCCCTCTACCGGGAGCTCGAAACCCGCGTGGTTCCGTTTTTCTTCGGGGTCAAGGTTCCGGGCGCATCCCCGGAATGGACTCGGATGATGAAGGCGTCCATCGCCACCATTGCTCCGCGATTTTCAGCGCGCCGAATGGCCCGCGACTACACCCTTCGCGTCTACGGTCCGGCCGCGCGGAGCTGAGTCGCTCCCGGGGGCCGAACGGCCTTGAAAGAAACCAGCCCCTTCACGCATCGGCCCGCGGAGAACCGTCGTGGGGAGCGCGAAGCCTGGCCTCGGGCCACAGGAGTCTGGCGGTTCTACCGCGCAGACTCCTAGTGCGCGGCCTCGTTTTTCCGCTTGGAGTCGACGAACACCCGGAAGAGGCGGGTACGCTCGACCAGGCGTTCGCGGATGATTGCCTCGCAGGACACCACGTCGGGAGATGCCATCACCAGGTCTCCATGCACCACAAAGGCCTGAACTCCGTCGCTGGTCGTGTACTCATCTCCCACCAGGATGAGAAAGAAGGAACGGCGAGTGTCGGAGTTGAGAAGAAACAGACGCTGATAACACGTGAGGGCGCCGCTCTCCGCCACCGTGCGGGCCATGACCACAATCACGTGCGCCGTCTGGTCGATCACCCGGATTCCGTCCGCGTCGGACATGATGTCGACTTCGTAGCCAAGCACGCCAAGAGAGGCGGCAATCTCCACGGCCCGACGCTTGTCGTCGAGCGCCACCAGAGCCCGTTCCCCCGGAAGCGCAGTCGGCTTCAGAGGTATCAGGGGAGCAGGTGCGGGCGCGGCCACCGGGGCTTGCCCGGCCGCGGCATGAGGCTTGGCGGCCTCTGGCCTCGCCCCTTTGGCGCCGCGACCCGGAAACCTGAGGGGGGTCTGGCATTTCGGGCACTTGACGGAGAAGGGCCCTTCGGGCAGCTTCGGGTTGTTTTCGTCGACCGTAACGACGTTTGAACAGGAGGAGCAGGTCGCTTGCATCTACCTTACCTTTCCAGAAGATCGTCCATGTCCGTCTTGCCGGGCGCGGTCGCGCCTTTCTTGGCGGAGGCGGGAGCGGCCTTGGTGGCCGCCGGGGTCTTCCCGGCCCTGGCGCTGCCTTCCGCCTTCGCGCTGGCGTCGGCCTTGTCTCCGCCCACCCCCTGAGTATCGAGTTTCAACTGGAGGTTCGTCCGGTTGGTCGCATAGGAGAGCGCCAGCTCGCGGTCCACGATGCCGTCGCCGATCAGGCGGAGGAGTTCGCCGTCGAAGGTCTGCATCCCTTCGAGCTGGCCGTCCTCCATCGCATCGTGAAGGCTCTTGCCGTCGCGCTCGCCCTCGAGCACGTATTCGCGGGTTCTTGAAGTCGATCGCAGGATTTCGCAGACCCCGATTCGACCGCCCCCGATCTTGGGCACCAGGCGCTGGGACACCACCCAACGGAAGGCCGCCGAGAAGCGGGTCCGAACCTGGCGTTCATCCGACCGGGGAAAGACGCCGACGATGCGTTCGATGGTCTTCGCGGCGTCGATGGTGTGGAGGGTGGAAAGGACGAGGTGGCCCGTTTCCGACGCCTCGAGGGCGATGGAGATGGTTTCAACGTCGCGCATTTCGCCAACCAGAATGACCTTGGGAGCCTGGCGCAGAGCCGCGCGCAGAGCCAGGCCGAAGGTCTCCGTATCCATTCCAACCTCGCGCTGGTTGATGGTCGACTTGTGGTGAGGATGGAGATACTCGATCGGGTCCTCGATGGTGATGATGTGCATCGACTTCTCGAGATTCATCTTGTTGATGATGGCGGCGAGGGTGGTCGACTTGCCGGATCCGGTGGGGCCGGTCACCAGCACGATCCCATTCCGCTCGTGCGCGATGTTGCCGAGCACGGGAGGAATGCCCAACTGCTCAATGGTGGGAATCTTGCTGGGGATGACGCGCATGACCGTGCAGAAGGTTCCACGCTGGGCAAAGACGTTGACGCGGAAACGGGTGCGGCCGGAAAGAGAGTAGGAAAGGTCGGTCGATCCGGTCTTGACCAGCTTGTCCGCGACATCTCTCTTTCCCGCGATGAGTCTCATGGCAATCTGCTCGGTCTGGTAGGGAGAGAGCTTGTCGATTCCCATGTAGTCGACCGCCTTCAGCTGGCCGTCGAGCTCGACCTGTGGAGGCCGGCCCACCGAGAGGTTCAAGTCGGAGATCCCGGGGGCAAAATCAAGCATCTTGTTGAGTAGGGGATCGAGTTCGAAATAGGGCATGGCGGCGTCCTCTCTTGAAGGTCCAATGAACCTGTCGACGGGATCTTAGCCCGGCGAGCGGGCCGGTGGAGTCCGGGCGCTAACCACCGCAGACAAAGGTCACGACCGGAGGCCCCCTGGGCATTCCATGGAAACACGGTTGACCGTGACCGCAAGGGCCATCGTTGTCGCCTAGCGGGCGGGGGCCGCCGCCGCGCGGGACGCGAGGTAGGCGAGCACAAGCTGGTCGAGCGACAGATCCTCAATCACCGTCTTGTCGTCCTGCGGGGCGTAGCGGCCCTGCTTGACCTCGTTCATGGTCGCGGCATGAATGTCTTCCATGACCTTGGCCAGGCCCTTGTCGTCCTGGGCTTCGGGGACATCCTTGTAGTGGAAGCGCTTCGCGCCGAGGATTTCACCGCCCTTGTAGATAAGGGTGAGGACCATGGG
>JANLSZ010000340.1:0-3343 GCA_031362685.1 Vicinamibacteria bacterium | reverse complement strand
AAGGGCATCCGATTGCCGCGAAAAACGCCACCTTGCGGGTCGGCGAGATAGCGGTCGAGCAGTTCCGGAGTCCACAGGGCGTTGACGCGGCGCATAGCCGGTGAATAGATGAAATCCTCGGACGCCGACTTTCGCCCGAAGAGGCTATTCAGCGTCGGTCCGACCGCGTTCTTTCCGGCTTCGAGCGAATGGCAGGCGACGCAGTTCTCGTACTGCGCCTTGCCCTTGACGGGGTCGCCGGCCGTGGTGGCTGCAGGGGAAGCCGCGCTACCGAAGATCGCTATCAGCACGGCGCATCGTGCGCGCATGGTGTCGATGATCAAACCAGTGGCCGAGGGTTCTTGAGGTACTTCTCGCGGATGGCATCCGCCATCCAGTAGGCGAGCGCTCCCACCGGGCCGGTGGGGTTGTAGCCGGAATTGTGCGGGAAGGCCGACGCCCCGGCCACGAACAGATTGGGCACATCCCAGTTCTGGAGATACTTATTGAGTGCGCTGGTTCCGGGGTCTTTGCCCATGACCCCGCCGCCGGTGTTGTGCGTGGTCTGGTAGGGCGTCACGTCCCAGGTCAGGCGAGGTCTCGGGTCGCCCATCACCGTGGGGTTCATCGCCCGCGCGATCTGCCCGATGATCTCGGCGGAATGCCGGTTCATCTTCTTCTCGTTCTCCTTGAAATCGAAGGTCATGCGCATGAGGGGTTGGCCGAACCGGTTCTTGTAGGTCGGATCGAGGTCGAGATAGTTGTAGCGATTGGGCATGACCATGCCGCTCGCGCCAATTCCCATCGAACCTTGATACCACTTGGCCACCGCGCGCTTCCAGGCCGTGCCCCATTGGGGCGTACCGGGCGGCACCGGCCGGTAACTGATCGGGCGGCCGTGGCTTCCGCCGACGGAGATGTAGGAGCCGCCGACATAACCGTGCTTCCCGCGGTCGAAGTCCCAATTGGCGTGGAGGTCGTCGATCGAGCTTCCCCAGCCGCCGGCCGCGATGAAGGGATTGAAGTTCCGGTTCTCGAAGAACAGGGTCACGCCGGAGCCGCCCTGGTAGGCGTAGTTCTTGCCGATGACGCCGGTCTGCGCCTCCGGATCGTAGGGCTTGCCGATGCCCGACAGCAGCATCAGATGCACGTTGGACAAGCCGTAGGCGGCCAGGATCACCAGGTCGGCGGGTTGCTCGAACTCTTCGCCGGTAATCATGTTGATGTAGGCGACGCCGATCGCCTTCTTGCCGGTCGAATCCATCAGGACTTTGGTGGCCCAGGAATGGGTCCGCAGCTCCACGTTCGGGTTGCGCAGTGCTATCGGAATGACCGTGATGTGCGGGCTCCCCTTCGCATTGGCCTCGCAACCGAACCGCTCGCAGAAACCGCAATACTGACACTGGCCGAGCTTCATGCCGTCGGGATTGGTGTAAGGCTGGGAGGCGTTGGCGGTCGGCCGCGGGAACGGATGGTAGCCGAGCTCGGTCGCGGTTTTCGCGAACAGTTCGCCCGCATAGTTGGACGCGAGGGGCGGAAGCGGGTAGTCGCGCGCGCGCGGGTCCTCGAACGGATTGCCGCCTGGCTGGATCTGCCCGTTGATGTTGCCGGCCTTGCCGGAAACACCCGCGACATACTCGAAGCGATCGTAGTACGGCTCGATCTCCGCCCCGGTGATACCCCAGTCCTGCAGCGGCATGTCGGCGGGAATGAAGCTCTTGCCGTAGCGCTCCTCGTACCTGGTGCGGATGCGCAGTTCATGGTCGGGCCAACGCCAGGTCATGCCGTTCCAGTGCACGCCCGCGCCGCCCACGCCTTCGCCGGGCAGGAACGAACCAAGGCGGCGCATGGGCAGGGCGGTCTCCTGGGGCGTGTTGCGGATGGTGTACGTGTCCTTCGATACGTCCATCATCAGGTCGTGGCGCTGGGAGAAACGCAGCTCGTCGCGAATCAGGGGCACGCTGAAGTCGTTCTGGGTCGAACGCGGGCCGCCGCGCTCGAGCACCGCGATCTTGAGGCCGGTCGGGCCAAGTTCCCTGGCCAGAATGCCCCCGGTCCAGCCCATGCCCACGATGAGAATGTCTACGGGAGGTCGCTTGGTGGCCATGGCGTCTTTCCCCTCAGGACATGTCAGCGATGCTGAGGGGGTCGGCGATGTACTTTTTCCCGTCGCTGTAAGTCTTCACGTTCTCGGCGTTGTTAGCCATGACACCGGGGAAGCCGATCATCTTCCACCCCGCTTTGTTCTTGTTGCCGCCATAGATCGGATCGGCGAACAAGCCCTCCATCACGTTCCCGTAGAACATGGTGAAGAAGGCCCGGCCCGGAAGCCCGCCGCCAAGCGAGATCTTGTCGGCGGCCAGGTCCTTGAGGAATGTCTCCTTCTGATCCGTGGTGCAGCGGGCGAAGTCCTTGCCGAAGGCATTGCGGCAATAGGCGTTCGATCCTTCGACGCCAGCGCGATACAACTCGGCCGGCGTCAGCGGGAGTTGATAGCCTTGATTGGCCGTCCCCTCCAGCCAGGGACCCTGCATATAGAGGCGGTCGCCCTTGCCCCAGGAACCGGCCAGCGCGCGGTCGATGAAGGTCGCGATGCCGATCTCCGTGCCGCTATTCGTGAGTTCGTCCCTGGGGATCATGTGATCCGCCAGCGCTTCGACGAACTCGGCCTCGGCGGGCTTGAGGTACGTGTAACCCGCTGCTTCCGCCGGGGGCAGCGGGGCGGGGACTTGCGTGAGAGTCGCCGCCCCCGCCGCGGCTACACCGAGCGTCGGCGCCGCGGCCACACCGACCACGGCGGCGCCTTTGAGAAAGTCACGGCGGTCCAATCGATGGTGCGACATGGCGTCGTCTCCGGGGCGGGCGGGCGTATGTCCGTTGATGCCTGGCGGAGGCTCGCACGCCAGTTCAACAGCCTAGAGCGTATCAAGCGGCCAGGTCGTTCACAACCGCGCGTATCGCCGCGAGTAGAGCGCGAATTGTCCGGTGGATTCAACGCGACGGACCCATGGCCCGATCCGCGGAAAAGACCGGGCTACCAACCGGCCATGAACCCCGTCGGACTCTTCTCGATGCCACCGATGTCTCCACCGGTCTCGCAGTAGATTATGTATTCGACGCGGCCCACGAACGCGCGCACCCCACGCGCCAGGACCAGAGCGGACGCCTCCTCCTCGGTGGCGCCCGACCCGGCAATGCGCCCGACCGGCGCGTCCGCGGGCACGTCCGGCGCCCAGCGGCAATCGATCGACGGCACGACGGCGACGAAGCGTCCGGGGCGCAGCACATACTCGGGCGCCGACGACGGTTCGGCCGAGGGCCAGGCGCCCGCGAGCACGCGCGTCCGCTCGAGGGAGAACGCGAA
>JANLSZ010000200.1:0-43080 GCA_031362685.1 Vicinamibacteria bacterium | reverse complement strand
AAGGATCAGGCGGTGGCCTTCGAAAGCGATCTCACCGGCGAAGCGGCGGCCCGGCTGGAGATGAATCGGTTCCTGCACCGGTCCCTGCGCGACCACGCGTTCTTTCTGGAGTTCCAGCCCATTGCGCGCTCCCACGACCTCAGCGTCACGAGCTTCGAGGCGCTGGTGCGCTCCAAGGATCTGCTCGGACGCCGGGTGGCTCCCGACGCTTTCATCCCCATCGCGGAAGCGACCGGCCTGGTGGTCCCGATGGGGCGCATCGTGCTGGACCTCGCCCTGGGCGCCATCCGGGAGCTGAACCTGCTGCGGGCCACCCCGCTGCGGATGGCCATCAACGCCTCCGCCATTCAGTTGCGTCACCCGACTTTCGCGCGCGACATCCGCGCGGGCCTCGATCTACACGGCTTGCCCACTTCGTCGCTGGCGGTGGAAGTCACCGAGACGAACGCGCTGAGCGACCCCGAGGGGACGCGACGGGTCCTGAGAGAATTGAGAGCCTCGGGCATCTCCATCAGTCTCGATGACTTCGGCACCGGTTTTGCCTCCCTTGATCTCCTGCGTAGCCTGCCCCTCGATGTGGTCAAGATCGACCGGTCGTTCACCCGGGACATGGACACGGATGACACCCAGGCCGCCATCGTGACCTCGGTGATAGAGATGTCGCACAAACTGGGGCTGCGCGTGGTCGCCGAGGGTGTGGAAACCGAAAGCCAGCACCGCTTCCTGCTCTCGCGCCATTGCGACCTCATCCAGGGCTACTGGCTGGCGCGGCCGCTTTCTCTTCTGGCCAGCCTCGACTTTCTGCAGTCTCGCGACCGCCGCGTCCGCGCTTAACATCACCCCCAGACCCCCAAGCCTCGGTAGGGTTTCGGCCAAGAGCGAAAAAAGGCCCCGGAGCGTGCGGCTCCGAGGCCCTTGACCGGGTCGTCCGAAAGCGACCCGGACCGAACGTCAGTCCGCGACTAGAACGACCAGCGCGCTCCGATCTGGATCTGCCGGGGCGAAACGACGGTCGCCGGACCGCCGAAAGGCACGGCGGTGGTCGAGCCCACCGCCGCGGGAGGCGGGTTGAAAACGGTGGTGGTCGGAACCCTCGTGAACACCGCGGAGATCGTATCGGCGTTCAGCGCATTGAGGATGTCGCTGTAGGCCGAGAGACGATGATCGCCGCCGCCCAGCTTGAAGAT
The DNA here is from genome assembly GCA_031362685.1 of Vicinamibacteria bacterium. Taxonomy (GTDB): domain Bacteria; phylum Acidobacteriota; class Vicinamibacteria; order Fen-336; family JAGNNV01; genus JAGNNV01. The sequence continues at coordinate 41,893 of JANLSZ010000200.1, read as the reverse complement.
CTTCTCCAGCCGAAGGTCAAGAATGTTCAATGTGTCAAACCGCCGGCTGCCCCGAGGTTCGAGGGCTGGGCGCCGTCCCGAGGAACCCGCATAGTAGTACCCGGTGGTCGAATAGCCCACGGTTGAACCGCTCAGCTGCACAAAGGGCGCATACGTGCCGCCGCTCACCGATCGGAAGTAAGCGTTCACCGCAAGTTCCACCTTGGGAATCTGGATGCCCAACATCGCCTTGATCTCGTGGGTCCGATCATTCGACAGGGAGCCGTCCGCGTTCACCAGCGACTGAGTGGGACTGGCGTAGAAGTTGCCGACGCCATACGTGCCCTCGCCTCCGTTGTTGATCGTTCCCTTGGTTTCAGACCAGACGTAGGACACCTGGCCGCGCCACCGGTTTGAGTAGCCCTTGGTCAGAACGAACATGGCCCCCTTGTATTTCCGGTAGGCGTCCAGTGTCCCGAGCACCGCTCCCGAGGGATCCCGATACTGGATCCCATCGGGATTCGTGATGTAGACGTTGTTCGCCGAGGCTGACCGGTTGGCCCACTTGTAGTAGGTGTAGGGAGTGGCCGGGAAGCCGGGAGTGGCGGTGCTGGTGCCGGTGGCCCTGGTCCAGCGGGCCGAGGGCAGAACCTGTCCGATGAAGTTCTTGTTGTCACGTTTGATCCCGGTCACGGAAAGCCTCAGGTTGCTTCGGAGCGCCCGTTCGAACCCGAGGGAGAATTCGTCGACCCTGGGATGCTTGATGTCGGGGTCGATGGTGGCTATCGGGGCCTTGATCCGGTTCACCTCCTCGCGACGAGAGAGCGGACAGCTATAGCTCGCGGTAGGGCCGGTGGGCCCATAGGCGGGACACCCGCTCATGTCCCAGGAGATCCGATCCTGGAAGCCCGGCGTCGCCTGCTTGTAGATATCGTTGAAGATGCCCTCGTAGTACTGGCTGTAGCTCCCTTTGATGACGGTCTTGGTGTCGCCTTTGGGGTCGAAAGCAAAACCAAAACGGGGGGCGATGCTGGTGGTCGTGTAGGCCGCGTCCTGATCGGGCGCACCGCCCGACAAGTGGTCGACCCGAACCCCGAGGTTCATGGTCAGCCGGTCGTTGACATGCCACGCGTCCTGGACATAACCCGCCAGTTTCTTGTTGCGACCATTGATGTCGTAGCCGTACCCATAAGCGTAGTACGGCTGCCCCCCGTAGTCGTAGTAGTAAGTGTTGTTCGCGTACCCGTAGCGATCGCGGGTCTTGCTTCGTTCGACCTCGATTCCGAACTTAAGGTCGTGTTTGCCGAAACCTTCGGCAAAATGCGAGATAGCGGCATTGACCTGGTTGCGTCCGCGGTCACCCGCGTAGGACCAGCCCTGCGACACCGAAGTAAGACCGGTTTCGCCGTCGGTATGGCTCGGGGCCTTGACCTTCGGGTTGAGGTCGTAAAAACCCCACCATCCCGTGTACTTCACTTCGCTGAAGGTGTTCGACCCGAAGATGTGGCGCCACTGCCCGAGCCACACCCACTCCGGAGCGTCTTCCTGGTTGGTCAGGTCGTCGGTGGCCACCAAGGCGGAAACACCGGCGCGACCGATGATGTTGTAGGCATCGTACTGAACATGCCCCATGAAGTTATTGCTGGCGCTGGGCTGATAGTTGAGCTTCACATTGACACGGGGACTGACTTCGTCACGCACCGTAATCGGACCGGCCGGGTCCTGATTGAGGTGATAGCGCTGGGCGCTGGCGAAGAAGAACAGCTTGTTCGCAATCAGCGGACCGCTGAACTGGGTGGTGAAGTCAGTGAACTTGTTGGTCTTCGCCGACTGCCCCAGCGAGGGGTTGATCTTCGTAACCCCGGCGCCGATGTTCTTGCCCGCGAGGTCGGAGTTCGTGTAGGTGAAGTCGAACAAGCCGGCGAAACGATTGCCGCCCGTTTTGGTGATGGTGTTGACCACAGCACCCGTGAACGAACCGTACTCGGCCGGAGCGCCCACGCCCACGATCTCCACTTCCTCGACGATGTTGAAGTTAAAGAACGTCCACGCGGTGCCCCCGGAAGGATCGCGGGTATCCACGCCATCGATGAGCAGACCGTTTGCCGACGAGGCGTCGCCGCCGTAGGCCGACTGATTGTTGATGCCAGGCGCGAAGTTCAAGAGGTTGGTGGCGGTATTTCCCTGGCGAATCGGCATGTTGTAGAGCAGATCCTGAGAGAGGTTGTTCTGTGTGCTCGAGGAGGTGACGTCGACCACCGGAGCTTCGCCGACCACATCGACGCTCTCCGTTTTGCCGCCGATCTTGAGCGCTGCGTCCACGGTCGCCTGCTTTCCAACCGCGACCACGATGTTCTCGCGGCGCTGGGACTGGAAGCCGGACATGCTGACCACCACGGTGTACGCGCCGGGATCGACCGCGTTGAAGCGGTACGCGCCCTCATGGTCGGTGGTCGCGGCGCGCGTGCCGACCTTTCCGGTGAGCTGCACGGTGGCGCCGGGAAGGACGCCACCCTGATCGTCCTTCACCACCCCGGCGACGAGACCGGAGAAGCTCTGGGCGGAAACGAAGGCGGGGAGCGCTATCGACAGGACGACGATTGCGGCGAGGGTACGAAGGATTGTCTTCATGATTCCCTTTCTAGCGGATGGGCGACTTGACCGGTTTGCGGTCGTGACTGACGGAATAAACAGTGAGGCCGAGACCCACCACCATGAGGCCCAGGGTCAGCCTCCCGGCCGTGGTCTTGAAGAACGAACTGTCGGTGCGGGGATTTCCCGTGGCCGGAGCGGCCCCGGTCTGAGCCCGCGCGGATGACCGGCTTCCCGCGTCCTGCGCCGCGTTCCACAGCGATGGGGCGGGGGTGAGTTCGGCAGCGCCCGCCGTGCTCGCCACGAAACTCAGGGCGAGAGCACCAGCGACGCCGCGCATCTTCGATATCCGCATACGAGAGGCCTCCTAATTAGGGTGAGAGTCAGATTCCGCAGAGGCGTCGTCAAAGAAGCGCCTCCTGTCCGTTGAACGGATTAGAGTCTCATTATTGATGGACGTCAAGTACCCGAGGCATTGACGCGCACGAATTGAAGCGGATAGGGTCGATGCCCTGATGGGTCGCGGGAAGAGAACGGGCCAGCCGAACGAGCTGCGCCGATGAAGACAACGACGGCCAGGTTCTTCTCGACGAAATGGTCGGCCATCGCGGTCGGCCTCGGTCTGGTCGGCTTGACCGCGGTCATCATCATCCAGAAGCGCCGACCCACCGAGATCGAAGGCGCGCGCTCCATCCTGGCCTCCCGCCAGACCGCGGCGAAGGTGAATCTCCTGCTGGTCACTCTGGACACCACGCGCGCGGATCGCCTCGGACCCTACGGCTTCCCGAAAGGCACCACACCTCACCTCGACCGGCTGGCCGAGGACGCGATCGTGTTCGAGCACGCGACCGCTGCCGTCCCTCTCACCTTTCCCTCTCACACCACCATCTTCACCGGCCAGTACCCCACTCGACACGGCATCCGCGACAACGGCGGCTTCTTCCTAGACGCCTCGGCCACCACTATGGCCGAAGTCCTCAAGGGAGCGGGCTACGCCACCGGCGGGTTCATCGGGGCCTGGGTCCTCGAGTCGCGATGGGGTCTCGCCCAGGGCTTCGACAAGTACTCCGACCAGTTCGATCTCTCGAAATACAAGGTGATCTCCCTGGGCACCGTGCAGAAGAAAGGCGAGGAAGTCGTGAACGACGCGATCACCTGGCTCGACACGGTCAAGACCAGAAAGTTCTTCGGCTGGGTGCATCTGTACGATGCGCACACGCCCTACGAACCGCCCGAACCGTTCGCGTCGCAGTTCCCCAACCAGCCCTACCTCGGCGAGATCGCGTATGCCGACGCGCAGGTCGGGCGACTGGTCGACTGGCTGAAAACCAACGGCCTGGACCAGAACACCGTGGTCATCGTGACCGCCGACCACGGCGAGAGTCTCGGCGATCATGGCGAGGCCACCCACGCCTACTTCGTCTACGACTCGACCATGCACGTGCCCCTGATCGTGAAGACGCCGTGGAACGACAAGGGTCGGAACTCATCCATGGTCTCATCCGCCGACATCTTCCCTACCGTTCTCGATCTCCTGGGTCTGCCCGCGACGAAAGAGCCGATCGATGGCACGTCGCTCGCCCTTGGAGTGGTGAATCCCGAGGCCAGCGTGGGCGGCACCGCCTACGCCGAAACCTATTTCCCTCGGTACCACTTCGGCTGGCAGCACCTGCGCTCGTTGCGCAGCAATGAATACACGTACGTCGACGCGCCCGAGCCCGAGCTGTACGACCGCCGCACCGACCCGGGAGAGACCTCGAACATCTACAAGGCGTTCTCCGCGCGGGCCGAGGACCTTCGTCTGAAGATCGAGGCTCTGGCCAGGGCCGATCAGGGAAAGATACCGGAGCGAAAGAGTCTCGATCCCGATACCCTGCAGCGCCTGGCCGCCCTCGGCTACGTGGGCAACGTCATCGACGTGAATCCGAATGCGGTTCTGCCCGATCCGAAGCGGAAGCTGCCCCTGTTCCAGAAGATGAATCGCGCCAAGGATCTCGCCCAGGATGACGACGTCGAGGCGGCGGCAAAGCTCCTTCAGTCGGTGGTTGCCGAAGACCCCAACATCATGGACGCGCACCTGACCCTCGGCAACTGGCTGGTGCGTTTGAAGCGCGGCGAAGAGGCGATCGAATCTTTCCGCCGCGCCCTCGCCTTGAAGCCCGATGACGACATCGCGCTTGGGAACCTCGCGCGTCTCTTCCTGTCCCGCGGCCGCAAGAGCGACGCCCAGGACGCGCTGCGCGTCTTCGAGACCGCGCTCTCCCGCAATCCCAAGAATCCCCAGGCCTGGTTCCAGCTCGCGGTGCTCTCGATGGACATGGGCGACGCGGACCGGGCGAAGCACTCCTTCGTGCGCGCGGCCGAGGAGAACCCGAAGATGGGTGCGGCGTGGATCGGTCAGGGAGCGCTCGCCTTCTCGGCCTCACGCCTGGGCGAGGCGGAGCAAATGACCCGCAAGGGCCTGGAACTCGAACCGGAGGCCAAAGGCGGCCGGTACAACCTCGCGCGCGTGCTCGAGGCGCGCGGACGATTCGACGAGGCGGCGTCCCTCTACCGGGCCGAGCTTTCGACGTACGCGGATCATGGCAAGGCGCGGTTCAACCTCGCGCAACTCGAACGCCAGCGAGGCAATCAAGCCGGCTTCATCAGTGAGTTGCGCGCCTCGACCGAAAAAGCGCCGGACTTTGGACCGTCCTTCTTCTTTCTCGCCCGCGAAGAATTAAATGCCGGACGACTCGATGCCGCCCGCGATCTGGCCGAGCGCGGCCTCAAGGTCGACAACATTTCTGAAGTCGCACCCCTCGGGCACTACGTTCTGGCCGACATCCTGTCGCGGCAGAACAAGCCGAAGGAAGCGCAGGAAGAAGCCGCGAAAGGCAAAGCCCTCGAATCCCGCAAACGGCATTCCCTCGATGTCGGGTGACCGGCGTCCATCATCGCGAGCCAGCTCGTGCCGCGGGCGGCTTAAGGGCCGTCATTGCGAGGAGGCCATCGAAAAGTAGTCCGACGAAGCAACCCCCTGATCCAAGGAACCAAGATGATTCATACCACCGCCCTCACCGACCCCCACACCACCATCATCGACGCGGCGAGAGTCGCCGCTGCGTTCGCGGCCGGCGGCTCCTTCCTCGAGACGCCCGAGTACCGCGTGGGCATGGCTCGGCGCGAGGGTCCCGGAGACGCCGAGGTCCACGACCTCGACACCGACATCTTCTACGTCTTTGAGGGCGCCGCGACTCTGGTGACCGGCGGCGAGATGGTTGAGCCGCGCACCGTCGGTCCGAACGAGACGCGAGCCGCGAGCACGAGGGGCGGGGTCGCGCAGACCGTGTCGAAGGGCGACGTCATCGTCATCCCGCGCACCGTGCCGCACTGGTTCAACGAGGTCAGCGCGGTGCCGCTTGTCTATCTCGTGATCAAGTCCACGGCTCGATAGACCTCCTGGAAGTGCCCTGTTCACGCAGTTGTCAACTGAACTGCGGCCGAGGGGCTGTGGCGCGCCTCCCCATTCGTTAGCCGCATGGCGTCTTCAATGCAGGACGGGCGGCCGTCCGCGATGACCTACTTGAGGAGGAACTCGCGAGCCATCTTCGTCCACACGACGTCGCGGATCTTCGAGCGATCGGTGTACGCGTTCATCTGCGCCCCGGCGTCACCCGAGAACTGACGGCTCAGGCTGTCGGATTTCTCCTCATTGGCCTCGAACGCGGCTAGGCTCGCGTACTCGCGAAGGATCAGCAGGTTCCACGTCGCCTCATCGTAGTCGAGAGTGCGGAGAATCTTGTACGACTTCATGTAGCCAGCTTTCACCAGCGCGTCGTGATCGCGCTTCAGCGAGGTGTCCAGGTACTGCAGATAGGCCGCATCCATACCCGCATGAATTCTTATGGCCGTCACCGACCAGGTTGTGCCCGGAGTATGGTAGCTATAGATCTGCGCCCCTACAGTGGCGGCGACCAGCGTGAGTCCAAGGCTCCAGCGAAGAAGGGTTCGGGGATTCGTCATGGCTTCTCTCCTCTATCTTTCTTTGTGTTTGATGTTTGGTCCGGGGGATTTCTTTGCTACTGCCAAGCGCCCGCGCTCACAAAGGGCGCCCAAAAGGCGGGGTGGGTCGAGGCCCCAGCGGCGCGTCGGCTCTCCAGAAGGCTCCGACTGGCCGCGCGCACGGCATCGGCGGTGGGCAATCCCTGTTTGAGCCGCGCTTCGTAGAGAGCCAGCATTTCCACCTCTCGGCGTTCTCATCGCCAACCGGCCACAGGCTCATGATCAGACTGCCGACACCTGCGGCCTGGAAGGCGCGCCTGATTCCGAAGACGCCCTCGCTCGCCTTGACCTCTCCCACGCCAGTGTCGCACCCCGACAGCACGGCCCATTCGACCCGCGACAGATCCATGGTCGAAATCTCGTCGGCAGTCAGGATGCCATCCTCTTCGGATTCACGCGCGGCGTTCCGGTTGTTGGCGCCGGCCAGGGCCAGACCCGATATTGCATCGGGTTGCTCACCAGAAGGCCCTGAGGAGTTCACGACACTCGTCTGCTTGACGAGGCCGCCCACCCCACGGTTCGTCGCGTTCGAAGGAGGGCAAGACCCGTCGTAGAAGAAGCCATGGGTAGCCAGATGCAACACACGACGTGAGGGAGCCGAGGCCTTGAAGGTCGCCTCCTGCGCCGCCGATCCAATCAACAGCGTGGCTCGCTCCTCCGCATTCCCGGACACGGACGAGTCCCACAGACTCGCGACTCCGTGGGCCTCTCGTTCGGATCCTGGGAGAGGTTCGAAGCGAACCCCCGAGAAGACGCCGCAATCCGCTCCTCGGTTTTGAGGCCCAGCGCCTTGAGACCCGGGCGCTGCCGAGGCGACGCGAACGGGCTGGGGAGTGTTCAGACTCGCGAAACCTGTGGCGTCGTCGAACGCAGGTGCTCCAACCACCATGAGTCCACGACCAGGAGCACGATTGGTGTTGGATCGTACGAGGTCTCGTTCGTTCGACAAGTAGTGGAACGTGGGCCCCGACTCGGCGAGATAGCGCCCGTCGTTGTCGGGTAGGGCGGCCCAGTTCAGAAGGTTGAGCGCCCCATCGGGCACCACGAACACCCGTTCGCTCCCTTTCACTTCCCTCTGGATGGAATCCCAGACCATTCGACGCAGGCGCGAGGCAATGGACACGTAGTCAAGTTCACTCTGTGAGACGTTGAGAATGCCCGACGAGGAGGCGCCGATCTGACGGCGCCACTCCGCGAGTATCGCGTCAATAATGGCGGCGTCCCCTAGCGGAAGCAAGGAGGCCTGTACCTCTCCACCGCGCAAGACAAACGCTGCGTAGGAGGGGATCCCGGTCAAGGGCTTGTCGGCGATCGCCGCACCCTTGTCCGGCCAGATGAGCTGGTTAAAGCGAACATAGCCAACGAGCGCCGCGCCCCGGGGAAGCTTGGCCGCGATTTCGAGCCAGCCAAGACGCCGGCGTTTCAGATCCTCCCGGAAGGGTTCGACAGACTCCGCAAGGGCGCGCTCCGCATCGTCCCGTTCGTCTCTGGCGTTGGCCACCGCGGTGCGATATCCCGGCTGGGTGAGCCCGTCGCTGCGCCAACGTGTCGGCCCGTCAAGATCCCCCCTAACCAGGAGGTTGGACAGTCTCCTGGATGTTTCGCTCAACGCGACCGCCACCTTCCTCGCGTCGGCGCTGACGTTTTCTGGCGCAAATCTTCGTCGGGAGGTTAGTTCGTCAAGGACGAGCGCTCGCGATCGTAGTATGGCGTTCCAGATCGGGCTGATTTCCTTGGCGCTAGCGTGCTCAACACCCAACGACAGGAGCAGATCGCGCGCCGACCTGCGCGTCGCCGCGAAGCGGAGCGCCTGTTGCTCGGGCAGTGTTCGGACATTCTCCTGCAAGTGACGGCTCGCAATTTCGTCGGCACGCAGGGCAGACTCGATGCCATCCTTGTATCTTCCATCCAGCGCCTGGTTTCGTGCGAGGCTGTAGAGAAGGGGTGCCAGATCCGGATGTTCGGGGCCCATCGCTTCCCCCATAGCGGTAACCGCTCGCTGCCCGAGAGCAACTCCCTCCTCCGGCGTCTGCACAACCTCAGACAAAAGGCCGAGGGCGCGTGCGGTGTCTGGATGGTTGATTCCAAGGGAGGTCTCAAGGATCGTCAGCGCGCGACGGTAGTGTCGAGCCGCGGAGATGGAATGACCAGCCCTCCGATTGGCCCCAGCCAGATCGACCAGAACCGATCCGACAACCGGGTGGTCCGGTCCGTAGGTCTGCTCGGCCGCCGCCACCGCCCCTTCAAATGCCGCCTCGGCCCTAACGGGATCCTGGAGCTCGATGCGGCCGGCGAGGTTGGCTTTCGCAGCCACTACGTCGGGGTGCGCATTGCCGAGGGCGATCCGAAGCACATCCACGGCCCGTGCTGACATCTGCTTCGCCCTGTCAACTTCTCCGATCATCCCAAGCAACTTCGAAAGATCGACGAGGACCAGACCCAGAACGACGCGCGCGTCCCCTTTGCCTGCGGCTTCTGCCAATGAGCGCGACCGTTCGAAGAGACCGCGAGCCCGAGAAAGGTTGCCCAGACTGAAATGAACGCGCGCGAACCCCCAGGTGTTTCGGGCCAGCATCAACCGATCCCCTTGGGACTCTGGTTTCGCGAGCGCAAGCGCCCGCTCGTAATGTGGCAGGGCACGCTGATACTCGCCCAGATTCCAGCACACTCGCGCGAGACTGTCGAGGCTGGTGACCAGGTTGGCCCGCTGAGCGGCGCCTGCGACGCCAAAGCGTTCGATGGCTCTTTCGTAGAGGTCCTGGGCGCGCCGAAATTTGCCCGCCGTGGCTTCGGTGGCCGCAAGGCTGGCGAGCGTCACCCCAAGGTCCGTCGTGCTCACACCAAACCTCTCCTGAATTCGGAGGGCTTTTTCGAAGGAAAGCCTGGCGCTCCCAAACCGGCCCCCACGTATCTGTGCCGCACCCAGCGTATCCAGAGCCTGCGCCAGCCATTGGGTCCTTTCCCCGCGCGTCAGTGCATCCTCATTCAACTCGAGCAAGTCTCGCAGCTGGGCCTCTGCTTCGTTCGCATCCCCGATGTCGATGAGAAACCTGCCGAAGTTGTTCAGACATTGCCACCGCGCCAGTCGCTCTGGGTCCATCTCGCGGCAGGTTGCGAAGAAGCCTCGGTACATTGTGGCGGTTCGCCAGGATGTCTCCCAGCCACGAACCGGCACCGAGATCACAGGCTCACCGGGAAGAGAATCGGCGGCGGTCGGTCCGGTGGCCACGTTCTGCTCTCTCAGCGCGGCTTCCAACCGTTGCTCCTGGCGTTCCTCCAGCCTTTGTCGAGTTGGCCCTCGGTCAGTATCGACTGGCGTCCGGGCAAGTTGGACGCCGGACGCGTAGGCGGCGAGGCTTAGCGCGTCGGCGCGCGCGCGGGGGTCGGAAGTCTGGGCCGCGAACCTCTCGGCAATCTGAACGGCCCGGTCAGGGTTTCGGTCGACCATGTCTTGGGCACGATCAAGTTCAGAGCGAACGCCAGATGCTGTCGAGAAGGACGAAGGAGAGCCTGCCCGACCGTCAGCCCCCGTTGCACCTGCCTGGGCGCCTCCGCCGGAGCTCCCTGATCCCGAAAGGGTGCCCCCCACGGGGGCGCCACCCCCTTCACGCACACCAGCCGGCCTTGTTCCGCCTTCCTTGGGACTCTGGAAAGCACGGGCGGTAGTCGGACTAGCTCCGAAGCCCGTTCCCGCAAAGCCTATTACCAGAAGTTGGCGAGCCACCACTCGGTGAAAGGACCGCACACGGACCCTCATGAATGCGGGAACGGCTCAGGAGACGCAACCGACGCGTGGAGCTCTCGCTTCAACGAGGTGCCCCGGGACTGCCGGGTGGCGGCGTCCATGCCCACATGGAGTCGGGTGGCCGTCACGGAACGCGTAGTGCCCGCCTGAAGAAGAGGCCTTGGGTTCTCCATTCGTGTTCTCCTGGTTACTCTGTTATGTAGCGAGGTCGTCTACTGCCAGGCGCCCGCGCTCACAAAGGGCGCCCAATAGGCAGGGTGGGTCGAGGCTCCGGCGGCGCGTCGGCTCTCCAGAAGGCTCCGACTGGCCGCACGCACGGCATCGGCGGTGGGCAATCCTTGTTTGAGCCGCGCTTCGTAGAGAGCCAGCATCCACTTCTCGGCGTTCTCATCGCCGACCGGCCACAAACTCATGATCAGACTACCAACGCCTGCGGTCTGGAAGGCGCGTCTGATTCCGAAGACGCCCTCGCTCGCCCTGACCTCCCCCACGCCAGTGTCGCACCCCGACAGCACGGCCCATTCGACCCTGGACAAATCCATGGTCGAAATCTCGTCGGCAGTCAGGATGCCATCCTCTTCGGATTCACGCGCGGCGTTCCGGTTGTTGGCGCCCGCCAGGGCCAGGCCGGAGAGAGCTTCCACTGGTGCGCTCGACTCCGGGGCGGGGGCGGGACTGGTCTGCGTGACCAGGCCTCCCACACCACGGTTCGTGGCGCCTTTAGGCCCGCAGGAACCGTCGAAGAAAAAGCCATGGGTAGCCAGGTGGACAATGCGGCGCGACGGAGCCGATGCCTTGAACGTCGCCTCCTGCGCCGCTGCGCCGAGCAGGACGGTCGCGGCATCCTCCGGATTTCCTGCCACCGTGGCATCCCATAGACTCGCGACCCCGCGGGCCTCCCGTTCGGTACCCGGCAGGGCGCCGAACCGGACTCCTGAGAAGGCTCCGCAGCCTTCGCCGGCCCGCGTTCGAGGTTCCGCAGCCGACGAACTCGACGGCGCGGACGCAACGCGAATCGGACTCGAAGCGCCGAGGCTGGCGAAACCGCTGATGTCGTCAAAGGCCGGGGCGCCGACAACCATCAGGCCGCGCCCGGGCTCTCGCTTGCCCTTGAGCGATACCACATCTCGTTCATTCGACAGATAGTGAAACGTGGGACCCGACTCCGCGAGGAAGCGCCCATCGTCCTCCGGCAAGGCGGCCCAGTTCAACAGATGAAGTGCCCCGTCGGGAACGATGAAAACCCGCTCGCTGTCCTTCACTTTCGCTCGGACCGGGTCCCAGACCATGCGACGCAGGCGAGCAGCAATTGAAAGGTAATCGGCTTCGCTCTGAGAAACGTCGGAGGCCTCCAAAGGCGAGGCCCGAATCTGGCGCCTCCACTCCGCTACGATCGCGTCGAGGACGGGCGCACTCCCGAGAGGGACAAGAGAAGCCTTCAGTTCTCCTCCGCGCACGACAAACGCCGCGTATGTAGGGAAGAGGGTCAGGGGCTTGTCGGCGACCGCCGCGCCTTTTTCCGGCCAGATGTATCGGTTGAAGCGAAGGTAACCCACAAGCGCAGCGCCCCGGGGAATCTCCGCAACGATCTCGGTGAATCCAAGTCGGCGACGTTCTAGGTCCCGTCGGAAGGGGTCAACCGACTCGGCAAGGACGCGCTCGGCGTCATCTCTCTCCTCACGGGCTCCAGCCAGAGCGACGAGATACCCCGAGGACGAGAGACCGCTCCCGGGACCCCTAACGAGCAGATTCGACAAGTTACGGGATTTCTCGGTCAAGACGGCCGCGAACCGCGCGCCGTCCGCGGCCAGACTCTCGGGCGCAAACCGTCGGCGCGACGTCAATTCGTCAAGGACGAGCGCCCGCGACCCCAGAACCGCATTCCAGACCCTGACGATGCTCTGATCGGTGGGGTGAACAAGGGTGAGGGACAGGAGAAGGTCGACTGCCGAAACGCGGGTCGCTGCGTACTGGAGCGCTTGCTCCTGCGGCAGAGTGCGCACGTTTTCCCTGAGGTGGCGACTCGTGATCGCCTCTGCCCTGAGAGCCGACTCGACGGCTTCCTCGTACCTACCATCGAGCGCCTCGTTCCGAGCGAGGTGACAGAGGAGGGCGGCAAGGTCCGGATGATCGGGTCCGAGCGACACTTCCAGCGCGGCGACCGCGCGCCGTCCGAGGGCGACCGCCTCCTTGGCCTCGGGGGTTACCTCGGACAGTAAGACGAGCGTTAGGGCCGTTTCCGAGTGCTCACCTCCAAGAGACTTCTCGAAGATCGCCAGTGCGCGTCGATAGTTCCTGGCGGCTTCCAGGGTTCGGCCAATCCGGCGATTGGCGCGCGCCAAATCCCGCAAAAGGTATGCGACCGCAGGGTGATCCGGTCCGTACGTTTCCTCGGCCGCGATCAGGGTCTTGCGGAACGCTTCCTCGGCCTGCGCGGGAGCCCGGCGCTCCACCAGGCTTGCGAGGGAGATCGTCGCCGCCGCCACGGAGGCATCCTGCGCCCCGAATTCGGTTCGCAGAACTGAGATCGCTCGCTCGGACATTTGTTGTGCTTTTCTGAGGTCGCCCGTGGCTACCAGGAGCTTCGAGAAATCGCCCAGCACGCCGCCCAGAATTGGCCGGCCCTTCCTGCCCTCCGACTCGGCCAGCTTCTGCGCACGTTCAAACAGGACTCGCGCCCGTGAGTAGTTTCCAAGCGCGAAATGGACACGCGCGCAGCCCCATAGATTTCGGGTCAGCGTAAGCCGGCCGTCGCCAGCTTCGGCCTCGGTCAGAGCGAGCGCACGCTCGTAGAGTGTCAACGCCCGCTGGTACTCTCCCAGGTTCCACGACATGCGGGCGGAATTGTCCAGGCTCGTGACCAGATTGGCACGATGGTCGGGGCCCGCCTTCTCAAGTATGGTGACGGCCTCGTTGAGAAACGCCTGGGCCCGGCGGAATTTCCCCCCGATGGCCTCGATCGCGGCCAGGTTGTTGAGGGTCAGAGCCCGATCGACCTTGGCTGCGCCGGACTGCCTCTGGATCTCGAGCGCAGTTTCGAACGAGCGCCTCGCCATTTCGATCCTGCGTCTGCCGATCTGGGCCGTGCCGAGCATGTTGAGCAGTCGAGACACCAGATCGCCCTCACCAGGAATCAGTTCGCTCCCGTCGATTTCCTGCAAAGCCCCAAGAACAGCCTCGGCCTCCGCCAGGTCTCGGATGTTCAGCAGGAACCTGCCCCGGTTTTCCAGACACTCCAGGTCCTTGGTCGTTTTGGGGCGCCAAGCCCCGGGAGTTCCGAGGGCCACAGACGGGCAGAGCGAGAAGAAGGCCCGGTAGGACTCGCCGCTGAATGGGGAGACGTCGGCCCTTCGGTCGGGCGGTGAGACCACGGGTTCGCCAGGTAACGGGTTCGCCGGGAGCGGACCATTGGCCTGGGTCTGACCGTCGATCGCTCGGTCCCGGCGCCGCTCGAAGCGTTTTCGAACTGGGCCCCGGTCACCATCGAGCGCGACTCTCGCGACCTGAACGGCGGACGCATTCGCGGCCAGCGTCAATGCCTCCGCTCGAACGACCGGATCGGCCGTACCTGCGGCAAGGCGTTCCGCCAGTTTCGCCCCTCGTTCCGGGTTCCAGCCCACTTCGCCGCGGATTCGATCGAGCTCGGTGGGGGCTCTGTTCGACACCGGATTGGCGGCGGACGAAGACCTGGAGCCCGACCCGGTGTCACTGCCTCCGCTGCCGTTTCCGCCCTGCGCCGACCCAATCCCGGCCGAAGTGCCGGCTCCCGAAAGAGCACCCGTGGAACCTCCGCCCCTATCGCCACCAGCCCTTTCGCCCGAGCCCCCCTCCTTTGGGTTCTGGTCGGCGAAGACCGCCGTCGGACCCCCTTTGGGGAGTATCCCCAGAAGGCCAACGGCGAGAACTACAGAAAAAGGAGTGGGAACTCGGCGCGGGATCCGCATACGGACATCTCCAATCTGAATGAGAAACGTTCGAGGAGGCCCAACCGAACAGGAAAGATGACGAAGTTCGACAATTGTCGCGCATTTTCTGTTCGGCGGGCCTCGACTTTTCGTTTACACACTCGACGGCCTTTTTCCCACCATGACTGAACTCGAGTTCCATCTGCCGGCACACCCTATCGAAGGTGCTCTGTGCGGCGTATCATGGCTGGCCAGCGGAGCGACACGCATGAACGTGGACGACGGCGACGCGCCTCCAGCCAGCGATGGCGCGGAGTCGACGATGGACCTGTTGCAACGCGCCCGCTTGGGCGATGCCGCCGCACTCGAAAGCCTTTGCGGTCGTTACCTTCCGCGACTGCGGGCATGGGCGCGCGGCCGGCTCCCGGGGAGTGGTCACCGCCTTCAGGACACGGACGATCTGGTCCAGGACACACTCCTGAGCACCATCCAGCGGTTGGAGTTCTTCGACCCGCGCGGGGAGGGCGCCTTTCAGGCTTACCTGCGACAGGCCCTGCTGAACCGGATTCGCGATGCCGCCCGTCAGCAGAGCCGGCGTCCGGGCCGCGACGAACTGGCTGAGGACCGGATCGAGGACCACTCGCCATCGCCGCTGGAGGCCGCGATTGGACAACAGGCGCTTGAGAGGTACGAGGCCGGGTTGCGGCGCCTGAAAGACGAAGAGCGGGAAGCGATCGTGGCTCGGGTCGAACTGGGTCTCAGCTACCAGGAACTGGCCGGCGTTTTGGGAAAAGCGTCGCCTGATGCGGCGCGCATGAGTGTAAGTCGAGCCCTCTGCCGGCTCGCGAAAGAGATGGGTTATGAGAAGTGAAGAAACGTCAAGGCTCGACCTGGCGTCAGCCGTGGCTGATGGTCGGGAGATCGATTGGACCGCCGCCGAGACATCAATGCCAGGTGACGATGACCTCCTCTTCGTACAAAACCTCCGGGTAGTCGCCGGCGTGTCGGTGGTCCACCGGAGTCAAGCGGCGAGTCCCGCCGCCAATCTCGACTGGAACGCCGCCACGTTGAAGCGTCCGAGCGGGTCGGACGCCGACCACCCGCGAGTCTGGGGCGACATGAGGATCCTTCGCCTGGTCGGGGAGGGCACCTGCGGCCGGGTATTTCGGGCCTGGGATGAAAAACTGGGCCGCGAAGTGGCCCTCAAGCTCTTTGGCGATGGCGCGGAGGAGAGCGACGTGGTTGCCGAGGCCCGCCTGCTCGCACGCGTGCGACATCCGAACATGATCGTCGTTCACGGGGCGGATCGCGTTGGCGGCGTCGCCGGCATCTGGATGGAGTTCATCCCGGGCCGAACCCTTGCCAGTGTCGTGTTATCGCAGGGGGCCTTGGGAGCCCGGGAAGCCGCGGGCATCGGCCTGGACCTTTGCCGCGCACTCGCCGCCGTCCACGGTGCCGGTCTGGTGCACGGAGACGTGAAGGCGAACAATGTGATGCGCGAGGAGGGCGGGCGCATCATCCTGATGGACCTGTCGTCGGCGAGGGACGTTCGCGCGGCTGGAGGGCCGAGCCGTCTGTCTGGAACGCCTCTCTACATGGCGCCCGAGTTGTTCGAAGGAGGATCCCTTTCTCCGAGCGCCGACATCTACAGCCTGGGCGTTCTCCTCTACTATCTGGTGGCTGGATCGTTCCCGGTAAGCGGCGCCAATCTGGTGGAGTTGCGCGACGCCCATTCTCGAGTCGAACGGCGTCTCTTGCGGGATGTCCGGCCCGATCTCCCCGAACCGTTTGTCCGTGTCGTGGAACAGGCGCTGGACCACGACCCCAAGCGCCGGTTTGAAACCATCGGCCGGATGGAGGCGGCGCTCGGCGGGTGCGCCAGCGAGGAGACCACCATCTCCGCGCGGCGGGGATCAGGGAGTTTGAGCGCAGGTCTCCGCTGGTCCCTGCCCGTCGCTGCGGTGGTGGTGGTCTATCTTGGGCTCGACTCGATGAGTTCGGAAACAAGAAACGCGTCCGCGCCCGACCTCAAGCCGTCCACCAACGTGAACACCTCGGAGTCAATAGCGCCTTCGGTTCCAACTCTTCCCGACAGGTCTTCGTTGGCGTCCGCGAGCCCTCAGCCGGTCGTTGCCGCGGCGGAGAAACAGCGTGCGGCTGGAGCTCTCATGAGGGATGCTCGAGTCCTGACCGAATCGCGTTCGCTTCCAGAATCCCAGGCGTACGTCGTGGAGGCATCGTTCTTCCGCGACGCGGCGGGGGTGAGCCTTCCGCTCCCGGCCGGGGCGCGGGTGTCGCCCGGCGATCGCCTGTCGCTGGAGTTCAAGGCCTCCCGCGATCTCCACCTTTACGTTCTCAACGAAGACGAGCGCGGAAATGCCTACCTCCTCTTCCCGCTGCCCGGACAGCGCCTGACAAACCCGCTGCCCGCGGAAAAGCTCCACCATGTCCCCGGAGACGAGGAAGGTCAAAAGACCTTCTGGCAGGTGACCAGCGAAGGGGGCCGCGAGCATTTTCTGTTGATCGCGAGCCCCACGCCCCTGAAGGATGTCGAAGCCGCGATCGCGGGAATCCCCGTCGCGGAGGCCGACCGACCGGTAGCGATGAACGCCTCGGTGCTTGAGCAGCTGCGCGGGTTGGGCGGCCTGGTCAGGTCGCGGCCCGGACGAGCCAACGAGCCGTCCAGGCTCAGGGACGTGGTGCGGCTGCTTCGGGCCAAGCCCGAAACGATCGAGGGAGCCTGGATACGTCAGTTCGATCTGGTAAGTTGACGTCGGTGAGCGAAGGACGAGCCGGGGTGGCGAGTCTCGGATGGTCACGAAAGGCGACATCATCGTGATTCCGCGGGGGGTGTCCCATTGGTTCAACGAGGTCAGCGCGGCGCCTTTCACCTACCTCGTGTTTGAAGTCGACCAAGCTCTGACCGCAGGCCTGCGAAGGGCTTCGCGCTACGGGTTCTTCTTCGCCTTGTCGATGCGGATCTGGATCCCCAGTCCCCAGTGGTACAGCCAGTCGTTGCCCTCCGGCCTGTCCTCCAGCCGCTTGGAGACGCCCATGGTGAATCGTACGAACGCCACGGACAACCCTCCCTCGACGCCGAGGTAGGTCGAATTCGCGGAGGCGCTGCGCGGTTCGTCCCAGGAGCGGCTGACGATCGCCTTCAGGTCGGCAAGGACGCGGATCGATTTCTCCTCGGTGAGAATCACCATGGATCGGCCAATCCCGAGCGTGCCCGCGCCCATCCCGATCGCCGCCTCGACCACCGTGCCTGAGCCCAGGGCGAAGCCCTCTACGCCGGCGCTCGGAATGTTGCCACCGAACGACACGCCCACGTGCGCGGCCGCGCGCTCGGGAGTACCGAAGGACAGGCCCCAGTAGGGGAACGCCCCGGCCCGCGCCGCGGAGGGCAAAAGCGCGAGCGCCAAACCGACGCAGAGAAAGCGAGCGGAGCGGGGTCCTTGGGCCATGGTCATGTTTGGGTAACGCTGTGGAAGGGATCGAGGTTCCGCCAAGGTACGAAGAAGGGAGAAACGCTTCGCGTCCGGTCGCGGCGTCGTCGCGGTCGGGCAACGGAATACTCGCGCTAGGTAGGCCCCGGCGCTTGCCCCCTCTGACGAACGGAACAGGGGGTGCGCCGGGGTTTGACGGTTCCGCGGACCTTGCGATGCGAGAGGTCGAGTGCGGAGGCCAAGGTGCCGTTCCTGAACGGAGTGGGCCGACCGTACATTGCAATCGTGGGGTTGGGGCCCCACGCCGTTCATTAATGATGGTTGGAGGCCCACGGATGTGAAGGAACGCCAGGGCACCTTGGCCGCAGCATCACCACAATGACGGGACCTCGCAACCACGGAGGCGGGTTTCTTGCGGACGGCGATCTTTACGGCAGGGCGGGGACGGCTTCCTTGCTGGCTTTGGTGCGGTACTTCTCGAACCAGGCCTGAAGGTAGAGCTGCTGGGCAATCTGATGAGTCGGACGCCGCCAGCCGTGGAACTCCTCGGGCATGCGCACGAGAAGCGTGTCGGCCTTGCGCAGCATTTTGAGGGCGCGGTAGTACTCCTCGCTCTGCGGCATGGGCGTGCGCAGGTCGGCCTCTCCCGTCATGACCATGGTCGGCGTGGTGACGCTGCCCACGTAGGTGAGGGGCGAGGTGCGGGCGTACTCCATCGGATCCTCCCAGGGGTACTTCTTGAACTGGTCGTACCAGTCGGCGCCGTCGGTGATGCCGACGAACGAATGCCAGTTGATGACCGGGCGCATCGAAACCGCGGCCCGGAAACGGTTGGTATGACCCACGATCCACGCGGTCAGAACGCCTCCACCGGACCCGCCGCAGACGAAGAGATTGTCCTTGTCGACAAAGCCCTTGGCCAGGGCGGCATCGACTCCGGCCATCAGATCGTCGTAGTCCTTGCCCGGGTACGAATTCTGAATCCCGAGAACGAAGTCCTGGCCGTAGCCGGTGGAGCCGCGCGGATTCATCCACAAGACGGCATAGCCGTTGGCGGCGAAGTTCTGAAACGGCCAGCTCCAGGCCACGCTGTACATGCTCCAGGGCCCGCCGTGGATGTAGAGGAGGAGCGGGTACTTCTTGGAAGGATCGAAGTTCGCCGGCTTCATCAGCCAGCCCTGGCTCTTCAAACCATCGGGGGCGGTGAACCAGAGTTCCTCCGATTCGCCCAGCTTCACCCCTTCGAGAACGTCCTTGTTCAAGTCGACGAGGACGCGCAGGTCATTGGGGCGGAGCAACGTGAAGGAGACGAGAACGCCGGGCTCCTTCGCGGAGGTTCGCACCGCGGCGTTGAGTCCGCTCCTGGCCATGGCGAGACCATTCAGCACATGAGCGCCGCTGGTGATCTTCTGAGGCGCGGCCGCCGCGACCTTCGTCGACACGAAGTAGATGTTCTTCTCCCCCTTCTCCTCCATCGAGTAGTACACGCCGTCGCTGCCCCAGGTCACGTCGCCCGGGGAACTGGGAAGTCCGCCGGCCAGAACGCGCTTGCCCTCGCCGGTGTTCGCCATGAGATAGAGAGTGTCGACGTCGTTCGTGTAGCCCTTTTCGTCATGGCCCTGGTAGGCGATCCACTTGCCGTCGGGAGACGCCTCCGGCCCGGAGTCCTCGCCCTTGCGATCGGTCAGCGCCTTCACCTCGAGAGTGTCCAGGGCGATGGCGTAGATCTCGGAGTCGCCCTTCAGGTACTCAGCGTCGGGCTTGCGGATCCCGGAAACGTAGAGGGTCTTTCCGTCCGGCGCAAACGACGGAGCGTTGTGGTTGTAGTCACCCGAAGTGATCTGCCGCGATGTTCCTCCGGTATTCGCATCGACCAGGAAGACATGGGTGAAACCCTTGGTGGTCGGGCCGGTGCCGTCCGCGCCCCACACCGTACGGTCCACCAGAACCGCGCTCTTGGCCAGTTCGGCGCCTTTCGGGGTCCTGGGCAGCTTGATGGGCAGCGGCGAGTTCTCGTCGAGGACGCGCACCGTGAAGGCGATCTTCGAACCGTCCGGCGACCACCGCGGCGCGGTGGGCTCGGTGTCGAGGCGCGTGAGCTGCGCCGTCTCGCGGGTGTCGAGCCACATCACGTGAATCTGGGTGGATCCCGAGCGATTCGAAAGAAACGCGATTCGCTTCCCATCCGGCGAGAACGCGGGCGAAGAATCCCGGAAGGTGCCTTCGGTCAATTGACGAAGGCGTTCACCCTTGGCATCGACGATCCATAGCGAGGATGCGTTCTGATCCTTCTTCACATCGACGAACCCGCGAGTGAAGACGATCTGAGATCCGTCCGGCGCGATCACCGGATTTGCGATCGACTCCATCTGGAAAAAAGTTTCCTTGTCGATCAGCTTTGGATTCGGCTGGGCGGTGGCCGCCGTAGCAAATATGGAAAGCGCGACCGCAGACTGACGGAAACGAACTCGAATGATCATGGGCCCTCCTCAGGACAGTGCGGCCATTCTCTGTCCGGCGCTGCCCACGCGCAAGGCGCGACCGGAGGCGACGCTTCAGGAAGAGGCGATGCCTTCGGGCGATTCCGGAGCGGGGCGGGCAGCCTCGACGACCCGAAGTGCTGACATCAGGACAAGCGTGGTGAGCGAGGCGGCGAGGGTCGCGAGGGTCAGCGAAAACGCCTGCACCAGGCGATCCGGACCCGGGAGGGTGAGAGGCGCGAGCAGGTCGAAGTTCCACCACCAGCAGGCGGTCGCGACCGCGAGCGCCGAGCTGAGAATCAGACCGATGGCGCCCACGGTATCGATCCCGGACTGGGCCGGAGAGCGGCGTCGCGAGACATAGCCGGCGCCCGCCGCGGTCAACGCCGCCACGAGTGTGGTCACCGCGGACAAGGTCATGATCTGCTGGAAGAAAGGGAGGAGCATCTCGTCGTAGTTGATCGCCGAGAACGACAGGGTCGGGATCCTCCGGCCGATCGGACCGACCAGAGCCAGAACGCACGCCATCGCTCCGGTCCAGAGTCCGATCCCGCTGGCCCGCGAGAAGTGAACCGCCATCAGGACAATCGAGGGAATACCCACGATCAGCAGGACCAGGATCGGAAGGCTGCGACCTTGGCGCTCGTCCCGCTGCGCGAAGGCGAGACTCGCGAAGTCGGTGCGGCCGCCACGGTCCGCGGTGATCCCCAGACGCTCGCCCACCACCCGATCGAAGCCCTCGCGTTGCAGCTCCGCCGCTTCGTTCAGGAACGCACGTCGGCTTTCGTCGAGCACCAGGACGGACTCGAGGGGCCGGCCCGAACTTGCGGTCGGCAGGGCCGCGCCCAGAAGGGCGGCCACCGTTGGCGCGATGTCGGCCTGGCTTGCCCTGGCCGTGGTAGCCGGCTTGATCCCGGCCCCCACCATCACGATCGGGATGGCGAGAACCTCGACCTCTTCGCCGCCATGTCCTCCCGCGTCGCGATGGCCGTGATCGGCGGTCACCACCAGCGTCTCCTTCGTGAGGTCGAGCTTCTTCACCAGTTCGCCGAGCAGAGCGTCCGTGCGCTGCACCTCGGCCAGGTACTCGGGGGAGGTGCCTCCGTACTCATGGGCGGCGAAGTCGGTGGAGATGATGTCGGCGATCCGCAGCATGGCCGGTTGAGCCAGAACGAACGCCACTCCCGCCTCCTGCGACGCGCGAACGCTCGGAACCTGGCGGACGAAGGCGCCGGGGCCTTCCTTGGCCTCGTCCGCGCGATACTCGCCGCACCGCGCGATGTCGGCGCCGAAGAGGCCCGACCAGATCTTCGAACCCGCGATGCGGCACGTGCCTCCAAGGGCGCCGACGCGCCGGATGATGTTGTCGAGGAGAACGGCACGCTTCTGACGATTGGTGGTGACCCCGTGGATGGCGGGCGGAGCGCCCACAGCCACGGTGGCTCGACCGGGTCTCGAGAAGGAGGGCGTGCCCACCTGCCCCTCGATGTCCGCGCCCTGACTCCGCAGCGCGTTGAGTGTGGGCATGCGCCGCGAGGCGTCGAGGCGAAGACCGTCGACCAGCAGGATGGTGACGCTCGAACTCGAGGGCGAGCCGGTGGGCACGGGTTGGTGAGTGAAGGTAAAAGCGGGATCGAAGTCCAGGACCCATGACCAGAGACTCGAGGCGAAAGCGATCGAAGCCACTGCGCAAACCACGAGCCCGACCACCACTCCTGTTCGCTTCATGGTGCCATTTTCAGGCATAGGGGCGCGGATCGCATCACTGGCGCCCTTTCTTTCTCGCCATCGGCGGACCGTAACCTTCGGGGCTCCCATGCCCCGCCCCTTCGGCCAGCACTTCCTCCGCCACGAGCCCGCGCACGACCTGGTGGATCTCATCGATCCGCAGCCGGAGGAGACTTTCCTCGAGATCGGCCCGGGAGCGCTGGCCATCACTTCGCTTCTCGCCCAGCGGTGCAAGTCGGTCACCGCCATCGAAATCGATCAACGCCTCGTCCATCAGCTCAAAGGCCAGGTACCTTCCAACGTCACCATCGTTCAGGGCGACGCTCTGGAAATGGACTATCGGGCGCTGGTTCCGAAGGGCTCGCGGCTGGCCGGGAACCTCCCCTACGCCATCTCCAGCCCGCTCCTGCGACGCTTTCTCGACCATCGCGATCACTTCACCGATGCCCACCTCATGCTCCAGAAAGAGGTGGCGGAACGGGTCGCTTCCCCGCCCGGCTCGAAGGCCTACGGCATTCTGTCGGTTTTCTATGCCCTTTGGGCCGATGTCTCGATCGTCCAACGTCTAAAGCCACGTGACTTCTCTCCGCCCCCCAAGGTCGATTCGGCGGTTATCCGCTGCCAGTTCCTGTCCGGCCCGCGCCATCCGGTTCAAAGCATCGAGGACCTGGAAACCCTGGTTCGGCTGTCCTTCACCCAAAGACGCCGTACGATTGAAAATAACCTTAGACTTAGGTATCCTGACCTCAAGCATTACTTTAAGTCAATCGGAATCTCGGAAGTCCGTAGGGCTGAAACACTTACGGTCGCCGAGTTTGTCCGACTGGCTGAAGTTCTGCCCACGGCTGTAGACGTCACCTAGAACTCCTTGAACTCCGATCTCCGAATCATCGCGATTGGGGGACTAGGCGAGTTCGGCATGAACTCGCTTCTCCTTCAGACGGGAGAGGATCGCCTGCTCATCGACGCGGGCCAGATGTTCCCCGAGTGGGATAACGGCGTCGAGCGAATGGTCCCTGACTACCAACGCCTCGGCCCAGGCCGGATGCACGCCATCATGCTCACCCACGGTCACGAGGACCACATCGGTTCGCTCGCCCAGGCTCTCGATTGGTCGCACGCCCCGGTGTACGGCACGCGTTTCACTCTCGGCCTTGCCCAGCGCGGTCTCATCGAAGCCGGGGTCGAGGCCGACCTGCGAACCATCGAACCGGGCGTCGCAATCGAGGCCGGGCCTTTCCGCATTCACTCGCTGCCCGTGGCTCACAGCACCCCAGGCGCGGTCGCTTTCGTCATCGAATGCCACGGCCTGGTCCTCCTGCACACCGGCGACTTCAAACTCGCCAAGACCGCGCCCATGGCGGATCGAACCCAGCTCGAGCCGTTCGCCGAGTGGGGCCGCCGTGGGGTCGACGTCATGCTCGCAGACTCGACCGGCGCCGAGACCGCGGGCGTCACTGGCCACGAGGACGACGTCATCCCCGGGATCGAAGCCGCATTCGACGAAGCGGAAGGCCGGGTCATCGCTACTTGTTTCTCATCCTCCATTCCGCGGATCGAGCGCATTGCCCGCATAGGCGGACAGCAGGGCCGCAAGGTTGCGTTCGCGGGCCGGCGGATCATGGAGAACGTCACTCTCGCGCGCGACCTTGGTCATCTGACCCTCGAGGCTGAGATGCTGAAGCTTGACGATGCGGCCACCGGGGCCACGCCGAACCAGCAGATGCTGGTGTTTGCCGCGGGGTCGCAGGCCGAGCCCCGATCGGCCCTTGCACGCATGGCCGCCGGCGACCATCCCCTCATCAAGATCCAGAGCGGGGACATGGTCCTCTTCTCGTCACGGGTCATTCCCGGGCGTGACCGCATCGTCTCGCGCCTGATGGCGAACCTGATCCGCAAGGGCGCCCGGGTGATCCACGGCGGTTGCGCCCATGTCCACGTCTCCGGCCACGCGGCCCAGGACGAATTGAGCGAGCTGGTGAAGCTGGTTCGTCCCAGGGTCTTCATTCCCATTCACGGCGAGCTGAAGATGCTGGCCGCCCACGCCCGCCTGGTCGATTCGGCGCTCGAAGGCAACGTGCGGGTTCACGTGATCGAGAATGGCGAGGTTCTGCGCGTCAGTGCCGCCGGATCGCGGGTCGAGGATCGCATCGCCATTCCAAGGCGTTGCCTCGGCGTGGGTCTTTCAGGGGACCTGTCGGACGACCTCTTGAGCGAAAGGCATCGACTCGCGACTGCGGGGATCGTCAGCCCCGTTGTCTACATTTCGGCGGCGAACGGGCGATGGGCCAGACCCTGTGAACTCATCACCCGCGGTTTCCTCGATGGCCGCGTGGCCGAACCCGTGGTGGCCGAGATTCGAGACATCGTTAACGCGACGGTGCGTGAGTGGGCGACCGGAACGTCCACGGAGGGTCTGCGCGGCGCCATCGAGACCGATGTCTCGCGGGTGTTGCGACGCCGGTTCCGATTGCGGCCCATGGTGGCCCCCGTCCTGGTTGAGATTTGACCGCCATGGCCAGCACCTCGCGCTCCCTCTGGCCCGAACTGAAGGGCGCCTGCCTGCTCGGGTTCGCCCTGATGCTCCTGCTGGCCTTCGCGACCTACGATCCCCATGATCCCGCCCCCTGGTTCAGCACCGGGGCCATGGGGGAGCCGCGCAACTGGATCGGCCGCTACGGCGCCTTCATCTCCGAGCTGTTCGTGGGCCAGGCCTTCGGCATCGCCGCCTTCGTTGTGCCCTTCGGTCTGCTGCTCGCCGGCTGGCGGCTTCTGTGGAGAGAGGAGCTCGATGCCGCCTTCACCAAGAGCGTGGGCCTGGTGGCTCTTCTGCTCTCTCTCGCCGCGTTTGCCTTCATTGCCTTCAAGACCCTGCCCTTCTCCGGGGAGCCGATCCGGGCCGGAGGTGCGGTGGGTGAAAGCCTGGCCGCGATCCTCACCCTTCGGGTAGGGCGTTTTGGGGCGGTGGTGGTCCTGGGCCTGTCGCTGTTCGTGGGGCTCATTCTCACCACCCAGTTCTCGTTCTCCGCGTTCCTGATCGGTTCGACCGACTGGGTCGCCCTGCGGGCCACCAGCCTTCAGGTCACGTTCGCGCACTGGCGGGAAACCCGACGCAAGGACCACTTGCGTCGGCAGGTCATCAAGAAACATGCAGCGCGCACTCAGGAAGACGGTGAGATCGAGGATCTTCCGGAGATCGATCCGGCCGAGGCTCGTTTCATCGATCTGCCCCTTCACGAAGAGGCGCCCCCCGCAGGACCCGCAGCCCCCGGCGGTCTGGTCTTCGATCCCCTCCCCGAGTCGGACGCCTACCCGATTCGTTCGAGTCACAGCCTCAGCGGAGGCGGTCTGCCGGCCTCGCCCTTCGCGCGACCGTTTGAGGATCTAGACCTGAATCCTCCCCGGTCCGCGGGGCCATCCTCCCTCGACCACGACGGCCAGCACGGCGGCCCCTTCGTGACTTTCCCTCCCTTGGCGGCTGCGGCCGCACCGCCGCTCCTGTCGGTGGTTCCGCTTCAGGCCTCGATGATTCCGGAGCCGCCCGGCCCGGACCTGAGCGCTCTGGCGCCCCTTCAGGCCGAGGCTCCATCAAGGGCGGTCCTGCGCCGAAGACGCGAACCCCTCACCCCCGAGGTTCAGGACGCGCGGTCCGCCATCAAACGGGGCCGTCACGCCCTTCCTCCTCTGAGCCTGCTCGACCCACCGGTATCGGCCAGTGGTTTCGATCGGACGAAACTCACCGACCGCGCCCGGGTGGTAGAGGCGAAGTGCAAGGAGTTCGGAGTCGCGGGCGCGATCGTCGAGATTCATCCCGGCCCCGTGGTCACCACCTACGAGTTCAAGCCCGACGCGGGGGTCAAGTACGCCAAGGTGGTCTCCCTGGCCGACGACCTCGCCCTCGCCCTCGAGGCCGAGTCGGTCCGCATCGATCGCATGGGCGGCCGAGGCACAGTGGGGATCGAGATACCCAACGAAGAGCGCGAAATGATCGGTCTGCGCGACGTCCTCGACTCCGACCTGGCCCGAAAGTCCTCGGCCCGGCTCCTCATCGGCCTGGGCAAGAACGTGGCCGGCGACACTTTCATCGCCGATCTCGCCACCATGCCTCACCTGCTCATCGCGGGCGCCACCGGGACGGGCAAGAGCGTGGGCCTCAACTGCATCATCGCCAGCCTTCTTTTCCAGACCACGCCCGAGGAATGCCGCCTGATCATGATCGATCCGAAGCGGCTCGAGCTTGGGGTGTACGAGGGCATCCCTCATCTTCTGGCCCCGGTCATCACCGAGCCGAAGCTTGCGGCCAACGTCTTGAAGTGGGCGGTGGGTGAAATGGACAAGCGCACCCGTATCCTGGCCGCGGAGGGCGTGCGCAACATCGAGCAGTTCAACAACATCATCAAGAGCGACGGCGAGGCGGAATCGGGCCTCACTCCCCTTCACTACATCGTCATCGTGATCGACGAGCTGGCCGATCTGATGATGACGTCCTCCAAGGATGTCGAAGAGTCGATCACCCGGCTCGCTCAGATGGCCCGCGCGGTCGGCATTCATCTGATTCTCGCCACTCAGCGCCCCTCGGTCGACGTCATCACCGGTCTGATCAAGGCGAACTTCCCCGCCCGCATCTCCTTCCGGGTTTCCGCCCGGGTCGATTCCAGGACCATTCTCGATGCCAGCGGCGGCGAACAACTGCTCGGACGGGGCGACATGCTCTTCCTGCCGCCCCAGAGTTCGAGACTGGTGCGGGTGCACGGCGCCTACGTCTCCGAAAAGGAAATCGCCCGCGTCACGGAATTCCTGCGCACCACCGGTGAGCCCACCTACGACCACACGGTCGGCAAGACTGAAGCCTCGGCGGCCGAGAAAGCGCGCGCGGAAGACCGAGACGATCTGTTCGACGAGTGCGCCCGAATGGTGGTCGAGCAAGGCCAGGCCTCGACCAGCATGCTGCAGCGGCGCTTCCGCATCGGCTTCTCCCGGGCCGGCCGCCTCATCGACCTCATGGAGCAGGACGGAATCATCGGCCCCGCCGACGGCGCCCGGCCGCGTGAAATCCTCGTTCCGAAGAGTTACTTCGCCGAAGTGGATTCGAGACCCTCGTGAAGCGCTCGCTTCTCCACCTGACCGCACTGGTCACCACCCTCGTTTGGGTGGTGTCCGCCTTCGAACCTGCGTCCGTGCTCGCGGCCACGAAACCACGGGCCGCCCAGAAGAGCGCGCCGGCCACGAAGCCCAAGCCGCGGCCCACTGCCACCGCCACTCCTCCGCCTTCGAAGCCGGATCGCACCCTGTTTCAGACCGCGGAAGCCGCCGAGAAGGCCCTGCGTGGGTCAAGCCGTCTGCGGGCCAAGCGAACCGAGTGGGAAAAGGTGACGAGCGCCTACCGCAACGTGGTGGACCGCTACCCTCGAAGTCCCTATTGCGACAACGCTCTGCTCAACGCCGGCAATCTTCAGAGGGAAATGGCCGACCTCTTCAACAGCCGCAAGTACTCGGATCAATCTCTCGAGTCTTACGCGCTCATCGTAGAGGAGTACCCCGGAAGCGGGCTGGGCGAGTCGGCGCTCTTCGCAACTTACGAGATCCTTCTGGAACGGAATCAGAAGTCGGCGGCCAAAGAGGCGGCGGAGAAGTATCTGGCCGCCTACCCCGAGGGAAAGCGTGCAAAGGCCCTGGGCCTGGCTCTCGAGGCCTCGAAGACGGTACGCGCGCCGAAGTCAACCGGCAAGTCCGGAGCGGATCCTTTCCCCCGCGGCGGTGCGCCCTCCCCGCAGACCGAAGTGAAATCCGCAGGGCAGGTCCAGGTTTTCGGCGTTCGGTTCTGGAGC
Source organism: Vicinamibacteria bacterium (assembly GCA_031362685.1). Taxonomy (GTDB): domain Bacteria; phylum Acidobacteriota; class Vicinamibacteria; order Fen-336; family JAGNNV01; genus JAGNNV01. The sequence goes on along the minus strand of JANLSZ010000200.1, from coordinate 14,143 downwards.
GGTGAGTCTTCAACGCGCGTGGTCATCGACCTCGACCGGAAGGTGGAGATCAAGCAGGATCGCCTTCAGAGCCCTCCCCGCCTTTTCGTCGATCTCATGGGAACCCGGCTTCATCCCAACCTGATCGGCAAAACCTTTCCGGTCGGCAACGCTTTCCTGAAGCAGATCCGAATCGGCGTCAATCGCGAGAACGTGGTGCGCGTGGTGGTCGACTTCGGCGAAGCTTCGAGCCACACTGTCTTCTTCCTGGCCGACCCTGAGCGACTGGTCATCGACGTGCGAGGTGAGGCGGAGAAGGGGGCCAAGGTTGCGGGGTCTGACCCCAGGGCGACCGCGTCGCCGAGCCCGGGGGACCGCGCCAACCCAACCGCCCCGCCTCAAGAAGTGATGGAGAGCGTCGAAGTCACGCAACGGACGCCGGTTCTTCCTGAGCCGACACCCTCGTCCGATCAGGATGCGGAATCGCGACCGATCCCCACCCCCGGCGCCCCGGAACCGACCCCTCGCGTGGAGGCCGCGCCGTCGCCAACACCGGCGCCCACACCCATGGCCACGCCGACGCCTCGCCCCCTTCCCCCCCCGCCTCCTCCCCCCATCGCCAATGGCGCCCCCGCAAGGAATCGCGACGGCACCTACTCACTCGCGCGCCAGCTCGGCCTGGGCGCCCGCCGCATCTGCCTCGACGCGGGCCACGGCGGTCACGATCCGGGCGCCATCGGCCGGGGCGGAACTCAGGAAAAGGACATCACCCTGGCGGTGGTCCTGAAGCTCGAGAAGCTGATTCGGAGCGAACTGGGCGCGGATGTGGTGATGACTCGCGACACCGACGTATTCATTCCCCTCGAGGAGCGAACGGCCATCGCCAACGCTTCGGGAGCGGATCTGTTCCTCTCCGTCCACATCAACAGCGCGCGCAGCAGCTCGGGGCGCGGCCTGGAGACGTATTACCTGAGTTTCGCCAAGAGCGCGGCCGCTGAAGAACTGGCCGCTCGTGAGAACGCCATCTCACAAGCCACCATGAAGGATCTGAACAACCTGGTCAAGGCCATCGCCACCAACAGCAAGATCGACGAGAGCCGTGACTTCGCCGGCATCATTCAAAGAAACAACGTGGACGGCCTGTCCGCCGACTTCTCCGGAGTGCTGGATCGCGGAGTTCACACCGCGCCCTTCTATGTTCTGATTGGGGCGAACATGCCGAGCATCCTCACCGAAGTGGGCTTCATCTCGAACCCCGAAGAGGAGCGCTGGCTCAAGTCGGATGACTACCAGGAAAAACTGGCGGAGTCGCTGCTCGAGGGCGTGAGGTCGTACCTGGGTCAGTTGAACCGCAACCAGGCCACGAAACTGGGCGCCCGCCCCGGCGCCCGCGTGGCCGCCAAGGGCCGGTCCACTCGCTGATCCGGGTCGCGAACCCCGGGCCCAACGCGACCTCCCTCTAAGCTTGGCGTTCGTGAAATCTCAAGCCGCCCCGACATCTCCCGCCCCCAACCCGTCTGCGAGCTTTCCCGCGACAAGAGTCGATCTGAGCGCCTCCCCCTCACCCCCCGCGCCGCCTCGCCCCACCCCGTCCCCGGTTCCCTTGCCTTCATTGAAGCCGGGCGAAGTGATCACGTGGATAAAAATCGAGCCGCCTCGATTTCCCCTCGGCCAGATCCTGTATTCGTCGCTCGCGGCCGTAGGCCTCGCCATTCTGCTCGCCCTGTCGATCGGGATCTTCCTGGGCCACTTGAAGTCCAGAAGATCGGACAATGGCAGCGTGGGCGGCCTGGGTTTGAGGTAGGCCCGAGGAGCGCTTCGTGGCCCCAGGCCAGGCTGGCGCGCTGGTCGTGCTTCTCGATGGGCTGAACGCGTCGCGTTATTTCTCTTGACATTACATAACGCACTGCGTTATTGTTCTGGTCGTCCCATGCCACGCCTCATCACCCGCCACACCAACCGGAAGCTCTACGACCCCACCGCAAAGCGCTACGTCTCGCTGGCCGACATCGTGGCGCTGCTGGTGGCGGGAGACTCGGTCAGGGTGGTCGAACACCCAAGCGGCGACGACGCCACCCCGAGAATCCTCGCCCAGGCCCTCGTGGACCTGGTCAAGCGACGCGCCCGGTCCCTCCCGGGCGGCCTGATGGAGACCCTGGTTCGCCTGGCCGGTGGAGCGCGCGCGCTTCCCCAGGTGGAGGTGAGGGCCCCCATCAAAGGCCTCGCGGACCGCGCACGCAAGGAGGCCGAGACCATCGCCACCCGTCTGGTGGCGCGCGGCCGCCTGGGCATCGAAGAAGCCCTGCACCTGCGCAGGGAAGTTGAAGCCGCCATTCACAGCGGCGTTCGCGCGGCCGAGGCGGCGACGCGTAAACCGATCGACGCCATGCGGCCTGGTCGCGCGGTCAAGACCATCGCCGGCCTCGCCCGGGAGCTGAAGTCTCTCGAAACCTTTGTGGCCAGACCTCGCAACCGGGCCACCCCCACCTCTTCTCATCCAGCGCCACCACGGCGCCGGACTTCGTCTCACCCCACCTCATCCCCCAAACCAAGGAGTTAGAAGCCATGTCCCGCAAGACCACTCGTCCCGCTCGCCACACCGCCAAAAAACACCCTCGCACCATCGCCCAGCAGGCCGTCAAGGCCGTGGACGCCATCAAGGAAGCGCCTAAGACCGCGGAAGCCCGGGTCAAAGCCCTGATCGAGAGTGGTAAGCCCGCACTGAAGCGCGCCCAGGCCTTTGCCAGCGCAACCGGCAAGAATTTCTCGAAGCAGTCCAAGGCGATCCGCAAGGACATCGCCGATCGCGTATCCGACCTGGGCGTGCGCGTGGAGAAGGAGAGGAAGAGCCTCGGCCGCAAAGTTGAAGGCGCGGTCAAGACCACCCTCGCCTCTCTCAACATCCCCACCCGGTCCGAGATCAATCTGCTCGCTCGCCGGGTCGAAGAGCTCTCTCGAAAGATCGACGGACTGAAGCGCCGGTAGGCTCTCGCACGATCGCCGGTTTCGGCATAGGCTAGACGTAGCGATGAAATCGGCCGCGAAGACCAGACGCCGCAAGTCGAAGATCGCGCTGGTCTGCGCGGGCGGCGGGGTCACCGGCGCGCTCTACGAGATCGGTTGTCTCAAGGCCCTGGACGAGACCCTCGATCTCGACCTCACCCGACTCGACTTCTACGTTGGGGTAAGCGGGGGCGCGTTCGTGGCTTCGCTTCTCGCCTCCGGTTTCAGCCCCGCCGAGATCTACCGCGAGATCACCACCGGCGGGGCCAGTCCTTTCGGCGTCTCGGCCGTCGCGCTTTTCCGGCTCGGGGTGGCCGAGTACGCGAGACGGGCCCTGCGCCTTCCCGGGGCTACATTCAAGGCCGCCAAGGCTCTCTTCACCGGTGACACCGCTTCGCCCCGCGACGTCCTTCTCCCCTTCCTCGAAGTCATTCCTCCCGGCCTTCTCGACAATTCGGGCGTCCTGGACTTCCTGCAGAACCTGTTCACCCGGTTCAACAAGACGAACGACTTTGCCGAACTCCATACCCCGTTGCGCATCGTGGCGGTGGACCTCGACCGCGGCGAGACCGTGGCCTTCGGGGACCGAAAGCACCGATCGGTCACCATCGCCGAGGCGGTTCAGGCCTCGACCGCGCTGCCTGGTCTGTACCGGCCGGTGCGCCTCAGGGGCCGGGACTACATCGACGGCGGAGTCACCAAGACCGCGCACATAAACCTCGCCATCCGCGCGGGCGCCGATCTGATCATCTGCATCAACCCCCTGGTGCCCATCCTCAACGGCGCGGCCAAGAGCTCGCTCGGGCCCTTGTCCAGTCATGGCGTGGACACCGTGCTGGGGCAGGTGCTCCGCATCCTCATTCATGGCCGGTTCGAGTACGGCATGGAGCGGTATCACGCCGAACACCCCGAGGTCGACATCCTCCTCCTCGAGCCCACCCGCGACGACCTCACCATGTTCCGCTACGACATCATGCGCTACAGCGCGCGCAAGGCCCTCACCCGGCACGGTCGCCTGTCGGCGCTCCAAAACCTGCGCGACACGAAGGGGAAGCTCGCGAAAACCCTGGCCCGGCATGGCGTGCGTTTCAAGAGCGGCCCGGTGATCGCTCCTTTGTACGAGAGACACGCGGAAGAACACAAGGCGCAAAGCGCCCAGTCCCTCGCGGCCTCCCTCGACGTGCTCGATCGCTCCCTCGCCGACACCCGCTAGCCGGGCGGTGGCTGAGCGAAGCCGAAGCCCGGTGGCTGAGCGCCCTTCGGCTTCGCTCAGGGACCGTCCCGGCCAAGGCTGAGCCGAAGCCCGGTGGCTGAGCGAAGCCGAAGCCCGCCTAGCCGAACCAGATCGAGCGGCGGCGGGCCAGGCGCCCGTCGATGATGGTCTGGATCTGATGCCGCACCTGTTCGGAGAGACGGTTCACCAGGATGGGATCGTCCGCCGCCTCCTTCGGGTACCGCGACAGGTCGAGCGGTTCGCCGAAATCGATCGACCACTTCGTGGGAAGCGGAATGACGCCGAGCAACCCGGCCCACGGAAACGTGGGGGTGAGCGGGAAATAGGGCAGACCAAACGGCCGGCCGATGAAGTTGGCCTGGGCGAGATTCGGATGGATCTCTTCGGCGCCTACCACCGCGGTGGGAATGATGGTCGCCCCGGTCTTCAGCGCGATGCGCACGAACCCGCCGCGGCCGAAACGCGCGAGTTTGTAGCGGTTCTTGAAGGGCTTGCCGATCCCTTTGACCCCTTCGGGGAAAACTCCCACCAGTTCGCCTCTCTCCAGGATGCGCACCGCGTTCTCCGGGTTCGCGCGAATGGCGCCGCTGCGCGAGAGAAGCGGGGCGAGGAAAGGCAGCAGGGCGAACATATCGAGGGCCAGCATCCGGCAGTGACGGCGGGCGGGATGCTCGTGGCGAAGCGCTATGTGGATCATCGGCCCGTCCCAGGGCAGAACGCCGGAGTGGTTCGCGACCATGAGAGTCGGACCCGAAGAGGGCACGCGCTCGATCCCCGTGGTCTCCACCCGCCACCAGACCGAGTACATGAACTCGAGGAACGGACGCAAGGTCTCGGTGAACTTCGCGTCGTAGCCGAACTCGTCGGTCTCCTCGGAGTGCAAGGAGAAATGGGCGGCGGCCATGAGGCGCGCGACCCGGTCCCAGGACACGCCCGAAAGCCCCATCGCGAACAGACGGGTGAGCTCAATGGCGAGGCCTTCCGGCAGCCTCGAACGCGACTGGGCGGAACGGAGTTTCGCTTCCAGCTCTTCGACCTTGCGCTTGAGGTCTTCCCTCTCCCGGGTGGCCTGGGTCTTCGGGCGACGAGTCCGGGCCGCGCGGGTCGCCTTGGTCTCGAAGGGGAGGACCCGGGCTCGAGGCGAGGCGCTCATCGCCGCACCTCGAGGGTAGGCGACGACTCTTCGGCGTCGGTGTCCTCATCCGATTCCGATTGCGATTTCGATTCTTGAAGGTACGCGACGGGAAACCGATAGGCGATGTAGCTGTCGAGCGCTTCCCGGCTCGAGAACCTCGGCGCGAAGTCGAGCACGCGCCGGGCCTTCTCTCCATCCGCCACGCACGGATACCGGACGTAGTCGATGAAACCCGAAGGAGCTTCGACCAGACCCGCGGCATACAGGGCATCGACCGCCCAGTAGGCCGCCATATGGGGAACCGGGGCGGGGACCTTGCCCGAGAGATGAATGGCGGTAGCGAGCGCAATCACGCCCCGCGGCGTGATGTTGAAAGCGCCGCGCATCGGGGAGAAGGTGGCGAGCATCAGGGCCTCCTCGGCATCGTCGGGATGAAGGAGCTGAAGCAGCGGGTCGTAGCCAAGAAGGGTGGGCACCAGGCGCCGATCGAAGATCCGGCTGTAGAACGTCCGCACGTCGGGCCCAAGCAGAGGCGCGAACCTCAGGACCCGCACCGCCATCTCGGGATAACGCTTCGCGAAGGAGGCCGCGTGTTCCTCCGCTTCCACCTTGTCCCGCAGCCACGACAGGGGCGCCCGCACGGGCAGGGGGGTTTCTTCGCGGATGAGCGCCGGGTTCTGGCCGCGCGCGCCATAGACGAAGCTGAACGATCGCATCACGAAGTTCTTCACGTTGGCGGCGGCAGCCGCGGCCAGAACGGCCAGCGTCCCGATCGATTCGAGCTCGTGCGCGTTGGTGGTGTCGCGGCGGGGGTTGGTGAAGAAGGCCAGGTGAACCACCGTCTCGATCCCATCCGCCTTGAACAGATCGAGCATGGTCTGGTCGGCCGCGGGCTCGGTCAGATCGACTTTGCGAAAGTGAATCGATCCCTCGGAGATGGATGGTTCGGCCACGTCGATCACCACGATGTCGTCGGCGTAACCCTCGCGGATCAGGCGACGCAAGAAACGCTCGCCCAGAAAGGACGAGGCTCCGGTGATGGCGATTCGACCCATGGCCTGTTCTTTCATCGGTCTTGTCCTTCGCTATCGACGACTCAGCCCTTCTTCGCGGCTTTCTTCGCGCGCGCGATGGGTGGGGCCGGCTTCCCTTGCGCGGTCTTGAGCCCATCCAGAGCCTCCCGGAGCTCCACCACCTGCGCTTCGAGACCCTCGACCCGGTGCTTGAGGCCGCGGAATTCGCTCCGGGTCTGGACGTTCATCCGCTTGAGAGCCAGGGCCACACCTTCATCGACCTTGCTCTTCCCCGCCATGGCGGCTTCGAACGCCTTCGCCACCGCGGGTCTCTCCAGCAGCTTGCCGGAAACATTCTGAAAGAGCTCTTCGCCCTTCTTGAGCACGTCACCGAAAACCTGTTGGGCCATATTTTTCTCCAATTTGGCTAGCCGGCCTTCCGGACCGCGGCGTTTCGAGGCAGGGCCGCGCGTCTCGGCGCGGGCTCAACCTTCCTGAGGGTAAAGGATTCGAGATCGAGCTCTTCGCCGAGCCGCTCTCTGAACTCGCGCGGACGCAGCGCTCCGGCCTGATGCCCGGTGCGCGCCTCGATGCGCTGGAGCGCTTTCTCCCAGAGGAGCTCACGACGCGCGGTTTCATCCGCGTCCCGCACCCGCCCGTAGTGCTGGACGAAGCGGTTGTGGCGGCAGAGCATCCGAAACGCGTGCTCGGTGTCGGGGCGTCTTATGGGCAGGCCGAGGAGGCGCACGTCGTTCCCCACGGAGTGAACAGGCTGACCCCACTCGGCATACCCGCCAAAGATCGCGCCCAGTTTCTCCAGCGCGTTCGCGAGTTTGTCTTCGCCGAGACGGACCAGAACGCTCTTCACGATGGGCAGAGTCACGTTGCGGTAGATGGTGGGATCGGAGAGGCGCACGTTGACCCCCAGCTCCTCGCGAACCGTGCGCACCACGTCCTCCGAGCGGATGCGATTGTCGGTGGCGAGGTGGATGCGAGTGCCGATGGCCTCGGTCGCGGTGAGACTGGCGAGGATCCCCTGAACCACCCGATCGACGGGAACGAAGTTCAACTCCGCGGTAGGGTCGCCGGGAAACTGGCCCCCCGCCCACTGCAGCAGCATCTGGCGCGGCTTTCCCGCGATATCGGAGTCGAGCTTGTCCGCGATTTCCTTGGCCCGGCCAAACGCGTTCACCGGCGCGTTCACCACCTTGGTGTCGCCGCGGTTGTTGCCGGTCTCGGAATGACCGATCACGATCGAGGGCAGGAGCTGGACCACCCGAAGGCCCTTCTCGATCAGATGGCGGTCGGTCTCCATCGAGGCCATGGCCTTCGTGAGCTCGTAGAAGTTGTTGTAGAAGTGTCTCGGGAAGACGAGGGCTTCTTCCTGAGCCATGGTGTTTCGCTTGCGTCCGTGGATATAGGACGTTTCGATGGCCACGTGCTCCACGAAAGGCGAGCCACGACGAGCCTGGAGGGAGAGGGAGAACCCGAGGGCGTTGATCGAGCCGAGGACGTTCGACCGGAATGAAGCCTCGTAAGGATCGTCGAACGAGACAGACGCCGCGCAGTGAATGACGTGGGTGACGCTCTTCGCCAGCCCATCGTGATCGTGATTGCCAAGCCCGAAGTTCGGCTGCTCGATATCCCCCTGAACGAAGTCGAACTTCGAAGCCGCGCCCTCGTCGATGGCGAGCCGGCGAAGCAGCGAAGCGCCGCGCTCCGCCGCGTCGATCACCCGCAGCACTTCCCCGGTCTTCCGATCCGTGATCTTCTCGGAACGGACGATCGAAGTGACCCGGGCAATGCGAGAGTCGGTGGCGGCCTGAAACAGGATCTCTTTGCCCACGAAGCCCGTGGCCCCGGTGAGGAGAACGTGCAGTTTCGGGTGGGCCCCGCGCGCCAGGAGTTTCTTCGCCGCATCCTTTCGGGCCTTGGTGAGGCGACGGTCGACCTGGGCCGGCGAGAGATGCTTGGGCTCGCGGAACTGGTACGAGTAGTCGCGAGAAACGACGCCGAGGAAATCCTTGGCCCTCTTCTCAAAGGCGCGTCCGCCGATGAAGAGGCTGGCGAGCTCGGCTCCCCGACCGGCCATCTCATTGATGGCCTTGAGACCGCGCTCCACCGCCCGCTCTCGACCCGTGGTCCGAATGAAACTGGAGGCGATGACCTGAGCCACGACCTCGATAGGGTTCTGATCGCGATGAGCGTGAACCAGAAGGTCGTCCGGGTCGATCGGCCCGGGAATCTCCCGGCCGGTGGCGCGGTTCACCTTCTCGATGTATCGATTGGGTGAGAAGTCCAGGACCTTTGAGTGCGCCCGCGTCATGATTTTCGAAGTTTAGCCCGCCGGCGTGCCAGCGGCGCGAAGACAGTCGCTCGCACTCGTAATCGTGGACCTAACTCGCGCGCCTTACCTCGGCCCGGTTCAGATCCCAGGTCATCTGCAGGTTAAGCCACAACTCCGGCGACGTTTTCAGAACGCGCGCCAAATCGAGCGCCGCGTCTGCAGTCACGCCCCGTCGGCCCTTGATGACCTCATTCAAGCGCGCCGGCGTCCAGCCCAGGTCGCTCGCGAGGGAACGCTGCGAGCGTTTCGTGGGGAAAAGAAACTCAAGGGCGAGCACTTCGCCGGGATGGATTGGATTCTTGGGGCGCATGTTCCTTCCTCAGTGGTAGTCCACAACGTCGACGTCGCTCGCGTTGCCGTCATCGAACCGGAAAATGATCCGCCAACGGTCGTTGACGCGGATCGAATGGTAGCCGCGAAGGTCACCGCGAAGAGCCTCCAGGCGATTGCCCGGGGGAGACCCCATGTCGGTGATCTTTGTGGCTCCGTTCAGGTACTGTAGTTTTCGTGTCGCCGCTCTCCGAATCTCGACCGGCAGCCTGCGAGACAGGCCACCGCCGTCTCCATCGAAGACCTCACGCGCAAGGCGGCTCTTGAACGAGAGGATCACGGACGAACGTTATCACACTCCGATAACGTGCGTCGCACGCGATCCACGTACTCGTACTCGGCCGTAGTGGTGGTTGTGCAAGTCGGAAGATAGGTGCGTGGCTACGGCCGAGTACGTGGACGAGTACGTTTCACAAAACCAAGCGGACGACTACCCGCCGCTCACCGGAGGAATGAACACCACCTCGTCTCCGTCCGACAGCGGCGCGTCGAACCTCGTGTACTTGCGATTCACCGCCGCGGCGAGGTTGTGGCGCCGGGCGGACAAGTCACCGCGCGGATCCTGCTTCACCAGTTCACGCCACACGTCCTCGGGTGTCGCGCCGTCGGCGAGAGTCAGTTCCACATTCTCACGGCCGAGGGTTTCGCGGATGGCGGCGAATAGACGCACTCGGATGGTCATGGGTGCGAGAGGGTCAGTAAGCCAATAGCTTGGTAGTGGCTGGACGGGGTTGCTTCGTGGCCCAAGGCCAGGCTTCGCGCTGGCCCAAGGCCAGGCTTCGCGCTCGGAAGCCTTCCGCTGCCCTCCTGCTGAGAAACCCGTGCGAGTAAGGCCCATTTCAGCTCCTTTTCGTCATTGCGAGGGACCCGTCGTTTTGGGGTGGACCGAAGCAATCTCCCGAGCTCGTGAGATTGCTTCATTCGATCCCGGAACTCCGGCTCATTCGCAATGACGACGGGGTTTCTTCCCAAAGTCACGAACGTAGTCCGTGGACCGACTCGCAATGACGTTGTCTAGTCTTCAACCAGGTCCTGACCGATGCGGCCCATGGCCCGGAACTTGTCGTAGCGCTCGTCGAGCAGTTCCTTTTCCGTCTTGCCGCTCAACTCGCCCAGCTGCCGGGCAAGGACCACCCGCACCGCATCGAAGGTGGCATCGTGATCGGAATGCGCCCCCCCCGGCGGTTCTTCAATGATGTCGTCGATCAGGCCGAGGGCCTTCATGTCGAGGGCCGCCACCTTCATCGCTTTGGCCGCATCCGGGGCCCGGCCCGCGTCGCGCCACAGGATCGAGGCACACCCTTCGGGGGTGATCACCGAATAGACCGAGTTCTCCAGCATGTTGACCCGATTCCCCACCGCGATGGCCAGGGCCCCGCCGCTGCCGCCTTCGCCCACCACCGTGACAATGATCGGAACCGTGAGCTTCGCCATCTCGCGCAGGTTGAAAGCGATGGCCTCGGCCTGGCCTCGCTCCTCGGCGTCGAGGCCCGGGTAAGCCCCCGGCGTATCCACCAGAGTCAGAATGGGACGGCCGAATTTCTCAGCCATGCGCATGACCCGCATCGCCTTGCGATACCCCTCGGGCTTGGGCATCCCGAAGTTGCGATAGATCTTCTGCTTCGTATCGCGGCCCTTCTGATGCCCGATCACGCACACCGCCCGCCCCTCAAAGAAACCGAAGCCGGTGACGATCGCGGGGTCGTCGGCGAATCGCCGATCCCCCTTCACCTCGATGAAGTCGGTCAGCAGCGCGCCCACGTAGTCGAGGGTGTAGGGCCGATTCGCGTGACGGGCCACCAGGGTCCGCTGCCACGAGGTCAGGCTGGCGTACACCTGACGGCGCGCCGCGTCGAGCTGGGCCTTCAGGGCCGCGGCCTCCCGCTCTTTCCCGGGATCGCCGCGATAGGCGCGCAACTCCTGAAGGCGTTTCAGGCCCTCGACGAACGGAGCTTCGAAATCAAGATCGGCCATGGGGGGGCGTGCAGTCTTTCAAACCCGGGCGTGTCTCACCAAGTGCGGAGGCACCTAACGAGCCGGAGGCCCGGGCGGAGGGGGCGGGGGGGCGGGAGCAGGCGCTCCCATCTGCTTCTTGAAGTTCTCCTTGTCGATGGCCTTCTCGTAGGCGGCCTCCGCGGTGATGCGGCCATCCTTCACAAACTTCGCGAGGGCCTGGTCCATGGTCTGCATGCCCAGGGCGCCGCCGGTCTGGATGTTGGAGTTGATCATCGAGATCTTCCCTTCGCGGATCAGGTTCGAGAGCGCCGAGGTGGAAACGAGAATCTCGTTGGCGGCGCAACGACCCTTGCCATCGGACGTCTTGAGCAGCTGCTGAGCCACCACCGCCTTCAACGAATCGGCCAGCATGACTCGCACTTGCGGCTGTTCGTCGGCCGGAAACGCGTCGATGATCCGATCGATGGTTTTTGACGCGGAGTTCGTGTGCAACGTGCCGAAGACCAGAATGCCCAGTTCGGCCGCGGCCAGCGCGAGGCGAATGGTTTCGAGATCGCGCATCTCCCCGACCAGAACGATGTCCGGATCTTCGCGGGCCGCCATTTTCAGCGCGGCCGAGAACGACTTGGTGTGCGACTTCACCTCACGCTGCGAAATCAGGCACTTCTTGTTCGGATGGACGAACTCGAGAGGATCCTCGATGGTGATGATGTGGGCCTCGCGCGTCTCGTTGATGTGATCGATCATCGCGGCCAGAGTGGTGGACTTGCCCGAACCGGTGGGGCCGGTGACCAGCACCATACCGCGGCGCATGTCCGCGATCTGGCGGACGCCGGGAGGAAGCCCCAGTTGTTCCATGGTGAGGATCTTGGTGGGGATCACCCGCATCACCGCCCCCATGCCCCGATGCTGCCAGAGCACGTTGACCCGGAAGCGCGCGGCCCCGTCGGGTAATTCGTAGGCGAGGTCGAGATCCAGATTCTCAAAAATCCGCTCCTTCTGACCCGGGGCGAGGATCTCCGTGATGATGGACTGGGAGCTTTCGCGGGTGAGCGGCGGCTCGTCCATGGGCACGAGTTCGCCGCGGGTGCGCAGCAGGGGCGGCCGGCCCACCACCATGTGGAGGTCGGAGGCGCCGCCTTCGATCATCTTGCGCAGGAGTCGTTCGAGCTCGGGCATGGCCATGACTACTTCACCTCCGGTTTCACGCCCGGCCGCGGAGCGGTTCCCGGAGGTGCGGTGGGTCTAGGCGCCATTCCCGGCGCCGGCGGACGTGGCGCGGTTCCCGGAGGTGCGGGGGGTCGAGGCGCCATGCCGGGCGCGGACGGGCGGGCCACTCCGCCTTGAGCCACTCCCCCGGGTCGCGCCATCCCGGGCGCGGGCGCACCGGCCGCAGGGGCGGCCGCGGCCGCGGGCGCAGGCGCCGGTGCGGTGGGAAACGCCTTCACGTTCAGCGCGTTCTTCAGGGCCACGTCAAGGGAGATGGTTCCCGCTTTCAGCAGTTCCATCAGGGTGTCGTCCATGGTGCGCAGGCCCTGGGCCTTGCCCATCTGCATGATGTTCGGAATCTGGAACGTCTTGCCATCCTTGATCAGGTTCGCAAGCTGGGTGCTGCCCAGAAGCAGTTCATACGCGAGCACCATGCCCGACCCATCGGCGCGGGGCAGAAGCCGTTGCGAGAAGACCGCCTTCAAGGACTCGCCCAGCATGGCCCGAATCTGGTTCTGCTGGGCCGCTGGATAGGAGTCGATGACTTTGTCGATGGTCTTGTGCGCCGACGACGTGTTCATCGATCCGATGACCAGGTGGCCGGTTTCCGAAGCGCTGATGGCGAGGGAAATGGTCTCGAGGTCGCGCAACTCACCCACCATGATCACGTCCGGGTCTTCACGCAGCGCGGCCTTGAGGGCGTTCCCGTAGGACTTGGTGTGGGTATTGAGCTGGCGTTGATTCACCGCGCTCTGCTTGATGGGATGCACGTATTCGATGGGATCTTCGGCGGTCAGCACGTGATGGGCGGTGTGGGTATTGATCAGGTCGACCATGGCGGCGAGAGTGGTCGACTTGCCCGACCCGGCCGACCCGGTCACCAGAATCAGGCCCTGATGGTTCTCGCAGACCTTCTTCATGATGTCCGGAATGCCAAGCTCCTCGAAGCTCCCCAGTTGCAGCTTGACCACGCGAAAGCAGGCGTCTAGACCCTTCCTCTGCTGAAACGCGTTCGAGCGGAAGCGGGCCAGGCCGGGGATTTCGTAGGCGAAGTCGATCTCCCATTCCGTCTCCAGAACCTTGCGCTGATCGGGAGTCAGAATCTCGGTGATGAGCTTCGCGGTCTGCTCGGCGCTGAGCGGTTGATATTGGAGCTTCTTGAGCTCGCCAAACTGTCGAAGGATGGGCGGCAGACCCACGGAAATGTGAAGGTCGCTCGCCTTCTGGTCCACAGCGGCTTTGAGAAGGACATCGATACTCGCCATCGGTTCATGGTCTCCTGAAGAGGTGCGGCCCAATACTGTAACCGGGGTTCCGCGGTTTAGCTTCGGCCCGGGCGGTGATCGGCGTCGTAATCCACCAGCCGGCGGATCAACTCGCCCTCCGGCCAATAGGTGAAGCGATACGTCCAGAGGCCCTTGCGCGCGACGGGGGCGTCGACTCGGACCAGCCGGAAGACGCGGTCCTCGAAGCGAAGGGCCAGGGCCGGGGTCCAGCCGGCCTTCTCCGAAGGCGCAGCCAGAACCAGAGCCCATTCCGCCGCGGCACTCTCGGCCCGGACCACGCTGTCCCCCGAGGGAAGCTTGCGGGGCCGAGCGGTCACGCCCGTTCTCTTGAGTCGGAGCTCGTCGGCCAGCGCCGCCGCGGTTGCGAACCGGCGCGAGGGTTCCTTCTCGATGCACTTGAGGACCACGCGATCGATCCACGGCGGCAGATCGGTCCGCAGCGCGCTCGGTGCGGGTGCTGGTTCCTTCAGGTGCTTCATCGCCATCCCCATCACGGAGGAGGCGCTGAACGGGGCGTGTCCGGTCAGCATTTCGAACAGGACCACGCCCAGCGAATAGACATCGCTGCGCGCGTCGACGGTGCGCGCATCGAACTGCTCGGGCGACATGTAGGCGGGGGTGCCCACGAACTCGCCGGTCTGGGTCACCCTC